>JAFOYI010000053.1 GCA_017391425.1 Clostridia bacterium | reverse complement strand
GGGGAATAGGGATTCGAACCCCAACAAACAGAGTCAGAGTCTGTCGTGCTACCGTTACACAATTCCCCAAAATTTTGTAACAAAACTATTATACCCTATTTTTAGGTTTTGTCAAGGTTTTTTTTGCTTTTTATTTACAGTTAAATACAGAAAATTGCATTGACAGTTAAAATCTTACAATATATAATATAAAAAACGATTTCAAAAGAATTACAACGAAACAAGGGATTCTATATAATGAAAAAATCAATGATTGCAAACTGCATCACCGTTCTTAGAATTGTGGGTACAATTATATTGTTGTTTTTGACACCGTTTTCAATTCCGTTTTATATTACTTATTCCCTTACGGGCGTTACAGATGTATTGGATGGATTTGTTGCAAGGAAATTCGGAATTGCAAGCGAAACAGGTGCTAAGCTTGATTCTGCGGCGGATATTTTGTTCTACGGTGTAACGCTTACAAAATTGTTGCGGTATTTGTTAGACGAACTGCCAAAGCAAATTTGGTGGGTAGTTTGCGCTGTGCTTATTATAAGGCTGTGTGCTTATTTTACAGCTGCTGTCAAATACCGTAAATTTGCTTCGCTTCATACATATTTAAACAAAGTCACCGGTCTATCGGTATTTTTTATTCCTTACTTTCTAAAAGCGCCTTTTGCCGTTACTTATTGCTATGCGGTATGCGTTATGGGCGGCATTTCCTCCTTGTAAGAGCTTTTCATTCACCTGACAGCCGGCAGCTACAATTCAAAAAAAAAGTCACTTTTAAATATCAAAAGCCATAATTCCGAAATTGCATAATATTATTACAGATTGATTGTGTGACAATGGGAACTGTTTAAATATTCTTTGCCTGTAATTACGCATAAAACAGCAAATTCTCCAAACAGTAGGACTGTGAAAACACTCTCTACTTTGAGGCACAGCGCCGGTAGAACTGACAAATGGAGTATTAGGTTGAAAAAAATGTACCGTAGAGCTATTATATATTACGGTTACAAAACCGCTTCATCTTGCAAAGGAGAATAACATATTATGATAAGAATATTTACAGATACATCCGCCAATCTTCCTGCCGATTTAATAATAAAGCACTCAATTAAAATCATTCCGCTCACCTTTTCTGTAGGCGGTGTTGAAAGCGTGCAGGAGGAAACAGAGGACTTTGACGGCAAAGCGTTTTATAATGCTATGCGTGCCGGCACTTCTGTTAAAACCTCAATGATAAATACCGGCACTTTTTTAAACGCATTTGAACCGGAGCTTAAATGCGGCAACGATATTATTTATTTTGCAATGTCCGGCGGCATAAGCGGAACGGCACAGGCGGCTCAAACCGCCGCAGCTGAGCTTGAAAGCGAATACCCCGAAAGAAGTATAGCCGTTATAGATACGCTTGCCGCATCTCTCGGAGAGGGTCTTCTGGTGCTTGAAGCGGCAGAAATGAATGAAGGCGGCGTATCCTTTAAAGATATTGTAAGCTGTATTTCGGAAAAGCTTAAAAATATGTGCCAATTTTTCACGGTTGAGGATCTTAAATACCTGAAAAACGGAGGCCGCATAAGCGGTGCAACTGCCGTAGTGGGAACTATTTTGAACATAAAACCGATTTTAAAGGGAGACGAAGGCGGTCATATAATCTCCTGCGGAAAGTCAAGGGGAAAACGGGCGGCACTGCTTACGCTCGCCGATAATTTCGGTAAGCTTGCCAAAGACAAAAAAGGAACGGTGGGTATTGCTCATGCCGATTGCGAGGATGACGCCGCCTTCTTACTTTCAGAACTGAAAAAGCACGGATTTAAAGGCAAATGTATCACAGTTTGCTACGAGCCCGTAACGGGTGCCCATGTAGGTCCGGGAACGGTAGCATTATTTTTCGACGGAATTCATAAGTAATTTTGCAAACTCTAAAAGAACAGCGCAATTGGTTGTATCTGAAAATTTACAACCGATTGCGCTTATTTGTTGCCTAATGATAATCGGATTGCATCCGATTACTTGACAAAAAGAAAAATTTGCTTATTATAATATTATATACATACAAAACAGGAGGGTAATATGGCTGATATGATACAAATTGAGCATTTGAAAAAATGCTTCGGTGATTTGTGTGCCGTGAACGATTTGAGCTTTCGTGTCAAAGAGGGCGAATTATTCGCTTTTTTAGGTGTGAACGGTGCCGGCAAGTCAACTACAATAAATATTATTTGCGGTCAGCTTAAAAAGGACGGCGGCAATGTAAAAATATGCGAAACCGACCTTGACAAAGAGCCTGACCTCATTAAACGCAGTCTCGGTGTGGTTTTTCAAGGCTCTGTGCTGGATAAGGATTTGACGGTAAAAGACAATCTTGAAAGCCGTGCGGCACTTTACGGTATCCACGGCACAAAATTTAAAGAGCGTCTGTCAGAGCTTGCACGCCTTCTTGATTTCGAGGATCTGCTTCGCCGTCCGGTGGGTAAGCTTTCGGGCGGTCAAAAAAGACGGATAGACATTGCCCGTGCCCTTTTACACAAGCCGAAAATACTCATTTTGGATGAACCCACAACCGGACTTGACCCTCAGACACGCACACTCCTTTGGGGCGTGGTTGAAAAGCTTAGAAAGCAGGAAAACCTAACCGTATTCCTGACAACACACTATATGGAAGAGGCTGCCGACGCTGATTTTGTAATTATCTTAGACCACGGAAAAATAGCCGCCGAAGGCACTCCGTTAACCCTTAAAAATACATATACAGGTGATTTTATCACGCTCTACGGAGTTTCGGAGGACGATATAAAAAAGCTCGGAAAGCCATATGAAAGAATTAGAGACGCTTTTAGAGTTTCCGTTCCCGATACGCATGCCGCAACCGAGCTTATAATAAAAAATCCCGATATGTTCCGTGACTACGAAATCACCAAAGGAAAAATGGATGATGTTTTTCTTGCCGTAACCGGCAAGTCAATAGGTATTACAGGGGGCGAGCAATAATGAATGAGCTTTTTGCGCTTACAAAAAGAAATACAAAATTGTATTTTAAGGATAAGGGTATGTTCTTTTCTTCACTTATAACACCTGTTATACTGCTTGTCCTTTATTCCACCTTTTTAAAAAAGGTATATGATGATTCTTTCCGCTCCGCACTTTTGGCGGCAGGAGCCGATATTTCGGATTCTGTTCTTAACGGCTGTGTCGGCGGTCAGCTTGTATCCTCGCTTTTGGCGGTGAGCTGTGTTACCGTTGCATTTTGTTCTAACCTGTTAATGATAAAGGATAAAACAAGCGGAGCAATACATGACCTTACTATAACTCCTGTGCGTTTCGGTGTTTTAGGATTCAGTTATTATCTCTCTACCCTGTTTTCTACGCTTATTGTAAGCTTCTGTGCGGCTTTGGTATCACTTTTGTATCTTGCAGTTGTAGGTTGGTACCTTACAGCGGCGGATGTTGCTCTTTTGATACTGGATGTATTTCTGCTTACAATGTTCGGCACCGCACTTTCATCCTGTATAAACTTCTTTTTAACAACAGACGGGCAGGCATCGGCGGTAGGAACTATTGTAAGTGCAGGTTACGGGTTTATCTGCGGCGCATATATGCCGATTTCCAATTTCGGAAACGGTCTTAAAAATGTACTTTCGTTTTTGCCCGGCACCTACGGTACAAGTTTACTGCGAAATCACTTTTTAAGAGGCACCTTTGCCGAAATGAAAAATCAGGGCTTCCCCAACGAAGTTGTTGAGGCTATTCGAGAAAGTGTGGACTGCAATCTTGAATTTTTCGGTACTAAGGTCGAAATCGGCGCAATGTACCTTATAATATGTGCAAGCATTTTACTGCTTATAGGAATTTATATAACAATGAATATAATAGCAGGCAAAAAAAGAAAATAAGCACAAAACAAAAAACCGTCGGAAAAATTGAACTGCCCCAATTTGTGCGGACAGCACAAAAACCCCTATGGTAGCAAAAATTAAAATTTAAGCAACATACTGACATCGCTTTTCGAGTGGTGTCAGTTTTGTTTTTAGTTGTATTCGTTGGTTGTTGTAGAAATGGATGTATTCACCTATGAGGAGGCGCGCCTCCTCATAGGTTTGAAGTTTTACTCGGTAGATACATTCAGTTTTGAGAATAGAAAAGAAATTTTCTGCTAAAGCATTGTCATAAGGATTACCACGTCTTGACATTGATGGTGTAATGCCGTATGATTGTGTTAGCTTGAAGTACGCTTGTGAGGTATACTGAAAGCCTTGGTCACTGTGGAGCTGCAAATCTGCGGTGACCTTCTCTTTTTTCTTGGCTTCTTTAATGGTACTTAAAACAAGATTTATATTTTGTTCAGTACCTGTTTTGTAAGCAACAATACTATTGTCAAACAAATCTCTAATGACCGAAAGATACAGCACGCCTTGTTTTGTGTGTATGTACGAAATATCTGTAACCCATTTTTGATTTGGACTTTCAGCATTAAAATCTCTGTTGAGCAAATTTGGATACCTGTGTAGATAATCTCCGTAGTTTCGATATTTCTTTCTTCTGATTACCGATAGCAATCCATATTTCTGCATAACTCTTAGTACTGTCTTAGGATTGCGGTAAATACCATTTCTCTCAAGCCATATATGTACTCTTCTATATCCGTAAGTTTTACCGCATAGTTCCTGACACTCTCTAATTTTCTCTGCCAATGGTAAATCCCATGCAGGTATATCCATTCTTTTAACATAGTCATAATATCCACTTCGGGATACTTTAAAGAACCTACACATTTTACTAACTGAATATTTATCTTTATGTCGGTAGATTACCATATATTTTACGCTTGTCCTCACTTCCTTTCTGTGAGCGAGAGAAAATCCCGCATCAGTTCATTTTCCATTTCTAACGATTTGATTTTTGCGTCCTTGCGTGCAAGAATATATTTTAGTTCAGCAACTTTATCCTGTTCACTAACAACATAATTTTTTGTTGTCTACCTTTGCATTTTAATGCTACACCTGCTGCGAGTTTTCGCTGTTTTCGATTATATCTTTTGAAAAATTCGTGAGTTTGCTCATATGTTAAACCATATCTTTCTCCTATTGCTTTTACCGTTAATCCTTCTTCTTTTAATTTCAACAATTCTTTTTCATATTGTTGTATATGTCGATAACTTCTTGGCATAAAAAATCCTCCTATGGTAGTTGTTTTAATTCTACCATAGGAGGGTGTTTTTTTCTATTGTCCGTTTTTACTGGACTTGTGCAAAATCCGACGGTTTTGTCTTGCGATAAATAATTATCTCTTTGAGAACTGCGGTGCACGGCGAGCGCCTTTGAGACCGTATTTCTTTCTTTCCTTCATACGAGGGTCTCTCGTAAGGAAGCCTGCTTTTTTGAGCTCCGGACGAAGCTCTGCGTCAGACTGGAGAAGCGCACGGGAAATACCGTGACGGATAGCGCCTGCCTGACCTGTAACTCCGCCGCCTGCAACACGGCAGACAACATCGTACTTATCGGCAGTACCGGTAAGTGCGAGCGGCTGACGAACGATGAGCTTTAAGGTCTCAAGACCGAAATAATCATCTATATCTCTGTCGTTAACGGTTACCTTTCCGGTACCGGCATAAAGACGAACACGGGCAACAGAACTTTTTCTTCTGCCTGTTCCGTAGAAATAAGGCTTAGCTTCAAACATTGTTTCTGTCTCCCTTCTTAAAATTCAAGCTTTTCGGGCTTCTGAGCTACCTGAGCATACTCAGAACCGCTGTAAACATGAAGTCTTGTAAGAGCCTTGCGGCCGATTGTAGTATCCGGAACCATACCCTTAACGGCAAGCTCCATAGCAAGCTCCGGTCTGGTCTTCATAAGTGAAGAATATTTAACTTCCTTAAGACCGCCGATATAGCCTGTATGACGGCGATAATACTTCTTATCAAGCTTCTTTCCTGTTAAAACTGCCTTATCAGCGTTTATAACGATAACATGGTCTCCGCAATCAACATGCGGTGTAAACTCCGGCTTTACTTTGCCGCGAAGAATATCCGCAACCTTTGTGGCGGTACGGCCGAGCGGTCTGTCCGCTGCGTCGATTATATACCACTTACGCTGAATTTCGGCAGGTTTTGCCATAAATGTTGACATAATTCAAAACCTCCAAAAAATAATGTTTCTAAACAGCTAAATTATAATACCACAATGAAGAAAGGTTGTCAATAACAAAATTCCAAAATTTTAATTTAATATTTATTATCTTTAATTTTCTTTAATTTTCTCCCGTTTTCTCTCGTTTTCTCGTTTACCATTTTTATTTTTTTGATAAAAAAAGCGTAGATTTATAAAATTTTCACCCATTTCCGAAATAATCATATGATATTAGTGAAGTTAAAAGCTTCAATATTATTACAGGAGGCTTATTATATGGCAGATTTAAAGAACGGATGTCCGCCCGAAAACGGAAGCTTTAAGGAAGCTGTCTGCGTAGATGCCGGAAGAGTCTACGATTCCTGCTGCGACCGTGACTGTCTTGAGGATTTAAGATGCTTTTTCCTGCCGGAGGATCAGTCAATAGTCAACAATGCTTTAAGTGTACGGCTGCGTTCGGCAGAGGTACTTAATGTTTTTATTGATGTCGAACCGGTTAATTTCAACAAGGGTTTTTATTCCTGTGACCTGACATTTTTCTTCCTGTTGGGATTTGATATTTATACCGCTCCCCACACATGCCCGCATTGCATAAACGGTATTACCTCTTATTCCAAAAAGGTAATACTTTTCGGCAGCGACGGCAATGTAAAGGTATTTTCAAGCACTATGCGTGAAGACGACGACTGTGACAGAACCACACGCAGAACCACAAATATGCCCAAGTGTGTTGTTCAGGCAGTAGACCCTGTCCCGCTATCGGCGAGAATAGGAGCAATAAGAGACTGCTACGACAGCATATGCTGCATACCGAAATGCGTATGCGATTGCATAGGCGGAAACGTAGTTACCGACCTTCAAAACGGTAATCCCACCGTTTATGTAACTCTGGGTCTCTTCACAATAGTACAACTTATAAGGAATGTTCAGATGCTTATCCCGGTATACGATTTCTGTATTCCGGAAAAGCATTGCGACGATTCAACCGACCAGCCCTGCGATACCTTCAGAAAAATTAAGTTTCCCACGGATGACTTTTTCCCGCCGAGACCCTGCGATATTGCAGATTCTCCCTGCTGCGGCTGCTCAGATAACAATACCTGAATTAAAACGGCGGGAGCCGAAACCTTTAAGGTTTGGCTCCCGCTTGTGGAAAAAATTATGTAAGTGAAGATATATCAAGCTTATCGAACTGCTCAAAAAAGCCCTTTAAGTCCCGTATATCTTTTTTTATGCCGTCTTTTACATTGCTTTCAAAATTCATAGGCATTACGGGGTCGTGAACACTTAATCTCAAAAGGAAAAATCCGTTTCCGGTTGAAACTCTGATACCTTCTCTGTTATCGTCCGCTATTTTCCAATCAGGGCGGGTTTCGGCATATTTTGTAAGCTCTTCTATTACCTTATTACCGTATTCCTTGAAATCATCACACAGAATATTAAAACGGCATTCCCTTTCTTCAACCGGCATTTTAAGAGGATTTAATATCTTTTCTATATCGTTGCCCCGTGCCAGCTCTATTACAATTTTTGTTACAAGGTATGCTCCGTCATCAAGGAAATAGTTTTCTCTGAGTGCCGCATGACCCGAGGTTTCAATGGCAAGCGGACAGTCTATCCCCTTACCGCAAAGCTCCTGTGCCTTGTTTATAACATTTTTATATCCTCTGCGATAGCGGTAATGCTTATCGCCTAAGGTGTTTTCAATATATTCGTGAAGTCCGTCGCTTGTTACGGAGTCGGTCACTATCGTTACTCCGCCCTTGCCGCCTGACACCATATATGCGGCGAGAGCTATAAGACGGTTGCGGTTTATTTCCGCTCCGTCAGCACCCACGCAGCCGGCACGGTCAACATCGGTATCAAATATAATTCCGAGGTCTGCACGGTTTTTCTTTACGGCAGAGCATATGCTTTCCATAGCCTGCTCGTTTTCCGGATTAGGTATATGATTCGGGAACATACCGTCAGGCTCTAAAAACTGGCTGCCCTCTATATCCGCTCCGAGCTTTTCAAGTACATCCTTTGCATAAAATCCGCCGGCTCCGTTACCTGCGTCCACTATTATTTTATATCCGTCAAGCGGTTTGTCCTCTTCCTTTTTTCCTACCGCCTCGCATATCATTCGGCGCAGTCTTGCGGAATATTTAGACATATAATCATAAAGCATTGTGACGCCGGCACGATTGCAGATTATTTCTTCACCGTTATCGGCAAGCTTCACTATTTCCGAAATATTCTCGGAATCAAGTCCGCCGTCGGGTGTGAAAAATTTCAGTCCGTTTCTGTCAAACGGGTGGTGGCTTGCGGTTATCTGAATTGCTGCGTCCGCATTAAGGTCAACCGTAGTCATAAACATAGCCGGTGTTGAAGCAAGACCGCAATCTATTACCGAAACTCCGGCATTAATAAGCGCCTCTTTTACCTTAGCGGCGATTTTTTCGCCTGTGATGCGTGAATCGTGTCCCACGGCCACATTCATTTCGGCGGAATTTTTTTCATATTTATTTATGTACCACACTATAAACGCCGCAGTTATGTCATAAACCGCCTCTTCGGTAAGGTTAACCTTTTTACCGCCGAGGTCGCTGGCGACGCCCCGTATGTCTGTTCCGCTTTTAAGTTCAATATAACTCATTTTTACCTCCGTTCAGCCGAAAAAAAATCCGGCGGAAAAATATCCTATCACCAAAAGAATTATTGCCGATGCCGTATAAAGCATAGATTTAAAAAACAGTACATAGCTGTGTTTCACGAACTTCACCCGAAATTATTATGCCCGAAAAAGAAAAAATATCCGGAGGGGATTCATATGACGGTGTACAGAGCCGACCGAAATAAAATTAAAATATCGCTCACCGATAACGAGGTACTGGCATTTTTCGGAACCTATGAAAGAATCACCGATATGAACGCCGGCACAAGACTTACCGTAGCTCTTCTGCTTAAAGAAGGTCTTTCAAACTATCCGGATGAATTTGACGGCGATATTTTAGTCGAAATAAGGGCAAAAGAAAGCGCCGGATGCACAATAACCGTATCGCCCGCAGAAAAAAAGCGCAAAACCGGCGGTAATTTTTTTATCTGTTTTGATTTTGCCGATTCTTCCTCCATGATAGACGGTATTTCAAGACTCTACATCAGCCGAAAAATTCACGGCAAAAACAGTCTTTACCGTATTTCCGGAGTTTACAGGCTTATTATCTCCTGCAAAACCGCAAAGGATCTGTTTTTTATGAACGAATATTGCATACCGTCCGACAGCTCTGCCGCCGCCTGTGCTTTTACAGAGGAACACGGTAAAATAATCGTCAAGGACAATGCTGTTGCTGTTATAGGCAAGGCATTTACTAAAGGGATTTAATCTGTGCCACGGTTTTTTTCATATTTTCAGATGAAAACACAAAACTGCCTGCAACCAACACATCTGCGCCGGCATTTACCGCTAAAGGCGCTGTTTCGGCATTAATTCCGCCGTCAACCTCAAGCTCTGTGGAAAGTCCCTGTCTTGCAATTTCGGATTTAAGGCATGAAAGCTTATCAAGCGCCGACGGCATAAACTTCTGACCGCCGAATCCCGGTTCTACCGACATCACAAGCACCATATCGCAAAGCGGAAGAAATTTGAAAATTTCTTCGGGAGCCGTTGCCGGCTTTATGGTAAGACAAGCCTTACAGCCGTAATCCCTTATCGACTTTAAAGTTTCTTCAACATCACTGCCTGCCTCATAATGAAAACCGAGAATATCCGACACCTCCGCAAACTGCTTAATATATCTGTGCGGACGGTCAATCATAAGATGCACATCAAGCGGAAGCGAGGTATGGCTCCTTATTGATTTGATAACCGGCACACCGAACGATATATTAGGTACAAAAATACCGTCCATAACATCAAGATGCAGCATATCCGTTCCGGCAGCCTCAAGCTCCCTTATTGCACCTTCAAGCTCCAAAAAATCCGCCGTAAGTACCGACGGTGAAATTTTTACCGACAATGCCCACTCCTCCTGCACTGTAAATTTTATCCTGATTTATTTTAACCGCAATCAGTGCCGATGTCAAGCAAACAAGCACGCTTGACACAGCGTTTTTTGAATGTTATAATCAAAAAAACCACAGCTTATTGATTTTCGGAGGTTAGTATATGAAAAAAACTGCTGTAATGACCGATACAAACAGCGGAATAACACCTGAAACGGCAAAAGAAAAAGGCATTTTTCTGCTTAAAATGCCTTTTACCGTAGATAATAAGGAATACACCGAATATGTAGATATGCCATACGAGGAATTTTTTAAGAAGCTTGACTCCGGCGTATCGGTTTCAACCTCACAGCCGTCTCCTGCGGCGCTTACCGATATGTGGGATGAAATATTAAAAGAATATGAGTCACTTGTATACATACCTATGTCAAGCGGATTGAGCGGAACCTGTGCCACGGCAAAGGCACTTTCCGCAGAATATGACGGCAAAGTGTTTG
Source organism: Clostridia bacterium (assembly GCA_017391425.1). Taxonomy (GTDB): domain Bacteria; phylum Bacillota; class Clostridia; order Oscillospirales; family Acutalibacteraceae; genus UBA737. The sequence continues at coordinate 18,760 of JAFOYI010000053.1, read as the reverse complement.
TAGCGGATAACCGGCGTATATCGGTAACTCTTTATACGGATGTATTTAAAGCACTGCGCCTTGCAAACGACGGCTTTTCAGCTGCGGAAATAGCGGAAAATCTTGAAAATGAAGCAGATATGCAGAGTATATATGTTGCGGTCAACACACTTGAGCATTTGAAAAAAAGCGGTCGTGTTACGGCAGCCGGCGCCGCCGTAGGAACCCTGCTCGGAATAAAGCCGGTATTGCAGATACAAGGCGGTAAGCTTGACGCATATAAAAAGGTTCGAGGAATGCAGAATGCAGTTATAGCTATGCTCGACGGCATTGAAAATGACATGAAAACCGATTTTGCGGATAAAAAAGTTGTGATACGGGCGGCATATTCCGGCGACAGAGCTGCCGGAGAGGCCTTTTTAAAAACCACCAAGGAACGCTTTCCGGAATATGAAATTGAGCTTGACGCACTGCCGATAAGCATTTCCTGCCATGTAGGTGCAGGGGCGCTCGGAATAGGAATTTCGGTTATATAAATTTAAGGGCGGAGATTTTATCTCCGCCCTTGTTTTTTATCTTTTTTCGCCCATAAAGAATACCGAAAGCGTACCAGGTCCTGCATGTGCCGCTATTACGGGGTCGATGTAATTGTAAACTACTTTTTTAACTTTATAACGCTTTTTAATTTCCGAAGCGATATATTTTGCCTCTTCCTCACAGTCTCCGTGAACCACGAAAACCTCTTGGTCCGCTATATTATCGGCCCTTTCACCCACTGATTTTATAAGGCTTTCCACAGCGGCTTTTCTGCCTCTTACCTTGCCGGTAACATATAGCTTGCCGTCATCCGCAGTGTGCAGCATCGGTTTTATTCCGAGCAAAGTTCCGAGCATTGCTCCGCTGCCCGACAGTCTGCCGCCCCTTTTAAGGAAGAACAAATCGTCAATAGTAAACAGGTGGCATATATGAAGCTTGTTTTCTTCTACCCAATCCGCAACCTCGTCAAGCGATTTACCTTCATTTTTAAGCTTGACTGCATAGTGTACCGCCAGTCCTTCGCCGAGAGAAGCACAAAGCGTATCCACAACACGAATTTCTCTTTCGGGAAATTCTTCACGGTAATCCTTTGCGGCATTTTCAATATTCTGATAGGTTCCCGAAAGTCCGGACGAAAAGGCAAGCACAAGAACATCCTCGCCGTTTTCGAGAATGGGGCGTATGACGCTGTCGCAGATTTCCCTCGAAACAAGCGATGTTGTTATTTTAGCCTTTTGGCGAAGTAAAGAGTATGTCTCGGTGTAATCGGTCGGCACAACCTTAACATAGCTGTCGTACTCTTTTCCGTTTATATAATATTTAAGCGATAAAATTTCAACACCGTACTCATTAATCTGTTCATCGGTCAGATTTGCACTTGAATCGGTAACTATTCTGTATCCCATAATTATTCTCCTTTTTAAAAGAACATTGCTTTTCAAATATTATATTTCCCGTTACCGATTTTTTCACCCTATTCGGGTATTTTTATTTTCTAAATAAAAATTACTCCGGCGTAGAGATGAAATTCAAACTCTACCGGCAGTGGAAATCCCCGTTATAAAGCGGAAAACAGCTGCGGTCAAACCGTACCGCAGCTGTTAGATTTTATAACTATTCAATTTTAACCTTTGCTCTTAATTAAATCTTATCCGTAAACCTTTGATAGGTAAAATATTAATATTAATTGAAAATGTCGTAAATGCATTTGCACTGCATAAGCAATTTAATACTCTCAGAAAAGAATCAAATTTAACCGAGCATTAAAATGAATTGTACATCGGACTCACCTGTAAAAATTATTTTTCAGTTAAACACCTAAAAAACATTCAAGTCATCCTTTTACTGTTTCTTAAACACTTAAACCTTAGATAGTTAATTGTGCATTGGTCTCACCCATTCAGATTTATTTGATAGCTAAACGCCTTACAATCATATAAATCACCTTTTATGGGAAATTATATCAAATTCCTTTCGGAACAATTAAATGTACATCGGACTCTCCGTAAGTATTTATAGTTTTGCGTTGCCGATACTTACTTCATTGGACTCACCACTTTCATTTTATTTTGATAAGAAGCCGGTGGAGTATCCTCTCTCACTTTTATCAACTCCTTTCTCTTTGTCTGGCTTTATTATAATGCATATTTACTGTTTTGTCAAGTGTTTTTTAAGAACTTTTATCTAAATTCACAAATTATTTATAAAATACACAAATTTCCAAAAAAGTGTTATAATAGTATTAACTTTGAAATTAAAAAGATACGAGGTAATAATATGAGACCTATGATGCCTCCGCCTGCCGGTATGAGAGGACCGATGCGTATAGGCGGCGGTCCGAGAGGATTTTTGACCGAAGAAGAAAAGCAGTCCCGCCCCAAAATGACCAAGAAATTACTTTTCAGAATACTCGGATACTTAAAACCGTACAAATGGCAATTTATTGCTGTTTTTGCCGCACTTGCCGTTTCTGCGGTTTTGGGACTCTTCCCTTCTGTTATAACCGGTAAAATAGTCGACGCCATAGTGGATGACAGCAGTAACATAAAGCTTTTGGCAAAACTTTTGGTACTTGCGTTTGCGGTACTGTCCGTTTCGCAGATAATAAGCGTGCTTGAGCAATACATAAACAGCTGGATATCGCAAAAAATCATTTATGATATGCGGAACGAAATGTATTATCATTTAGAGCATATGCCCCATGCGTTTTTTACAAGTGAAAAGCAGGGCGACATTATAACCCGTATGAACGGCGATATTAACGGAGTAAGCTCGGTTATATCTGTAATGCTTACATCGCTTGTAAGCAATGTTTTGACTATCGGGACCTGTGTTTTTTACCTTTTTTACACCGACTGGCGGCTTGCGGCGGTGGGTATTGTAATTTTACCGCTGCTTATTCTGCCGACCCGTGCGGTCGGAAAAAAGCGTTGGCAGCTTGTAAGCCAGGCGCAGGAAAAGCAGGACGAGCTTAATCAGCATGTGGGTGAAACGCTTTCGGTAAGCGGTTCTATGCTTGTTAAGCTGTTTAACAAGGAAGATACAGAATACGAAAAATTCCGTGCGGTTAACAACGAAGCCACAAAAATAACAATAAAGGAACAGCGTGCCGGAAGCTGGTTTCATGTTTTCCTCGGTATGTTTATACAAATAGCGCCGCTTCTTATATACTTTGCCGGAGGATTTTTAATAATAAGCCATACGGACTCATCCCTGACCGTCGGCGATATTTCGGTTGTTGTAGCGCTTATCAACAGGCTTTACCAACCTGTAAGACAGCTGCTTGACTTGCAGGTTGATTTTGTACGATCACTTGCTCTTTTTACGAGAATATTCGAATATTTTGACCGTGAATGTACCATAGTCAATCCCGAAAATCCCGTAAAACCGCCGCTCGACGATTGCAGTGTAGAGTTTAAAAGCGTCGGCTTTTCTTATGAAAGCGGCCGTGAGATACTTAAAAATATAAGCTTTTTTGTTCCGAGCGGTAAGATGTACGCCATTGTCGGGGCGTCGGGAGCCGGAAAATCTACGATAATTTCAATGATTCCGAGACTTTACGATGTATCGTCCGGAAGCGTAAATATAGCCGGAACCGATGTACGGCAATATGACCTTGACTATTTACGGAAAAACATAGGAATAGTAACGCAGGACACTTATCTTTTCAACGGAACGGTGCTTGAAAACCTGCTTTATGCCAAATCCGACGCAACAACCGAGGAAATAGAAAACGCTTGCAAGGCGGCAAATATTTATGATTTCATAAATAACCTTCCCGATAAATTCAACACGGTAGTGGGTAACAGAGGGCTAAAGCTTTCGGGCGGTGAAAAACAAAGAATTTCAATAGCCCGTGTAATTCTTAAAAATCCACGCATACTTATTCTTGACGAGGCAACCTCCTCGCTCGATTCCATATCGGAAAGTCTTATACAGTCTGCCCTTAATTATGTGATGTCAGGCAGAACAAGTATTGTAATAGCGCACAGGCTTTCGACCGTTATAGCCGCAGATAAAATACTTGTAATCGACAAGGGTGAAATCACGGCATCGGGCAGTCATGATGAGCTTATGGAAAAAAGCCGCACCTACCGCCGACTTTACGAAACACAGTTCAAAAAAGTTCTCGATTATGAGCTTCAAAGGGTCGGGCATACCGACGGGCAGGAAAAATAATTCAAACAAAATAAATTTTCCCCCATTTACCATTGACTTAAAGCCCATGCGAGGTTAAAATATAAGTACAGACTTCTGTTCGGAGGATAATTATGGATAATATTAAGAACAAAGAGGATTATAATCCCGATATAGTAACACTTTCCGATGATGACGGAAAGGAATACACTTTCGAAGTGCTCGACGCAATCGAGACAGATACCGGCCGTTATCTTGCGATGCTGCCGATATATGACGATCCGCAAAAAACTCTTGATGACAGCGGCGAGCTCGTTATCGTAAAGGTTGGCGAGGCAGATGAAAACGGCGACGAGTACTATTACGAAATAGAAGACGATGACGAATACGATATGATAGCCGACGCCTTTGTTGAAAGACTTGAAGATTTCTTTGAAATAGACGAAGACTAAAATATTCCGTCCTGCTCTGTTCGCGGACCGTGTCTTATATAACCCTACAACATTATAATCAGGGGCCTACGCTCGCACTGCGGATTGCAGACCTCCCGCGGCTGTGCCGAGTTCGGAAGAAGGGAGCGTGAAGCTGTGCGGCCGGCACCCACCTGCTTTAACGCAGGTTATTTTAAGCGCATTACGGCAGAGCGGGACACAAGTTTCCAAAGTTAATACCATAAAAAACGGGACTGCTAAGCAGTCCCGTTTTTTATATCAATTTTGAAATTACTATGGCTAAAATTCCGTTTTTAACCGATATTTCAGCGTTTCCTATCCATTCGTTGCTTACACCTATCGGAAAGGTGTTGGATATTTCCGCATTTGTGAGAGGGTATTTAACACCGGAAATAGTAACTCCGTCGGACTTGTCGGTTATTGAAAACACCGACAGAGAATATCCGGCTTTTTTCGGAATAATAATTTTTGAGCCGCTCAGAACGGTTATTTCCGTTTTCGTTCCCAAAATATGCACTGTTGCGCCGTTTTTCACGGCAAACGCCGCCGCCTGAATATTTGCGAGCATATGGTCTGTTCTGCCGCCTAAAGCACAGTATATTACTATTTCCCCGTAACCGAGGGATAAGGCGTGCCTAAGCGCGGCTAAGGTATCTGTATCGTCCTTTTCAACCGGAAGGTCGAGTACCGGTATATTATCAGGAATAACGCCGCTATACGAATCAAAATCGCCGACCAGAATATCCGGCGTTATGTCATTTTTAATCGCATATTCATATCCCTTATCGCAAGCAATAACATAATCCGCTTTTTCGATACCGTTAAGACCGGAATATTCGCCGCCCGATATTACGGCACAAATCTTATTCATAAGTAATTTCCTTAAAGTTTTTCTCCATACGGATTCGGTTCTTCGGCTTCGGCATCCTCCGGTTCTTCTTCATCGCTTATAGCAACATCGTCAAAATCGCTTGTAAAGACCTCATCATCCTCTGTATCGTTCCCTCTTACAAGCTTTATTATAAGCAGAACTATAAGCGCCAATGCGGCGATTGCGGCTACAGCCAGCCCTATCACAACTATTTTGGCATTTGCGGTCAGCGAAGCAAATCTTGACGCAAATCCTCCCGGTTTAATTTCCAAATCTTCTTTTACAAGCTTAAATCCCGGATCTCTTTGCAAAACATTCTCTGCACTGTCATAGCGATACATAGAGAAATTCCCGTTAAAGAAACAGTAAACATAATAGAAATCCGAATAATCGGCGTCTTCTGCCGAAACATTAAGTCCGCCAGCAGATGATGTGTCTGTGCTTGTAACCGTAAACGCCTTTATGTTAAATCCGCCGATATCCACCGTGGTTTCATAATATCCCGACGGTGCCTTGTAACCTTCCGGTATATCCGCAAAGATATATGTATTCTCCCCGAAAACGGCATATTTAAGCTTTTCAAAGGTCTTTCCGTCGTCCGAGAGCAAATAAGGAATGCATACATCATCTGCGCCTTTTAAATAATAAACCGTATAATAACCCGAGTCATCCTTTGCAACCGCCACCTGAACTCCGTTAAAGTCAGCGCTTTCCGCCGAAAATCCGTTTGGAAGTGCAATTCCGGAAATATCGGTCAACACCGTATACGGTGCGCCGTCTATAACCGTCTCGTTCGGCTGTGATTCGGTCTGCGACGACTCCTCGGTTTCTTCGTCTGAGCGTGTAATTGTAATAGTATATACCTTTTGCGCTCCGCTCGGGGCTGTTACCGTAACCGTGCGTACATTCTTACCCTCATTGAGTGCGGAAGTGCCTGATACCTCTACCTTAGCCCCGCTGTCTGCGACAGTTGCAAAGACCTTGCACTCTGTAACATTTTTTGCAACCTTTGCCGTATACGAAGTTTTATTTGCCGAAAATTTGGGTGAAAGCGTACCTGCGCTCAAAGAAAGTGATTTCAAATTGGCATTGTCCGACTTTGCGGCGTCTGCCACGGCAAGCGTTGCTGAAGAACCGCTCAATGCATTTTCCTTATCGCTCGCATACATAGCATCGGCAACGCTTACAGTGCAAGAGCCTGACGCTATTGCCGTAAATTTAAGAGGGCAGGACTGTTTTGTTTTACCGCTTACCGAGTAAACAACATTTACCACACCTGCGCCGCCCGTAGCGTTATCCCCGCTTTCGAAACGAAGAACATCAGGATTATAATTAACCGAAAAAGATGTTCCGTACATATTTTCATCGGCACTTACCGTAACTGTAACCGTAACAGAATCGTTAACGCTCGGTTTACTGCTGCTGAAGGATATGGTTGTGCCTGCCGCAGACACATCAAAAAGCAAACAACTGACTGCAACCGACACCGCAGCAATAACGGTAATAAATCTAATTAATGTTTTTTTCATATCTATCCCCATCTCTTATTTTTATAAGGCTAAAAGTCCCAATAAATATCTTTGTATATTGGCAAGGTCTATAAGTGAAATTTTCCCGTCCGAATTGGTGTCGGCTCCGGCAAAATTGTTTCCCGTAAGCGATATAAGCCCGAGTAAATGCCTCTGCACATTCGCAAGATCAATGAGCGTCACCTTACCGTCTCCGTTTGTGTCGCCCTTCCTGACGACCGAAGCCGAATTATTCTCGGCGCTTACCGTAAGCCGGCACGGCGAATCCGCCGATACATCAATATAATACTCATTATAATATCCGCTTTGTGATTTTACTCTTAATGTAATACGGTTACTGCCTGAATTCAAATTATAACTTGAATCTCCCGCATATTCCGCGCTTTCAGGAAGCTTTACATATATAGTGGAATCACCCGAAACCTTCAAACTGTAGTCGTTGTAAATAAATCTGTCAAACGACGGGGTGAGACCTACTGCACTTATACTGTCAAAATAGTAATTATTAAGATTGCCATTTTTTTCAGGCAACTGAGACGCTGTGTCAGACATATTCTGATAAACAGGTATAAGAAAATCAAGCTCTGCCGATTTCAAATCCTTGTATGTCTTTACAAGCCGTCCTGCAGATGAAGTAGCATTGTGAACCGCCGTTGCGTACTGATGCCAAAGATTTTCCGGATCTTTTATGTTGTAGTTAATGTAAAAATATGTATTCTGCCCTGCGCTGACATAATTGTTGCCACTGAACTGTGCTCCCTCAATTATGGATTTAGACCTGGTATTCCACCCTTTGTTCTTGGCATAATTTATACCGCTTGTCACCGGATCGTTGCCGTTTGCGGAAATATTGAAAAAATTATAATAGGGACCTGCTATAATGCCCGAGGTACCTTTTGTACCCTGTTCCTGTATGATGGTTGCTGCAAGTATATAAGGATTTATGCCTGACTGCCTTGCCGCTTCCATTATTACGGCTATATACGAGCCGCCGTATGCGGTGTCATTTGGATCGTAATATCCGTTTTCGAGAAATGTACCGCTTACAATTTTCCTTACGCCCTCTTCATTTTGGCTTGAGGGATCGTAATTTTGCTTCATATAAGTATATATATATTGCTCATTCAGGAAGTTTCTCGGATCCATATAATATTTTATTACTTCTCTTGACGCATAATGCCATCTGCCGTCTTCTTCCGAAACCCAGTTACCGCTCCCCCAATCATATGAGCCCTTATCCATTGAACGCCACGAAATACTTTTATCATCCGTGACTTTGCGAACAACCTCAAGCTTTGCCAATTCATCAAGGGTCATATTTATATTATCGGCATAGAATCTCCAATTCGGATATATTGAATGAAGTGCCCTGAGCGCAGTTTTATAGCTTTCAGGGAAAGCCGATATTTGTTCTTCAAAACTCCTATCCGAAGAAACACCTTCAACCTTTACGACATAATCACTGTGCATATATCCATGTATACCGCCGTATTCGATTTCATACCAAAGCTTCCCATCGGTTCCCGTTTTTTCGCCGTTTATTGTTACATAAACATTTGAAATCTCCGCCAACTGGCGAAAATTCGTTCCCGCATCCTCACGTATTCGGACATTTGTTCCGTTAACATATCCCGGTTGTGCGGCATTTGTTTTGATAAAACCCGTTACACTGCCAAATACTGCGGTTATCAATACTGCAAACGAAAGAAAAAGACAGGAAATCCTGCGTAATCCGTTCATTTCTGTAGCTCCTTTAAATAGTATACCTTAAACAGAATAATTATATATTTTTTCTTGCTTTATGTCAATATTTCAGAGCAAAAAAATGTCAAAAAATGACGAAAATAAAATAAACGGCAGTCAATATTTCACTACAAATACTGACTGCCGACTGCTGTATACAATACAATCAGGCATTATTAAGTTTGTACGAAAGGGTCATAAGACTATCCCCGAAATGGACATTTTCCACCTTTATATCCGGATAATTAAAAGATAAATCATAGTGACTGAAATTCCATACGCCTTTAATTCCGAGCTTCACAAGCTGTTTTGACATTGCCATTGCCGATTCCTTAGGTATACACAGTATCGCAACCTCGGGAAGATTTTCACGGCAAAATTCATCAAGTGTTGAAATGTTCCTGACCGGAAGATTTTTTATAACCTGACCGACTACAGATTCTTTATTATCAAACAGACCGATAAGCCGAAAACCCACCGACTCGAAATTAATATGCAGTGTAACCGCCTTTCCTAAATTCCCCGCTCCGATTAAAATAGTGCTTTTCGGAGTATCAAGACCGAGAATATGCCCTATTTCAGACTGAAGTATACTGACATTATATCCGTAGCCCTGCTGACCGAATCCGCCAAAGCAATTAAGATCCTGTCTTATCTGACTTGCGGTAAGCCCCATTCTTTCGGAAAGCTCCCTTGAGGATATTCTCTCAATTCCAAGAGCTTTAATCTCGCCCAAAAAACGATAATACCTCGGAAGTCGTTTTATTACTGAATTAGATACCATATTATTTCCCATAATAAAAGTGTATCCTTTCAAAAATACATTAAGTTTGTAATATAATAATAATTTATTGAAAAAATAATGTCAAGATTTTTGAAAAAAGTTCTTGACAAAATTAAAACAGCGTGTATAATAAAATAGTAATCATTACTGATTTAGGTGATTCAATGAAAAATTATTCACGGCAGCGTGAAACAATTTTACAGATCCTGCGTTCAACTGATACACACCCTTCGGCATCTGCCGTTTATAATGAGGTTCGTAAGGTTATCCCGAATATAAGTCTCGGAACGGTCTACCGTAACCTTGCCGCCTTAAGCGATGAAGGCGTTATTCTTTCCCTATCCGTCGGAGACGGATACGAGCATTTTGACGGAAACAGCGCTCCGCACGCACATCTGCACTGCAAATGCTGCGGAAAAATTTACGACGCTCCGTTAAAACAGGATATTCTGTCCGAAACGGCAAAGGAAAACGACTTTTCAAGCGAAACAACGGTATATATCGTATACGGTGTGTGCAGTAAATGCAAATCTGATTAAAATCAATTTATGGAGGAATTAAAAATGAAAAAATTTGTATGTCTTGTTTGCGGTTATGTTTATGAGGGCGAATCTGCTCCGGCAGAATGTCCTATCTGCCATGCTCCCGCTTCTAAATTTGCAGAGCAGGCTGCTGAAAAAACCTGGGCGGCAGAGCATGTTGTAGGAATAGCTAAGGGCGCCGACCAGAGAATAATCGACGGTCTTCGTGAAAACTTCAACGGCGAATGTACAGAGGTCGGTATGTATCTTGCAATGGCAAGAGTTGCTCACAGAGAAGGCTATCCCGAAATCGGCCTTTATTGGGAAAAAGCCGCTTTTGAAGAGGCAGAGCATGCGGCTAAATTTGCCGAGCTTTTAGGTGAGATTGTAACCGACAGCACCAAGAAAAACCTTGAAATGCGTGCCGACGCCGAAAACGGCGCTACAATGGGCAAATTTGAGCTTGCTAAGCTTGCTAAAGAGCTGAACCTTGACGCTATTCACGATACCGTTCATGAAATGGCCAGAGACGAGGCTCGTCACGGCAGAGCGTTTGAGGGTCTGCTCAAGAGATATTTCGCTTAATTACAACGGACCGATGAGGGTGATGCAGTATGGAAAATTATACTATTTGTAACTGCAAGCAGGTCACTTATGCAGATGTTGAAAATGCTTTGCATAAAGAAACTAAGTTTGAAAATGTAGAAAAAGCATTTGAAGATGTTCAAAAAATTACAAAATGCTCAACAGGCTGCGGCGGTTGCCATGACAAAATTATGGATACAATATCCCGAATTATGAGCAAATAAGTTAAAAATTACGGAAAAGAGAATATGCTATGAAAAATTATGTATGTCCGTGCGGATATGTTTATAATCCCGAACTCGGCGATCCCGACAACGGAATAGCTCCGGGCACAGCTTGGGAAGATGTACCTGAGGATTGGGTTTGTCCGATTTGCGGTTTAGGCAAAGATTTATTTGAAAAAGAATAATTGAATGAACCGTTTAAGAGAGGTTTGCCATCAAAGGCAAACCTCTCTTTTTGTAAAAAATAAAGAATTTCAAAACAGCTTGTAATTAAAACCGGTTTTTTTGCCCTGTTTCTGCGGTAAAAGCCATTTTTCTGTTGCAGATAATTTTGCTTTATGGTAAACTTAGTCAAGGTGATAAAATGGACATTATAAAAACACTTACAGAAGAATTTTCTTTAAAACCGTTTCAGGTTGAAAATACCGTAAAGCTGATAGATGAGGGAAATACCATACCGTTTATAGCACGCTACCGAAAGGAAGCCACCGGTTCGCTTGACGATCAGGTTTTGCGTTCACTTTATGAACGGCTTAATTATCTTCGCAATATGGATGAAACACGCCAAAAAATCAAGACGGCGATCGAAGAACAGGGCGCTTTAAGCGACGAGCTATCTGCCGCAATAGATGAAGCGAAAACACTTACAGAGCTTGACGATTTGTACCGTCCGTACAAGAAAAAACGCAAAACAAGAGCTACTGCGGCAAAAGAAAAAGGTCTTGAGCCTTTAGCAGATGAAATATATCGGCAGGCTCCCGATTGTAAACCGCCTATTTCCCTTGCCGCCGAATATATAAACCCGGAAAACGGCGTTGAATCGGCAGAGGAAGCGCTTGCGGGCGCTATGGATATAATTGCCGAGAAAATTTCAGACGACGCAGATATCCGAAAAAGAATGAGATTTGTATGCCTTGCACACGGTATACTTACCGTTAAAGCTCTTACGGAGGACGCCGGAGTTTATGAAATGTATAAGGATTACAGCGAGCCGCTCTCTAAAATACCAGACCACAGAATACTTGCCGTAAACAGGGGCGAAAAAGAAAACATACTTAAAGTATCTATAGATTTCGACCGTGATAAAGCAATGTTCATTATTGCAAAAAATCATATTAAAGAGGGGTCGCCGGCAACGGAAACCGTCAGGGCTGCCGCAGAGGACGCCTATTCAAGATTGATTTTTCCTGCCATAGAGCGTGAAATAAGAAATGAGCTTTCAGAAAGAGCTTACACCTCGGCAATAAAGGTTTTTTCCTCAAATTTGCGGCAGCTGCTTATGCAGCCCCCTGTAAAGGATAAGGTTACAATAGGTCTTGATCCGGGTTACAGAACCGGCTGTAAAGTGGCAGTAGTAGACGGCACCGGAAAGGTGCTTGATACCGCAGTAATATATCCGGTACCGCCCAAAAACAAGATTGAAGAAGCAAAACAAATTATAAAGACACTTGTTAAAAAATATTCTGTAAGGGTTTTTGCAATAGGCAACGGAACGGCAAGCCATGAAACGGAAGTTTTTGCCGCCGATGTAATTAAGGAGCTTAACGACGGACTTTCGTATATGGTTGTATCCGAAGCCGGAGCCAGCGTTTATTCTGCCTCAAAGCTTGCCGCAGAGGAATTTCCCGATTACGATGTTTCATTACGCAGTGCCGTTTCTATTGCACGAAGACTGCAGGATCCGCTTGCGGAGCTTGTCAAAATCGACCCTAAATCCATAGGCGTAGGTCAGTATCAGCACGATATGCCGGCTTCCGGACTTAACGCCGCACTTGACGGCGTTGTGGAGGATTGCGTAAATACCGTCGGCGTAGACCTTAACACCGCATCTGTTCAGCTTTTATCGAGGGTTTCGGGCATTGGCGGCTCACTTGCAAAAAACATTGTCGCCTACCGTGAGGAAAACGGAAAATTCACCTGCCGTTCAGAGCTAAAAAAAGTATCTAAATTAGGGCCTAAAGCATTTTTACAGTGTGCAGGATTTTTGAAAATATCAGACGGAAAGCAGGCGCTTGATAATACCTCCGTACACCCTGAAAGCTACGCCGCCGCCGAAAAGCTTTTAAAGCTGTGCGGAATAACCGAAAATGATGTTAAATGCGGTAAAACAACGGCAATTAAAGCAATAATCGAGGCTGACGGTATAGAGAATACCGCAATTAAACTCGGTGTAGGCGTACCGACATTAAACGATATAGTAAAAGAGCTTGAGCGCCCCGGCAGAGACCCGAGAGACGAGCTTCCGCCGCCGCTTTTAAGAAGCGATATTGTTTCTATGGAGGACCTTAAACCCGGAATGGAGCTTACGGGAACCGTAAGAAATGTTATAGATTTCGGCGCATTTGTGGATATAGGTGTTCATCAGGACGGACTGGTGCATATCTCACAGATAACCGACAGATTTATAAAGCACCCGTCCGAGGTGCTTAAGGTCGGCGATATTGTAAAGGTCTTTGTGCTGTCAGTAGACATACAAAAGAAAAGAATTTCACTCACAATGAGAAAAGAGAAGTTAAATAATGAAAAGCAATAATTTAAAGGGCAGTCTTATACTTTGCGTTACTGCCTTTATTTGGGGAATTGCGTTTGTCGCACAGTCTGACGGCGGCGAGCTTGTTCCCTCCCTCACCTTCAATGCATTAAGATCGTTTATAGCCACAGGTTCACTTTATATTTTTTACAAAATCACCTCCGGCAGAAAAGAAAAGCATTTTTTCCCGGAAGAAAAACCGCTTAAAAAGCAGTATATAATTGCCGCCTTAGTTTGCGGTTTGCTGCTTGCCGTTTCGGTAAATCTTCAACAATTCGGTATAAGCGCATACCCTGTCGGCGCCGCCGCAGAGGCAAGAAGCGGCTTTATAACGGCGCTTTATGTAGTATTTGTTCCGATAATTTCGCTGTTTTTCGGCAAAAAGGTTAATCCAATAATATATTTAAGCGTGCTTATTGCGGTATGCGGATTTTACCTGCTTTGTTTTTCGGGCGGAATAAGCGGAATTTATCTTGCTGATATTCTGGTATTTATCTGCGCCTTCACCTTTGCCTGCCAAATTATCGCCGTCGGTCATTTTGTGGGTGTTACAGGCGGTTTAAAGCTTTCGATACTCCAGTTTGCCGTTGTGGGCATTTTGTCAACGGCGGTGGCCTTAATATTTGAAAGGCCGTCACTATCCAATATATTATCTGCCGCTCCGCAAATAATCTATCTCGGAGTGGTATCAAGCGGAATAGGCTACACGCTTCAGATAGTAGGTCAGAAATATGCCGAACCGTCCGTCTCCTCTCTTACAATGAGTCTTGAAAGTGTTTTTGCGGCTCTGGGCGGTTGGCTGATTTCGGGAAATGTGCTTTCCGTCCGTGAGTTTATAGGCTGTGCGGTGGTTTTTGCCGCCATAATAACGGCACAACTGCCCGAAATGTCAGCCGGTAAGAAAGCCGAAAATATCAGTGAATAAAATAACGGCTTGCAGGCGTTAAAACCTTGCAAGCCGTTATTTTATTATTTTCCGCTGTCGCCGTAGTTTGAAAGCACACGGGCTGACGGGTCGTTGACATTACAGCCCTCCCATTCCTTGTTCGGCATCCAGAAATCCTTTACCATTTCCGCCTGACCGGGATATTTTTCCTCAAAAATTTCACGGTATAAAAGCGATTCCTTCGTAAACGGTGCCGCAAAGGTGTACTTTTTGCACTTTTCGGCAAATTCGGCGTCGGTATATTTTGTTTCTGCGTACTCTTTAAGATAATCAACCATAGAGTGACCGACAGCATCCGAAAACGCCGCTTTTTCACGCATAAGTATATCATAGGGCAGATAATCACCCTCAAACGCATGACGGAGCAGATACTTACCCTTGCCGTATTTGTTCATTTTCATTTCGGGGTCAATGCTCATTACATACTTAACAAAATCAAGATCTCCGAAAGGAACACGTGCCTCCAGTGAATTTACGGAAATACATCTGTCGGCACGGAGAACATCATACATATGAAGCTCCCTTACACGCTTTTGCGACTCCTTTTGGAATTCCTCTGCGTCAGGCGCAAAATCGGTATATTTATATCCGAACAGCTCATCTGAAATTTCACCGGTCATAAGTACACGAATATCGGTTGTTTCATGTATTGCCTTGCAAATAAGATACATACCGATGCTCGCTCTTATTGTGGTTATATCATAAGTTCCCAAAATGCCTATAACCTCAGGCAGTGCCTTTAATACATCGTCTTTTGTAATAATTATTTCACGGTGGTCGGAGCCTATATAATCGGCAACCTTTTTGGCATATTTCAAGTCAATAGCGTCGGTGCTCATACCTATCGCAAAGGTCTTTATCGGTTTTTTAAGCAGCTTTGCTGAAATTGCGCAAACAAGTGACGAATCAAGCCCTCCGCTTAAAAGAAAACCGAGCGGTGCGTCTGCATCAAGCCGTTTTTCGACGCCCTTTACAAGCTTATCGTGTATATTTTTGCACACCGTTTCAAGGTCATCCGAGCATACCTTATCTACCGCCGCTATGTCGTTATAGCAACAGAACTTTCCGTCTTTATAATAGTGTCCGGGCGGAAACGGCATTATTTTGTCCACAAGTCCCACAAGGTTTTTCGGCTCGGAGGCAAATATCGGCTTTTTATCCTTATCAAGTCCGTAATAGAGCGGACGGATGCCTATCGGGTCACGGGCGGCTATAAGCTCTTTCTTATCGCCGTCATATATTATAAGTGCAAATTCTGCGTCGAGCATTTTAAACATATCCGTACCGTAAAGCTCATAAAGAGGCAAAAGTATTTCGCAGTCGGAATCGCTTTTGAATGTATATCCCCGTTTTATCAAGTCTTCTTTTATGGGACGGAAACCGTAAATTTCACCGTTGCATACTAATTTATTGTTCTTATATGAAAACGGCTGCATACCCTTATCGGTAAGCCCCATTATTGCAAGACGGTGAAATCCCATAAAGCCGTTATTATTAAGCTCCTCGATTTTTGACATATCAGGACCTCTTGATATTGTCTTGTTAAATCCGAGCTTAAACTCCTCTTTCGGAATACGGCTTCCGATATATCCCATAATAGAACACATAATTTTTCCTCATTTCAATAGTTTTAAATGCGTAAAGGCTTCCCGAATAACTCGGGAAGCTTTTATGCTTTTTATCAGAACTGCTCTACATCCTGAAGTGCGTCATAGCCTTCTTCACCGGTACGAACCTTTACAACATTTTCAACATCGTAAACGAATATCTTACCGTCGCCTATATGACCGGTGTAAAGCACCTTTTTGGCAGTTTCTATAACCTGTGAAACAGGAACCTTTGCTACCACTATATCAACCTGAATTTTAGGTAAGAGGGAGGTTTCAACAAGTGCGCCCCTGTAATATTCAGGCTTACCCTTTTGAACGCCGCAACCCATTACATGGCTTACGGTCATACCGGTAATACCAATACCGACCATTGCGTTTTTAAGGCTTTCAAGCTTTGATTCCTTGCAGACGATTTCGACCTTTGTAATCTTTTCGCCGTCTGCCTTGGGAACGATACCTGCGGCAACCTTAGGCATTTCCTTAACCTCAACTGCATCGGCAACCGGCGTATCTCCGGTAACAACCGGCACTTCCTCGCCCTCGTCGATATATTCGGGAAGCATTGCCATTCCGCCGTAAGCGCTTTGCAGTCCGTGCTCTTTAACATCAAGACCTTCCATCTCTTCCTCACGGGAAACACGAAGTCCGAAAATCTTTTTGATTATAAGGAACGCAAGAGTAATTGTAATTGCTGTCCAAGCGGCTGTTGAGAACATACCGAGTAATTGGAGTCCTAATTGCTTGAATCCGCCGCCGTAGAAAAGTCCCTCGCCGGCTATTTGGTTTGCACCGAATGCTGCACCGTCGCCAAAACCACGGGCGAATGCCGGAGCAGATTTAGTAGCAAAGAGTCCAACCGAAATTGTACCCCAAACACCGTTACAGAAGTGAACCGCAACAGCGCCTACCGGGTCGTCTATATGAAGCTTGTAATCAAGGAACCAAACACCGAATACAACTATAAGTCCTGAAACAGCGCCTATTACTATTGCACCGAATGCATCGCAAACATCGCACGGAGCGGTAATTGCAACAAGACCTGCAAGTGAAGCGTTCAAGCACATTGAAACATCGGGTTTTCCATATTTAATCCATGTGAATATCATGGCAACTACCGTAGCAACGGAAGGAGCTATTGTAGTGGTAACGAAGATAGAGCCCATTTCCTCGATTGAAGTAGCGGCAGCACCGTTAAATCCGTACCAGCCGAGCCAGAGAATAAATACACCGAGGCATCCGATAGGAAGGTTGTGACCGGGGAAAGCGTTTACCTTTGTGACCTTTCCGTCCTTGTTTCTTACAAACTTTCCGATACGGGGGCCAACCATAGCGGCGCCTATCAAAGCACAGATACCGCCGACCATATGTATGCAGTTTGAACCGGCAAAATCGTGGAAGCCGAGCTTTGCAAGCCAACCGCCGCCCCAGGTCCAGTGAGCCTCAACCGGGTAAATAATTGCCGAAATAACCGCTGAATAAACGCAGTAGGAAAGGAATTTTGTTCTTTCTGCCATTGAGCCAGAAACTATTGTTGCGGTGGTAGCACAGAACACAAGGTTAAACACGAAGTTGGACCAATCAAAGTTTGCATAATCGGTAAAAATATCAAATCCGGGTTTACCTATAATTCCCACAAGGTCTTCACCTAAGAAAAGACCGAAGCCTATAAGAATAAACATTACAGTACCGATACAGAAGTCCATAAGGTTCTTCATCAGTATGTTTCCGGCGTTCTTTGCTCTGGTGAAGCCCGTCTCCACCATTGCAAAACCCGCCTGCATCCAGAACACCAGGGCTGCGCCGATTAAAAACCATACGCCGTAAACTTCACTGTGTATGGCGTCATAAATTGCTTGACTCATATAAATCATCCCTTAAAAAATTTGTTTTGTTATTTAACGCTGAAAAGCATATCTCCGTAGGACGGATAGGGCCAGCTTGCAGCCGGAACCATAGTTTCAAGCTCGTCAACCGTAATTCTAAGCTCGCTCATAGCGGCGAACACGCTGTCCTTATAGAACATTGAAAGCTCTGTGGTATCATCTATTTCCTTAGCCTTAAGGGTAGCCTCCTCAAGCTTCTGAACCTTTTTGTAGGCTGTGGCGTTTAGCTTGCTTATCTTAGCGAGAAGCTCCTTTTCATAGGTGCTGTCAACATCGCCGCAGGCGGCTTTCGCAATAATTGTATCGGATAGCTCATGAGAATACTTGCTTACCGCGGGAAGAATATCCTTTTTAGCCATATCTATCATTGTAAGAGCTTCAATGTTAATGGTCTTGCAGTAATTCTCCGAAAGAATCTCGTACCTTGCGCGCATTTCGGTTTCGGAATAAACCTTGTGCGAGGTGAAGAGCTTCAGGTTCTTTTCGTGAACCGAATAGGGCAGACACTCGGGGGTTGAGCGGAGGTTAAGAAGTCCTCTCTTTTCCGCTTCGGCAATCCACGCGTCATCGTAGCCGTTTCCGTTGAAGATTATGCGCTTATGCTCGGTAATTGTCTTCTTGATAAGCTCGTGTAAGGATTCCTCAAAGTCACCCGCCGATTCGAGAGTGTCCGCAAACTGCTTCAATTCCTCGGCAACCGCGGTGTTAAGTACTACGTTTGTGCAGGAAACAGAGGAGAAAGAGCCCAACATTCTGAACTCAAATTTATTGCCCGTAAAGGCGAACGGGGAGGTTCTGTTACGGTCGGTCGAGTCCTTCGGGAACTTAGGTAGCGTATGTACGCCTATCTTTAAAATTTCTTTTTCCTTGCCGCCGTAGGGCTGATCCTTTTCTATTGCCTGTAAAACCTCGGTAAGCTCTGTGCCTAAG
>JAFOYI010000052.1 GCA_017391425.1 Clostridia bacterium | reverse complement strand
TTACGGAAACGGCGTTTTCAAGCATCTTGATAAAATAATTAAAGCTATTTCCTTTATAGTTTCCATAGGTGTGTTGCTTTTGTTTGCGGCAATAAGCATTGTGCTTGTTATGTTGGATAAAATATTTGCGGTTGTTGCCGTTGGAGTATTTATTCTGGGAATTATTCTTTCAATAATACTGCTTTTCCTTATCTACGCCATCGGGCATCTGATTTCGCAAAACAACGAAATAATTAAAAAGCTTTAAAGAAACAGAATAGAAAACATTTGAAATTTCTCCGGTTTTGTTGTAAAATAAGTTTTAACGAGTAGCAGAAATGCGTAAGTCCAGTTTCGGGGCTTACGCATTTTTTTGTTTTATTACGGAGGTAAATTTAAAATGGAAGAACAATCTCAATCGTATCTTACTACCGAAAAGGTAGGTAAGCTTATGGGGAAATACGCAATTCCCTGCGTTATATCGCTTTTGGTTGGAGCGCTTTATAACATTGTAGACCAAATTTTTATTGCAAATGCATCTTATCTCGGTTCTTACGGCAATGCAGCCAATACAGTGGTTTTCCCGCTTACGGTTATTGCGCTGGGTATTGCAGTTATGCTCGGCGACGGCTGCTGTGCCTTTGTGAGCATTTCACTCGGTGAAAAAAAACCGGAAAACGCAACCCGCAGCGTTGGAAACTCAGTCCTGCTTTGCATAATCAGCAGTCTTGTTTTAACTGCGCTTTATCTGATTTTTTCAAATAGTATTCTGACCGCCTTCGGCGGCAATGTAAACGCCGAAACCTTTAACCTGTCAAAAGAATACTTTTTCTGGATTACCTTGGGTATACCGTTTTATATGTTCGGTCAGGCAATGAATCCGATTATCAGAGCAGACGGCAACCCGAAATTTGCTATGATATCAACCTTGGCAGGAGCAGTAATCAATATAATTCTTGACCCTATTTTTATATTTGCATTCAAATGGGGTATGATGGGGGCAGCTATTGCAACGCTAATCGGTCAGATTGCAACCGCTGTTCTGGCAGCATGATATCTTTGCAGAGCGAAAATCATAAAGCCGAGTATTAAGGATTTAAAGCTCAACGGTAAAATCGCCGGAAAAAAAATACTTGCTCCCTTTGAAGCTTTGATTTCACCGTCTTTCCATTTTACAGTTACTTCTCCGTTAAGCACAAGCAAAGATGTAAAGCTGTCTTTGTTTTGTACTTTTGTTTTTCCGTCAAGCTCTAAAATCGAGGCGGTAAAAAGATTGCATTTTGCAAGCTCTCTTACCGTGCCGTAGGATGTCTTTTCTCTTTCCCCGATATTGCCGTACGGAATTTGCGGTTTTTTTCTTTCAGTTACATCAAGAGCCTTTTCAATATGCAGCTGCCTCGGCTTTCCGTCTGCTCCGAGTCTCCCGTAGTCAGATACCCTGTAAGTAGTATTTGAATTTTGCTGTACCTCGGCTATAAGTATTCCGGCACCGATAGCGTGTAATGTACCTGCGGCTATAAAAAACACATCGCCCTTATGAACGGGCACATAATTTCATATTTCGGGCAGAGTGTTATCCTTTATCCTGCGCTCAAATTCTTCCTTAGATACTTCCCTGTTAAATCCGTAAATAAGCTCGGCTCCCTCATCACAGTCAACCACATACCACATTTCGGTTTTGCCGTATTCACCTTCGTTTTTAAGAGCATATTCGTCATTTGGGTGTACCTGAACAGACAGTCTGTCCTTTGCGTCGATAAGCTTTATAAGTAACGGAAAATACGGAAAAGCCGCCGCATTTTTGCCAAGTGACTTTTCGCCCCATAGCTCAAGCACTTCAGGCAATGTTTTTCCGGCAAGCTCGCCGTTTACTACAACATCCGCCCCGTCTTTGTGGCAGGAAAGCACCCACGCCTCTGCGGCTTTTTGCTTGTCCGTTTCGTAATTATACTCGGTTTTAAGCTTTGTTCCGCCCCAAAGGTAATCCTTTACAGGCGGTTTTAACAATAATGGATACATAAATTATTCCTTCTTCGATTAATAATTAATAATATACTGTAATTGTATTTATTATATACGATACTTTGCGTCAAGTCAATCTGTTGCATACCGCAAAATAAATTTTGTGAGCATAAAATTTTCAGATTTACAAAACAGAACAAAACCAACTGCAAAAAAAGATGTTGCCGAAATGCGAGAGAAAAACATATAAAAAAAGTGCCTCGATACGCATCTGCGTACCGAGGCATTCGGTTGGTCCGAGTGACAAGACTTGAACTTGCGGCCTCTTGACCCCCAGTCAAGCGCGCTACCAGCTGCGCCACACCCGGATAATTGGGGTACTGTTCTATTATATCACCAATTTTAAAAATGTCAATAAAAAATACGGCCGATACCTAAAAAATAAATATCGGCCGAATATTTTACACATTAATCAGCAAAACCGGATTCTACCAAAGCAACAAGACCGTCAAGCGCTTCTTTTTCGTCCGGACCGTCTACGATAATTTTTATGGTTGTTCCGCCGACTATACCAAGCGACAAAACGCCGAGAAGGCTTTTGGCATTAACCTTTCTCTCATCCTTCTCTACCCATATAGAGGATTTATATTCGTTTGCTTTCTGAATAAAGAAAGTTGCCGGACGGGCATGAAGACCAACCTGATTTTGAATTACTACATCTTTAACGCACATTGTAAAATCTCCTTAAGATTAATGTCTTATTAACAGCTATGTTATCATTATACCACATTTAATGAAATCGTCAATTATTTGTGAATAAGTTCTAATATTTATCCAACAATTTGTATTTTTAGAAAGTCGTATTTGTGCAGATTTGATATGAATATAATGGTCAATATTCGTTTTTATTCCTTAAAATCCACTTTTTACAACAAATCGGTGTCTATTCCGTTCTTTTTAAGCAGCTTAATATCCGATTTTGTGAGTTTTTCTGCGCTGAACATATCCGGTCTTCGTTCTTTTGTTATAAGTACAGACTGAATTCTGCGCCATTCGTCAATTTTCGCATGATTGCCGGAAAGAAGCACCTCCGGCACCTCTTTACCGTGCCATACCGCCGGCCGTGTATACTGAGGATATTCAAGAAACCCTGAAAAATGACTTTCCTCGGTAAAGCATAAGTCATCTGACAAAACGCCCGGAAGCATACGGCAGACGGAATCCGCAACGCACAATGCAGGCAACTCTCCGCCGGTAAGAACAAAGTCGCCGATTGATATTTCCTCATCCGCTATTTCTTCTAAAACACGCTCGTCTACACCCTCATAATGGCCGCAAAGCAATACGATTCTTTCAAGCTTTGACAGCTCAAGCGCCTTTTGCTGGTTAAAGGTTTTCCCTTTAGGAGACATATATATAAGATGCGGCTTTGGTTCGTTTTCCGAATAAAGGCTTTTATAACAATTATAAATCGGATCAGCCGCCATCACCATACCCATACCGCCGCCGTAAGGCATATCGTCCACCTTATTGTGCTTATTCCCGGCAAAATCACGAATATTGGTGCATACTATTTCCACCTTGCCTGATTTTTGCGCCCTGCCGATTATGCTTTCGTTCATAACGGTCTCGCACATCTCGGGAAAAAGGGTTAAAATATCAATCCTCATCATCAAATATACCTTTCATCGGGCGGATTACCACCTTGCCGTTTTCAGGTGCAACAGATATAACAACTTCGTCTATTGCAGGTAAAAGATACTCTTTCCCGCTGTCGGTTATATGCCACACATCATTGGCACCGGTTTTTGAAATATCGGAAACAGTACCGTAAGTCTTCCCGCTGTCGGCATCATACACAAGACATCCGATAAGATCGTCAATAAAATACCTGCCCTCCGGCAGTTTTGCGTCATCACGGTTGATAAACAAAACCTTATTTCTGAGCTTTTCGGCCTCTTCGATTGTTTCAATACCCTTTAATGCCATAAGTACAACGCCGCCATGCGGCTGTATTTTTAATGCTTCAAGCCTTTTTTCTCCGTTTGAATCTAGATAAAAATGCTTAAATTCGGTTAAAAATTCACCGGAATCGGACCATGGCTGAACACGAACCATACCCTTTACGCCGTGCGTACCGACAATCTTTCCGGTTTCAAGATACTGTTTTAGCATAAGGTCCTCCTAAATATATAAACACCCCCGAAAAACGGGGGTTGAATATTTTAAGTTTAACCGGACATTCGTCCGGTTGGTTATCAGTCTATTTCAACCGATACTTTTTTTCCTTCTCTGTTGGCGGCGGCACGCATTACAACACGGATAGCCTTGGCTATTCTGCCCTGCTTGCCGATTACCCTGCCCATATCGTTTTCCGAAACATGGAGATGATAAGCGATAACGCCCTCTTCATCGGGTTCGTCAACAACTACGGTTACCTCTTCCGGCTTTTCAACAAGGCCTGAAGCGATAGCAATAAGAAGTTCTTTCATGATATTACCTCACATTTGAATTAAAGGACACCGTTCTTCTTAAGCAAAGCTTTTACGGTATCTGTCGGCTGAGCACCGTTGGAAATCCACTTTTTGGCCTTTTCTGTATCGATATTAACGATAGCCGGATCCTTAGTAGGATCAAAAGTACCGATTTCCTCGATAAAACGACCGTCACGGGGATATCTTGAATCAGCAACTACAACACGGTAGAAAGGAGCTCTTTTAGCGCCCATACGGCGAAGTCTGATTTTTACTGCCACTGTAACACACCTCCATACAAAAATATATATTTTTAAAAGAATTACTCTTAAAAACCTAAGTTACCGGGACCGCCGGGCATTCGCATACCACGCATCATTTTACGCTTGCCGCCCTTGGTGTTCATTTGCTTGAACATTTTTCTCATTTGATCGTACTGGTGAAGAAGCTTATTAACATCCTCCACCTTCATACCCGAGCCTGCCGCAATACGGAGTTTTCTCGAAGCGTTTATGATATCGGGTTTTTCCCGTTCCTTTGCGGTCATTGATTTTATAATCGCTTCTATTCTTAACATCTGCCTGTCGTCTATATCGACATCCCTCAACTGTTTATCCATACCGGGGAGCATCGAAAGAATACTTTTAAGCGAACCCATCTTCTTGATTTGCTGAAACTGTGCAAGCAAATCGTTCATATCAAATTTGTTTTCCTGAAGCTTGCGTGCGGCTTCCTCAGCCTTTTTCTGGTCAATCTCACTTTCTACCCGTTCAATAAGAGATAATACATCTCCCATTCCGAGTATCCTCGACGCCATACGGTCAGGGTGGAACTCATCAAGCTCGTCAAGCTTTTCACCGACACCGACAAACATTATCGGCTTGCCTGTTACCGCCCTTACTGAGAGTGCGGCACCGCCTCTTGTATCACCGTCAAGCTTAGTTAAAATAACACCGTCTATTTCAAGTATATCATTAAAAGCCTTTGCAATATTTACGGCGTCCTGACCTACCATTGAATCAATTACAAGCAATACATCGTTTACTTCCACCGTTTCGGTTATACGCTTAAGCTCATCCATAAGCGCCTCGTCTATATGAAGACGGCCGGCAGTGTCGAGTATTACAAAATCATAGCCGTAGTCCCTTGCTTTATCCACCGCTTTTTTTGCAATGATTTCGGGCTTTTCCGTACCCATTTCGAAAACGGGTGTATCTACGGCTTTCCCGACTACCTTTAACTGCTCAATAGCGGCAGGACGGTATATATCGCACGCAACAAGCAACGGCCTGTGTCCCTGCGATTTCAAATATTTTGCAAGCTTTGCGGAATGAGTGGTTTTACCCGAACCCTGAAGACCGCACATCATAATAACGGTCGGAATCTTGCTTGATGTTTTAAGTCTTGCCTGCTCGCTGCCCATAAGAGCCGTAAGCTCTTCCTTTACGATTTTAACAACCATTTGCGGAGCGGTAAGGCTTTCCATAACATTTGCGCCTATGCACTTCTCGGTAACGGTGTTTGTAAAATCCTTGGCAACCTTGTAGTTGACATCTGCTTCAAGCAAAGCAAGGCGCACCTCACGCATTGCGGTTTTTACATCTGATTCGCTTAGCTTTCCTTTAGAACGGAGGCGTTTAAATACGCCCGAAAGCTTATCCGAGAGATTATCAAACGCCATAGCTACAGCTCCTCTATAATATCGGTAATTTCATTTATGACGGACTTATCGCCGTCTTTAAGACGGGCGGATAACTCCTTCAAGCGACCGAACCGCTCGCAGTAACGGCACTTTTCCTCAAGTCCGAAAAGCGTCTGCTCCGCCCGTTTTATCAGGTCACGCACGCCCTGCCTTGTAATGCCCTCATTTTCGGCTATTTCGGAAAGTGAAAGGTCATCATTATAGTAATAATCGGTAAGTTCACGCTGCTTATCGCTTAAAAAAGCACCGTAGACATCAAGCAAAGCGGAAATATGCAAATTTTTTCCCATACAGCCACCTCACTGTAAAGTTTTGAACTTTACAGACGGTATTATAGCATAAGGGCATACTTTTGTCAAGCTTTTTTATTTACATAAAAGTGTGTATATGGTATAATCATAATTAAAAAGAATGGGGCGATTTTATGACAGATTTCGAGCTTATAAATATTGCCGTTTCGGCGATGAAAAACGCTTACGCACCGTATTCGGATTTCAAGGTGGGTGCGGCATTACTTTTGAGTGACGGACGGTGTTTTTCCGGCTGTAATATTGAAAATGCCGCCTACCCTGCCGGAATCTGTGCAGAGCGTGCCGCTGTTTCCGGCGCCGTAAGTGCCGGCGCAACAGACTTTGTTAAAATAGCGATAGTCGGCGGAAAATACGGCAGCATAACCGATTTTTGTACCCCTTGCGGAATTTGCAGGCAGGTGCTTGCGGAATTTTGCGGTGAGGATTTCGAAATAATCACCTATGACGGCAAAAAAACCGAAAAATATACGCTTGGAGAATTGCTGCCGTTAAGCTTTGGGAGAGATAATTTATGCGAATGACCGATATAATTGAAAAAAAGCGTGACCGTATCGAGCTTTCGGATAATGAAATTAAATACTTTATTTCCGGAGTAACGGATAAAAGTATTCCCGACTATCAGATTTCCGCCCTGCTTATGGCTATACTGCTTAACGGAATGAACAAAAGGGAAATTCTAACCCTTACGCTTGAAATGGCAAAAAGCGGCGATGTGCTCGACCTGTCACCACTGTCACACACAGTCGATAAACACAGTACCGGAGGTGTAGGCGATAAAACCACCCTTATAGCAGCACCTTTGGCGGCGGCGCTTGGATGTACGGTGGCAAAAATGTCGGGCAGAGGCCTCGGATTTACCGGCGGAACGGTTGATAAGCTGGAATCGATAACAGGCTATAAAACCTCGCTTGATATACCGAAATTTAAAGAAATCGCAGGCAAAACCGGCATGTGTGTTGTAGGGCAAAGCGGTAATTTTGCACCGGCCGACAAACGCCTTTACGCCATACGGGATGTCACCGCAACGGTAAACAGCATACCGCTGATAGCGTCAAGCATTATGAGCAAAAAGCTTGCCGCAGGGGCGCAGACAATAGTACTTGATGTAAAATACGGAAGCGGCGCTTTTATGAAAACACCCGAGGACGCCGAAGCTCTTGCCCGTGAAATGGTGGAAATAGGCAACGGTGCCGGTCGGAACACAAGCGCACTGATAACGGATATGGATATACCGTTAGGCTTTGCAATCGGTAATGCACTTGAAGTTAAAGAGGCGGTAAGCGTGCTTTCGGGCAAGGGTCCCGCCGACCTTACCGAGCTATGTGTTGCGCTTGCGGCGCAGATGTATTCTTGCAGCTTTAAAAGAAGCGAAAGTGAGAGCAAAGCGGCGGCAAGAGCGGCGCTTGAAAACGGCAGTGCATTTGAAGTATTAAAAAATGCGGTATCCGCACAGGGCGGGGACGAAAAGTTGCTTACCGGCGAACACAGCTTTGCCGCTCCCCACGGCTGCAAAGAGGTTTTGGCACAGAATAACGGATATATTGTTCATATGAACAGCGAGCTTGTGGGTAAAGCCGCAGTAATTTCGGGCGCAGGCAGAGAAACGCTTAATGACAAAATAGACCCGTCTGCCGGAATTGTGCTTAACAAAAAATACGGTGATTATGTAAATGCCGGCGAACCGATAGCTATTGTTTACGGTAAAAAAGAAAAGCTTGACGATGCGGCAGATGAGCTTTTGAATGCTTACAGTTTCGGCGATAAAAAGCCCGAAAACCGTCCGATTATTTATAAAACAGTAAGATAGGTGACCTTTATGCCGCTTTGCAAAAAAACAGAATATATAAAAGAACCTACTCCGCTCCAGTGCGGTCAGGCAGTGCTTGCTATGCTTTCCGGTGAAAGCGTTAATAAAATCATAGAGCTTACCGGCACCGAAAGGGAAACAACGCTCAAGGATATGTTTAAGGCGCTTGATAATTTAAACATCAGGTACGAAAGAGATCGGAAAGAGGTCTTATGCAAAACGGAACTGCCGAAAATATGTATATTAAGCCTTGAAACGCCGAGATGCTGGCATTGGTCGCTTTACAGAGAGGGAATATTTTTTGACCCCGAACACGGCGTGCTTGATGATTTTCCGCAATCGGCACGGAAATACTATTGGCGTATAGTTGAAAACTGAACGGTTTTATGATAATATAAAGGAAATGTTAAATGAAAGGATATTTAAGCATGAATGTTACAAACGATATAAAATACATAGGCGTGAATGACCGCAAAATTGATTTATTTGAGGGTCAGTATATTGTGCCGAACGGAATGGCATATAATTCGTATGTTATTATTGATGAAAAAATTGCCGTTATGGATACGGTGGACCGTAATTTCGGCGAAGAATGGCTCGGAAATTTAAAAGAAGCCTTAAACGGCAGAAAGCCCGACTATCTTATAATCCAGCATATGGAACCCGACCACTCGGCAAATATTGCAAAATTTCTTGAGAATTACCCTGAAACGGCAGTAGTCGGCAATGTCAAAACCTTTGCGATGATAGACGCCTTTTTCGGTCAGGGACTTTGCAAAAATACAGTTGCGGTAAAGGACGGAGAAACGCTGTCCCTTGGTTCGCACACTCTCACCTTTGTTTTTGCACCTATGGTTCATTGGCCAGAGGTAATGGTTACATATGATAACAAAGATAAGGTTCTTTTCTCTGCCGACGCATTCGGTAAATTCGGTACTCTTGATACAGACGAGGACTGGGCAAATGAAGCAAGGCGTTATTATTTCGGAATAGTCGGAAAATACGGCGCACAGGCACAGGCTCTTCTTAAAAAGGCGGCTGCACTTGACATTTCGGTAATCTGCCCTCTGCACGGACCTGTACTTAATGAAAATCTCGGTTATTACTTAAATCTGTATAATATCTGGTCTTCTTACGGAGTTGAGAGCGAGGGCGTGCTTGTTTGCTATACATCCGTATACGGCAACACAAAAGCTGCCGCCGAATTGCTCTGCAAGGAGCTTACCGCCGCCGGCTGTAAAAAGGTTGTTCTTAATGACCTTGCACGCTGCGATATGGCAGAAGCGGTTGAGGACGCATTCCGTTACGGCAAAACAGTGCTTGCAACAACCACATATAATGCGGATATTTTCCCGTTTATGCGTGAATTTATAGAGCATTTAACCGAGCGCAATTATCAGAACCGCACTATCGGATTTATAGAGAACGGCTCGTGGGCGCCCACTGCCGCAAGAGTTATGAAAGGTATGTTTGAAAAATGCAAAAACATATCCTATCTTGAAACAACAGTAACCGTGAAATCCGCTATGACAGACGCCAACCGTGAAAGCATTAAGCAAATGGCAGAGGAATTGTGCCGATAGGCAAAATAATAAAATACATAAAAGCCGTTTCGAAAATTTCTTTTCGAAACGGCTTTCGTTTTTAATTAAGTTATGCACTCAAATAGTATTTTACAAGCGACTGCAAAAGAGTATCTCGATCAATACGCCTTATAAGATTTCTGGCGTTATTATGAGTGGTAATATATGTCGGGTCCTCAGAAAGAATGTAGCCGACTATCTGATTAATCGGATTATAGCCCTTTTCCTTAAGTGCATCGTAAACAAGCGTAAGAATATTTCTTATTTCCTGCTCGGTCTGGTCGCCTATAGAAAAAGTCATAGTTCTGTCATTCATAATTAACACCTCTCATAGAACTTACTTGATTTAATTGTATACCCTTTGGCCGTAAATTTCAAGTACTATTTTCTAAGCTCTGCGCCGGCAGATTCGAGATTTTTGATTATCGCCGAATTTACGGCGTCTATCTCCTTATCGGTAAGTGTACTGTTTGCCGAACGGAGCCATACGCTGTAAGCCACGCTCTTTTTACCGTCAGGTATCTGTGAGCCGGAATAAACATCAAAAAGCTCCAACCTTTCAAGCAGTCTTCCCGCTCCCTTTGCGATTGCTTTTTCTATGTCACCTACAGGAAGCTCTGCGTCGCACAGCATTGCAAAGTCTCTTTCCACGGCAGGGAATTTCGGAAGCGGCTTATAAACGGTCTTGCGTTTATTAATTCCAAGCAGAACATCAAGCTTGATTTCGGCTACATATACCCTGCTGTCAATTCCGTAAGAGGCAGCAACCGACGGATGCACCTCGCCGAAAACAGCGGCAACGGTATTGTTTGCCTTAACAAGTGCCTGCCTGCCGGGATGGAGATACGGCTCACTGATTCTTTCATACTGCGTATGTGCGCCGCTTAACCTCATTATACCCTCTATTATGCCCTTCAAAGTAAAGAAATCCTCATCATCGCCGTAAATTCCGACAGACATTGTCGGTATTTCGTCGGGCTGTTCGGTTATCGGAAGCTGTTTCGGTATAAAACGCTTTGAAATCTCATAAAATCTGCCGTTTGTTATTTTACGGTTTATATTGGTTGACAGGACGGTAAGCATACTTGTAGTAAGCTGTGTACGCATTGTCGAATATTCGTCGCCGAGCGGATTTATAATCTTTATTTGCTTTCTGCGCTCGTCATTTTCGGGAAGTAAAAGCGAATCTACAGCAGAAGAGCTTATAAATGAATATGTGACAATTTCACGGGCTCCGGCAGCGCTCATAAAGTCCTTGATTTTATCGCATTTTATACGCTCAGGTAATTTTCTGCCTCTTACCACATCGCCTCTCATCGGCTTGCCTACAATATGGTCACAGCCGTATATACGCATAACCTCTTCTGCAAGGTCTGCTCTGCCCTCAACATCGTCTCTTATAGACGGTACTCTTACGGTAAGCTCTTTACCGTTTGCCGTTGTGGGCAAATAGAGACTGTTTAAAATTGAAATTATTTTTTCGTCCGGCACATCAACGCCGATAAGCTCCTTAATTTTATCTGTGGTAACATTAATTATTCTTTCTTCGGGAAGTCCGTTATTAAGATCTATTGCTCCGTCGATTATATCGCCTGCATCCAAATCATATATAAGCTGGAGCGCTCTTTCCATAGCGTATTCCACATTAATAATATCAATGCCACGCTCGTATCTGCCGCTCGCCTCGGTGCGTATACCCAAAGTTCTGCCTGTATGTCTTATGTTATCACGGCGGAACTTTGCCGACTCTAAGAATAAATCGGTTGTATCGCTTTCAATCTCGCTTTCCTTGCCGCCCATTATACCCGCAAGGCAGGAGGGGCGTTCCCCGTCCGCTATAACAAGCATATCGGGAGTAAGATTATGGTCTGTGCCGTCAAGCGTTGTAATAGTCTCGCCCTCTGCCGCATTGCGTACTATAATTTTTTTGCCTGCAATATCATTGTAGTTAAAAGCGTGCATAGGCTGACCGGTTTCAAGCATAACAAAATTCGTAATATCAACAATATTATTAATCGGTCTCATGCCGGATGCGGTTATTGCTTTTTTCATCCATTCGGGGGACTCTTTAATTCGAAGATTTTTAACCACTCTGCCTATATAACGGGGGCAAAGGTCAAAATTGCGAACCTCAACGCTTATATAATCCGATATATTTTGACCCACCGTCTTATATTCGGGCTTGGGAGCCTTAAATTCGGTGCCTAATACCACCGAAATTTCCTTAGCTACGCCTAAAAAACAGTTGCAGTCGGGACGGTTTGCGGTAATTTTAAAATCAATAATATAATCGTCAAGTCCTAAAACCTCACGCATATCGGTACCCGGAACGGGATTTCCCTTTAAAATCAGTATTCCGTTTACGGCGGCGCCTTCATAATCGTCCTCGGTAAGACCGAGCTCGTCGCCCGAGCAGAGCATACCGTTTGACTCTTCGCCTCTTAATTTTCCTGCTACAATATGCGCACCGTTCGGCAGGTAGCTGTCATCAAGCGCCGCAGGGACATAATCGCCCTCGCTTATATTCTGCGCCCCGGTGACTATCTGCACAGGCTCGCCCTTGCCGACATCCATCTGACAAATCTGTAAATGGTCGCTGTTACCGTGCGGAGTTATTTTAAGAATTTTTGCCGCAACGACATTTTTGATATTGTCGCCCTGCTTTTCAATTTCTTCAATTTCAAAGCCTGCCATTACCATGCGGTCGCAAAGCTCCTCAACAGGCACATTTATATCAACATAATATTTTAAAGCTTTAAGTGAAATTTTCATTATGCCCTTACCTCCTTAAAACTGCTCCAAGAAACGCTTATCGTTCTCAAAAAGCAGTCGGATGTCGCTTATTTTATAGCGTGTTGTGGTTATACGGTCAATGCCTATTCCGAACGCAAAGCCCGAGTATACATCGGGGTCTATTCCGCAGGAGCGCAAAACATTCGGGTGTACCATACCGGCGCCTAAAATCTCTATCCAGCCGGCACCCTTGCAGACACGGCAGCCCTTGCCGCCGCACTCGCTGCAGGAAACATCAACCTCAACCGACGGTTCGGTAAACGGGAAGAATGACGGACGGAAACGAACCTTTGCGTCCTTTCCGTATATTTCCTGAGCAAACTGCTCAAGCACGCCCTTCAGGTCGCACATTGAAATTCCCTTGTCAACAACAAGTCCCTCAAGCTGGTGGAATACCGGAGAATGGGTTGCGTCCACCTCGTCCGCTCTGTAAACTCTGCCGGGGCATATTACCCTTATCGGCGGTTTTCTTGTTTCCATTGTTCTTATCTGTGCCGCAGAGGTCTGCGTGCGTAAAAGCAGGTTTTCTCCGAGATAAAAGGTGTCCTGCATATCCCTTGCCGGATGGTCCGCCGGAACATTAAGGCACTCAAAATTATAGTGGTCGGTTTCAACCTCGGGTCCGTCAACCACATCAAATCCCATAGACATAAAAATATCTATCATATCGTTTACAACATGGTTTAAAGGGTGTATACCGCCTGTTTTAACAGGTTTTGCCGGCATTGTAATATCCACCGTTTCCGCTTTAAGCCGCATTTCGGTAGCTTTTTCCTTCATCTGCGCCTTTTTCTCGGCAATTAAGGTCTCAAGCTTCTGTTTGGCTTCGTTTACAAGCTGACCCATTGCCGGGCGTTCTTCGGGAGAAAGCGAACCCATTTGCTTAAGCATAGCTGTAAGCTCGCCCTTTTTTCCTAAATATTTTACCCTTAATTCCTCGATTTCGTTTTCATCGGCAGATGCGGCAATGGCATTTTTCGCTGCCGCCCGTATTGTCTCTATCTTTTCTTTCATAGCCTTTCCTCCGTAAAAAAATAAACTCCGCCCTGAACAACAGGACGAAGTACAAAAGTCTCCGCGGTACCACCCGTAATTTTCGCTCCGAGAGCAAACACTCTTTAGAACCTGTAACGGTGTTCATCCGGTGCCGCCTACTGCTGTTTCAGCAGCACTGCTCAAAAGTGAACTTCGGTAAAGACCGCCGTATTCTCGCTTACAGCCGAGGCGAAAACTCTCTTAAACTAAAGCCTTTACTTACTTTTCTTTATCATCGCATTTTATTTATCATAACATCGGCGTTTAAAAAAGTCAAGTGTTTTGCAATCATTTAATTTTAATTTCATCACTGTCGCCGCAAAGCCAATCCATAGTGACACCAAGCGCTTTTGCCAATATCCTTAACTCCGCATCGCATACATGCCGTTGATTTTTCTCTATACGGGATATTATCAGAGGCGTAATATCCATACCCATAAACTGTATTTTCCGTGCCAAATCGTCTTGTGTCATAGGCGGTTTTTGCAATGCTCTGCCAAGCCTTACACGCTCACCGCATATATTGCCTTTAATCAGAAAAAGATTTTTACTCATATGTCTCCCCCCCTGAAACATTTCCCTATTCTCTACCAATAAAATCAAGCTACGCATTAAGTATTTTTGATATTGCATCTATCTCAATATTTCTAACTGCACGCTTGCCGTTCTCAATTCTCGAAATCTAACCACAGCAGGTATACACTTCTTCAAACTCCTATTTTCCGTGAGCTGTTTTGTGTCATTCTCGCATTTTCCCTTGCCGCTTTAATTTGTGACCGATAATATTAATATTTTCGGTGTCAATTATTCTTTTCATTTAATTTCCTGTTCGAGATTATTAAATTCATCGGTATCGAAAAACTCCGCCAATGTCATATCCAAACCATCACAAATCATTTTGATGGTAAGCAATTTGGGATTTTGGCTTTTGCCGTAAAGAATATTCTTAACAGACGACGGTGGCAAGGCGCATATTGTAGCGAGCCTGTTTACGGATATATTCCTGTCGTAGCAAAGCTTAAATATACGGTTTTTTACTGCTGTTATTGTATCCATATTACCAACCTCCATTTGCAATGTTACATTAATAACTTGCAAAAAGTAGGCTATGTATGATACTATTAGTCTATACATAGCCTAATGGAGGAATAAATATGACCGTAACCTTTTTCGGACACAGGGATACGCCCTCAAGCGTTGCGCCGGAGCTTAAAAATGTCCTGACGGCGCTTATTGAAAAAGAGGGGGCAACTTTATTTTATGTCGGCAATGAGGGTAATTTTGACCGGACGGTATACGATACATTAAAGGAATTGAAAGAAAAATATCCGTTTATCGAGTATAAAGTGGTTTTAGCCTACCTGACCAAAAGAAAAAAAGATATAAAAAATTTCAGCTTTTCGGAAACGATTTATCCCGAAAAGCTGGCTGAAACTCCTTTACGCTTTGCAATTTCAAAGCGTAACAGTATAATGTTAAATCTTGCCGATACGGTTGTCACCTATGTCAGAGGACCCGGCGGCGGTGCGGCAGACTTTAAAAGGCTTGCCGAAAGCAAAGGCAAAAGGGTTATAAATCTATGTAAATAATACGAAAGCGTATATTTACAGCCCTTTATTTGCTTTTTCTGAAAAAAGCGGTATAATAATAGCGGTGATAAAAATGAATTTTAAAGAACAGGCGTACAACGCCGCTAAAGAAATAATAGAAATCGCAAAGCTTAAAAAGGGGCAGATACTTGTAGTCGGTTGCTCCACAAGCGAGATTTTGGGTGCAAAAATCGGAACGGACTCCTCACCTGACACAGCAAAGGAAGTTTTTGACGGTATTTATGCCGCAGCAAACGAAAAGGGCGTTTTCGTTGCCGCACAATGCTGTGAACACCTGAACCGAGCAATAATATGCGAACGCAATGCCGCACCTTATGCCGAGACTGTAAATGCAGTTCCTTTTCCCAAAGCCGGCGGCTCGTTTGCAGCTGCGGCATACGGCACATTCAAGGACCCTGTTACCCTTGAAGAAATAAAAGCCGATGCAGGAATTGACATCGGCTTTACAATGATAGGTATGCACCTAAAAAAGGTTGCGGTACCTGTAAGACTTAAAAACGATTTCATCGGCAGCGCAAAGGTGTTGGCGGCAAGGGTAAGACCCAAGTTTATCGGCGGTACCCGAGCGCATTACAATGAAGAAATGCTTTAATTTTTAAAGACAACTGTTATATTTGTGCCTACTCCGGGCGTACTGTCTACGGTTATTTCGCCGCCGAGACTCATTGCGATATGCTTTACTATTGAAAGCCCGAGTCCCGTTCCGCCGCTCTCTTTAGAGCGGCTTTTGTCTACCCTGTAAAACCGTTCAAAAATACGGTCGGTATATTCAGAGGCTATTCCGATACCCGTATCCTTTACGCTTACAAACGGCGCACCGTCTTTAACCCCTGTCATCACGGTTACACTACCGTTTTCTTTGTTATACTTTACTGCGTTATCGCATAAATTGTATATCATTTCAAACACAAGTGATTCGCCTGCGGTAATTTCCGCCTTGCCGCCTTCTGTTTTAATAACTACGCCCTTTTTATCCGCTACCGGCGCAAGCCTTTCGGCAACCTCTTTCGAAACCTCAGCCAAATCAACCTGCCTTGCGTCATCGGAATCTGCCCCGCCCTCGTCAAGCTCCGAAAGCTTTATTATGTCATTCACAAGTGAAATAAGCCTTGCGGATTCCTTATTTATATCCTTAGCGAAGCCCTTTATATCTTCAGGCGCTACAAGTCCGTTCATCAGCATATCCGAAATTCCGGATATTGAGGTGAGCGGCGTTTTAAGCTCGTGTGAAACATTTGCCGTAAATTCACGGCGCAGCTTTTCACGGTTTTCCTTTTCGGTAATATCCACTATCAGTATAACCGCACCGCAAACTGCGTTGTTTTCATCGTAAACGGGATTTGCGGTTATGTTATAAAATCTTCTGCCGAGGCAAAGCACTTCCTCGCCGTGCTTTTTTTCGGTAATATCGTCAAATATTTTACGGAAAATTTCGCTTCGGTTAACCGTAAGAATATTACAGCCGTTAATGTTCTCGGTTACATCAAAAAACTTTTCCGTACCCTTGTTATGAGTAATAATATTTCCGTTAATATCGGTTAAAAGCAGACCCTCGCTCATATTCTCCGAGATGATTTCAAATTCACGGCGGCTTCTTGTAAGCTTTGCGATTTGACGGTCAAGCTTTCTGTTCTGCGCATTGATTTTATTGATAAACGGCGTCAGCTCTTCATAAGATTCCTCAATTTCCGGCTTATTAAGGTCTATATTATTGATAGGCTTTAATATTTTTTTTGAAATTACAGACGCCAAAACCGTTGCAAGAACAAAGGTCATAATCGCTATTGCGGCAATAGGCGGCAGCAACTCCATTATCACTGCCCAAACGGTAAATGAATTTCCGGACACCCTTAAAACATTACCGTCATCAAGCCGTAAAGCATAATAACAGGTCTTTGAGCCGAGGGTTTCCGACCGCCTTACGGCATAACCCTCGCCGTTTTTTAAAGCCTCGGCAACTTCTTTTCTGCCGAGATGGTTTTCCATATTCGAAGAAATGGCCTTATTATCGTAAAGCACCTTTCCGCTTTGGTCTATAAGCGTTATGCGTTCTTCAATGTTTCGGTATTTTTCAAGATTTTCCGTGTTGCTTTCAACACTGATAATGTACGCCTTGTTTTTAAGGGATTTCTGCGTGCTTTCATCATAAATCTGATACTGTACCCCTATTGTAAAAACAAGACAGGTAATAAGAGTCACTATCGAAGCCAGCAAAATTCCCCGGTATATTTTTTTTGTCATATTCTGCACCCCGTCAGCCGATTTTGTATCCGAGTCCCCTTACGGTTTCTATAAGAGCGCCGCACGGACCCAATTTTGTCCTCAGTGTCTTTATGTGAACATCAACCGTTCTGTTTTCACCGTCATAATCATAACCCCAAATTTCCTCCAAAAGCCTGTTGCGTGAAAAAACGGTTCCCCTGTTTTCAAGCATCAAACAAAGCATTTCAAATTCCTTAAGAGTAAGGCTGACATTATTTCCGCCGACACGGACAATATGTTTCGTCGGGTTTACATAAAGTTCGCCGACTTCATATTCCTTTTCCGAAGTGCCTGTACGGCGCAAAAGCGCTTTGATGCGTGAAATCAGCTCCATTGTGCTGAAAGGCTTTGCAACATAATCGTCCGCCCCGCTGTCAAGCCCAAAAACCTTATCGTATTCGCCGGACTTTGCGGTTAACATAATTATCGGCAAATCTTTTGTTTCTGAGCGTGAACGCAGCCATGAAAGCACCGAAATACCGTCCTCCTCGGGCAGCATTATATCAAGAAGCGCAAGGGACGGTTTTTTTGTTTCCACAGCTTTTTTAAAAAGTGACGGAAGCGGAAAACCCTCGCACTCAAGCCCCGTTTGCCTTAAAGCATAAATTACAAATTTTCTTATGCTTTCGTCATCTTCTAACAGATAAATCATCTAATCACCCTTTTAAAGCAACTGTTGACCGTTTATTTCAAGCTTAAAAGTCAGTCCCAATTTCTCGGCGGCCTTACGGCAAAGTATCATACGCTGCATAAATATTTCAAAATACTCCATAATACTGCCGTACCGTGTATCTATACCAAGCCTCAGAACAATTATCTTTTTGTCCTCGCTTATTTCAAGTGCCGAGCTTCGAACCGAATAATTCACACGGTCATGGATATCGAAGGTAGTTTTGTCTCGGTTCCTTACACGGCTGCGGCGTACATCCGATTTGTCGGCAAGTATAAGAGCTGCCGATATTGCGTCCACCGGTACGCCCGTACCCTCGTCATGATTTCCTATTGCGGAAACAACAGTAGCTATGTCCGAAGCGTCCATATTAAGCTTATCAAGTATACGAAACGCCATAACCGCACCGCTTTGCGAATGGTCTATGCGGTTAACAAGATTGCCTATATCGTGAAGATAAGCGGCTATTTTTGCAAGCTCTATCTCGTGTGCGGAATACCCCAATGCGGAAAGTATGCTTTCGCAGGTGGCGGCAACCTTTGTAACATGTGCAAAGCTGTGTTCCGTAAATCCGAGCGCCGCAAGCGAGCGGTCCGCACCCGTAATGTAGGCCTTTACGGATTTATTCTTTTTTAATTCTTCATAAGTTAACATAAATACCTCCCTGGCGCCGGGAGGCGCCGTTTATTTTCTGTGTACTCCGGTTATTGAATACTCAACCCATTCCGCAATATTCACTGCGTGGTCGCCTATTCTTTCAAGATATTTCGCTATCATAAGCAAATCCACGCAAAATTCGCCGTTTTTGCTGTCAAGGGTTATAAGCTGTACAAGCTCGTCCTTAACACAGTCAAACAGATTATCAACCTTATCGTCATAATCCATAACCGCACGGGCAAGCTCCACATCCTTTTTGACAAAGGAATCCACACTGTCGGTAACCATTTTTATTGCGGCTGTCGCCATATCGTTAATGTGAACACGGCTTTTAACATTGCTGTTTTTTACAAACTTCGATATCTCCGAAATATCGTAAGCCTGATCGCCTATTCTTTCCATATCCGATATCATTTTAAGGGCTGACGATATTACACGCAAATCTCCGGCTACCGGCTGTTGCTCAAGCAAAAGCTTCATACAGATAGCTTCGATATCTCTTTCCTTTTGATTGATTTCCTCTTCCGTTTCGGCAGCCTTACGGCAGAGCGAATCGTCATCATCAAGAAGTCCCTTAACCGAAGCGCTTATTGCGTCTTCACATAAGGCTCCCATTGTAATAAGCTCTAAATTAAGATTTTCAAGCTGACGGTCAAATTTATTACGCATATTAACCGAACCTCCCCGTAATATAATCCTCTGTCCGTTTGTCCTTAGGGTTTGAGAACATTTTTTCCGTTTCGGAAAACTCTATTACCTCGCCTAACAGGAAAAACGCAGTATAATCGGAAATTCTTACCGCCTGCTGCATATTGTGAGTAACCATTATTATAGTATACTTCTTTTTAAGCTCTGCGGCAAGGTCTTCTATTTTTGAGGTGGAGATAGGGTCAAGTGCGCTTGTAGGCTCATCCATTAAAAGCACTTCGGGTTTTACCGCAAGCGCACGGGCAATACAAAGCCTTTGCTGCTGACCGCCCGACATTGCAAGGGCGCTTTTTTTAAGCTTATCCTTAGTTTCGTCCCAGATAGCGGCGTCTCTTAACGATTCTTCGACTATTTCGTCAAGCTTTGCCTTTGAGCGTATGCCGTGCGTGCGAGGTCCGAATGCAATATTATCGTATATTGACATCGGGAAGGGGTTTGGCTTTTGAAAAACCATACCAACCCTTTTCCTGAGCATATTTACATCCATATTTCCGTAAATGCTTTCG
Organism: Clostridia bacterium; assembly: GCA_017391425.1. Lineage (GTDB taxonomy): Bacteria > Bacillota > Clostridia > Oscillospirales > Acutalibacteraceae > UBA737. The sequence continues at coordinate 8,329 of JAFOYI010000052.1, read as the reverse complement.
CCGTCAAGCAATACCTCGCCCGTAATGCGGCATCCCTCAACCAAATCATTCATTCTGTTAAGGGTTTTAAGGAGTGTTGATTTTCCGCAGCCCGACGGACCTATAAAGGCGGTAATACGGTTTTCCGGCATACCCAAATTAATGTTTTTAAGCGCCTTGAAGTCATTATACCATAAATCAAGATTTTTTACAGTAAATTTATCCATTATTTTATCCCTTCTTTGCCGAAATCTTTTTTGCAATAAGTCCCGACAGCATATTTATAGCCAAAACAAGTATCAACAGTACAACCGCAGTTGCGTAAGCTTCGTTCATATATAAGCCCTCGCTTAACAGAGCGTACATATGAACCGAAAGGGTTCTTCCTGAGTGCATTAAATCCTTAGGTATACCGGGAACCGTACCCGAGGTGTATATAAGCGCCGCCGTTTCGCCGACTATTCTGCCGACTGACAGTATAACACCCGAAAGTATACCCGGCACAGCGCTCGGCAATACAACCTTGAATACTGTACGGAGTCTGCCTGCTCCGAGTCCGAAGCTTCCCTCCCTGTACGAATCGGGAACGCCTAAAAGCGCCTCCTCGGTTGTTCTCATCATAGTCGGAAGTATCATAATTGCAAGGGTGAGCGCTCCCGACAGCATAGACTGATTGAATTTGCAGGCTATAACAAATATTAAATAACCGAAAAGTCCGTAAACTATCGACGGTATTCCGGCAAGGGTTTCGGTAGTTACCCTTACAACCTTTACAAGCGGATTCCCCCGTTTTGCGTATTCCGTAAGGTAAATTGCGGAAAACACGCCTATCGGCACTGCAAGCAAAAGTGACATAAGCGTCATAGTAACGGTATTTACAATGGCGGGCATCATTGAAACGTTTTCACTGTTGTATTCCCATGCAAAAAGCGAAGGCTTAATATTCGGAACGCCTTTTATAAGTATATAAGCCACAAGAAACAAAACCACAGCTATTGTTATAAATGCCGCTCCCCAGGTGATTAAAAACATAATAAGAGAGGCAGGGTGCTTCACAAGTGCTTTAAGCTTTTGCCTGAAGGAGATTTTGTTTATTGATATTCCCGTCATTTTTTATTCTCCTTTTTAATAAGCGAAAACAGCAGATTTATAATGAGTATGAACACAAACAAAACCACCGATGTGGCTATGAGCGCCTCTCTGTGCAAATCTGTGGCATACCCCATTTCAAGCACTATGTTTGATGTAAGAGTGCGCACACCGCTGAATATGCTTGTAGGTATTATAGCCTGATTGCCGGCAACCATATTAACCGCCATTGCTTCACCTATTGCTCTGCCTATACCTAAAATAACCCCGGCGGTAATGCCCGATTTTGCCGCAGGGAGTGTTGCACGGAATGTACTTCTTTCATGAGTAGCCCCGAGTGCCAGCGCTCCCTCATAATAGCTTTCGGGTACGGCACGGATAGCGGCTTCCGATACACTTATTATAGTAGGCAGTATCATAATTCCGAGCATTAAAGACGCCGTAAGCACGCTTTTACCCGAACCTCCGAATATGTTTTGCATAGCCGGAACTATAACCACAAGTCCGAAAAAGCCGTAAACTATAGACGGTATTCCGGCAAGCAGGTCAACCGCCGGCTTTAAGAATTTATAAAGCCATTTAGGACAAAACTTTGCCAAAAATACGGCGCATAAAAGCCCAATCGGCACTCCTATTATAATAGCGCCTGCCGTAACATAGATACTGCCTATTATCATCGGAAGTATCCCGAAGAAATTTTCAAGCGGTTTCCATACCGTTCCGAAAAGAAATTTTGTAACTCCGATTTTCCCCATTGTGGGTATTCCGTTTGCAAACAAAAACAAACAAATCAGAATTACAGCAATTATTGACATACAAGCGCACAGTGTGAAAATTATGCGCATAAATCCTTCTTTAAATTTTTGGAGTTTCGTGTTCATAATACACTCCCGTTTTATTTTTATACGGCAATACTCTCCCCGAAAACGGGGAGAGTGCCAAAAGGGGTAACTTTTTTATTTAACCTCGCTCCACTTGGTGATTTCTCCCTTGTAGATACCGGTTATCTGTTCGCTTTTAATTTCGTCAAGCTCGTTTGCCTTGTTAACTATAACCGCAATTCCGTCCATTGCTATCTTTGTGGGAACAAGTCCGGCTTCCTTTTCGCTGTCCTTAACCTCACGGGACGCCATACCGATGTCGTATATTCCGTCAATAGCACCCTTCATACCTGAGGAAGAGTCGTTCTGCTGAACATCCACCGTTACATCCGGGTTAAGCTTTACATATGCTTCCTTAAGCTTTTCCATTACAGGTGTTACAGAGGAAGATCCGCCTACGGTAATTTTGCCCTTTTGACCGGACGCTGTATAAGAGCCGTTGTTGCCGTCGCTTATATAGCCGTTTTTCTCAACTACTGCCTGACCCTCGGCACTGAGTATGAATTTAATGAAGTCGCTTGCAGCACCGCTGGCGTCGCCCTTTGTTGCAATGTTAAACGGACGGGCAACCTTATAAGTTCCGTTCTTAACATTTTCAGCCGTAGCCTCTACGCCGTCAACCTTAAGGTCTTTAACCTTAGACTTATCAAGCGAACCGAGCGAGATATATCCTATTGCCGCCTTATTTCCTTCTACTGTAGTAATCATTACGGAGGTTGAATTTGTGGTTTCGGCGGTAGCTATTGTCTTATCTGTCTTATTGCCGTCCGCATCCTTTTCCTCAATTCCCAAAAGCTCTATAAATGCTCCTCTTGTTCCCGAGCCTTCTTCACGGGTAAGCACTGAAATGGTGTCGGTTCCCGTACCGCTGTTTCCTTTTCCGTCCGAACTGCCTTCACTGTTTCCGCAGCCTGCAAGTGCGCCTACCATTAAGAGCGCAGCTAAACCTAAGCTTAAAATTTTTTTCATTTTTCTTATCTCCTTTTTCCTTGTATGCCCCAATTATAAAGCGGCTTTGTTAAGTCTGTAATCGCAGTTGTGTTAAATCTGCGTTAAATTTATTTTTTACTGACAACCCTTATATATGTATTGGGTTTGTATCAATCGCAGGCTATCCGAATACACTGTAACGGAGGTGTCATATGGATAATTTATTTGATATGCTGAAACAGTCGCCGGAGGCCGCCGCCTATATAAAGGGAAGCAGCAAATACCCTAATATTTGCGGAAGAACGCTGTTTTACACCGTCGGCAATGCCGTGCTGGTGCGTTCCGAAATTATGGGATTGCCTGAAAATAAGGAAAATTGCAAAAGTCCCCTGTTTGCGTTTCACATTCACGGCGGAAACGCCTGCACGGGTACTGCCGAAGACCCGTTTTCAAATGCAGGTATGCATTATAATCCCGATAACTGTCCCCACCCTTACCATGCAGGCGATATGCCTCCGCTTTTCGGAGTAAACGGAAACGCCCTTTCACTTTTTTTGACCGACAGATTTACCGTAGATGAAGTCATCGGTAAAACGGTTATAATTCACGCAAATCCGGATGATTTCAAAACTCAGCCCTCGGGCAATTCGGGCGAGAAAATAGCCTGCGGAGTAATACTGAGAATATAATTAACTGAAATTTTCCGAATTTTTAAGTTTCCTACTTGTGTTTTCTTTTTCGGTTTGATATAATATCATTGTATGGTCGAATTTTGTAAATTACGGCTAATTCGGTACGGGGTAATGCTCCGCACCACCGAAAGGAGAACATATATGATTTATTCAAAGGAAGTAGAAAATATGTGTCCCGTTGCCAAGGGTCCGCACCACGGCCCCGCTCCCATTCCGGAGGAAGGCAAATGGATACAGGCAAAAGAGATTAAGGATATCTCTGCTTATACCCACGGCGTGGGTTGGTGTGCTCCTCAGCAGGGCGCATGTAAGCTTTCCCTTAATGTTAAGGACGGAATCATTGAGGAAGCTTTGGTTGAAACCGTAGGCTGCTCGGGTATGACCCACTCTGCGGCTATGGCAGCTGAAATACTCCCCGGCAAAACCGTTCTTGAGGCTCTTAATACCGACCTCGTTTGCGACGCTATCAACACCGCTATGCGTGAACTTTTCTTACAGATAGTTTACGGCCGCAGCCAGTCCGCTTTTTCAGAGGATGGTCTTGTAATCGGCGCAGGAATGGAAGATCTCGGTAAGGGTGCCCGTTCAATGGTCGGCACAATGTACGGCACAAAATCAAAGGGTGTCAGATACCTTGAAATGACAGAGGGCTACTGCACAAGAATGGCTCTTGATGAAAATGACGAGGTTATCGGTTACGAATTTGTTTCATTAGGCAAAATGACAGACCTTATCAAAAAGGGTATGGAGCCTAACGAAGCTTACAAGAAGTCTATGGGTCATTACGGCCGCTTCAATAAAGAAGACGGTGCAGTTAAGTACATTGACCCGAGAGAAGAATAAGGAGGTACGGTATAATGGCACAGTTTGAAGGTTATGAGAGACGCGAGGCAAAGGTTCTCGGCGTTCTTAAAAATTACGGTATCTCTTCTATCGACGAATGTAAGGATATCTGCGAAAAATACGGTATGGACCCTTATACCATCGTTCAGGAAACCCAGCCGATATGCTTTGAAAATGCAAAGTGGGCTTACACCGTAGGCTCTGCAATCGCTTTAAAGGCTGCCGAAGCCTCAGGCGATAAATCAGCTGCCGCTGCCGCTGCAAATATCGGTATCGGTTTACAGTCCTTCTGCATACCCGGTTCTGTTGCTGAAAACCGCAAAGTTGGTCTTGGTCACGGAAATCTCGGCAAAATGCTCCTTTCGGAAGAAACCGAATGTTTCTGCTTCCTCGCAGGTCACGAATCCTTTGCCGCAGCCGAGGGTGCTATCAAGATTGCACTTAATGCAAACAAGGTTAGAGTTAAACCGCTCAGAGTTATTCTTAACGGTCTCGGAAAAGACGCAGCATATATAATCTCCCGTATCAACGGATTTACATATGTTGAAACCGAGTTTGACCCCTATGCCGAAGAAGTTAAGGTTGTTTACGAAAAGCCTTTCTCAAAGGGTGCCCGTGCGGCTGTTAAATGCTACGGAGCAGATAATGTTCCCGAGGGCGTTGCAATAATGAAGCTTGAAAAGGTCGGCGTTTCCATTACAGGTAACTCAACTAACCCGACTCGCTTCCAGCACCCCGTAGCCGGCACATATAAGAAATGGTGCATTGAAAACGGCGTAAACTACTTCTCAGTAGCTTCGGGCGGCGGCACAGGCCGTACCCTCCACCCCGATAATATGGCTGCCGGTCCTTCTTCTTACGGTATGACCGATACAATGGGTCGTATGCATTCTGACGCTCAGTTTGCAGGTTCTTCCTCTGTTCCGGCTCATGTTGAGATGATGGGACTTATCGGAATGGGCAACAACCCGATGGTAGGCGCTACCGTTGCCTGCGCAGTTGCGGTTGAAGAAGTCCTTAAGAAATAAGCAATACAACATATAAAAAAACTGCCGCAGTTGCGGCAGTTTTTTTATACCTGATTATTAATCTGTTTTCATTGCACGCATAGCGTTAAGTATTGCAAGTACCGTAACGCCTACATCGGCAAATATTGCAAGCCACATATTGGCAAACCCCAAAGCGGCGAGAATAAGAACCGCAGCCTTTACTATAAGCGAAAATACAATGTTTTGCCATACTATACGCATTGTTTTCCGTGCTATTTTAATGGCATCGGGCAATTTTGACGGTTTATCATCCATAAGCACAAGATCTGCGGCCTCTATTGCGGCGTCGCTTCCCATTGCTCCCATTGCAACGCCCAAATCTGCTCTGGCAAGAACAGGTGCGTCGTTTATTCCGTCTCCTACAAAGGCGAGCGTTCTGCCCTCTTTTATAAGGCTTTCAACCGCCTTGACCTTACCGTCCGGCAAAAGCTCGGCGTGAACCTCGTCAAGTCCTAGTGTCTTCCCTACCGATGCGGCTATTTCTTTTCTGTCGCCGGTAAGCATAACCGTTTTTGCAACTCCGAGTTTTTTAAGCTCCTTTAATGCTTCCTTTGAATCGGGTTTAATCTCATCGGATATTACTATATGCCCTAAATAACAAGAGCCCTCCGAAATGTGTATAACCGTACCGTCAATATGGCAGTTGTGCCACCTTGCCCCTGCCATATCCATAAGCTTGCCGTTGCCGGCAAAAATATCCCTTCCGTCTATAACGGCTTCAATTCCCATTCCGGCATGTTCCTTAACCTCGCCTATACGGGATTGATCTATATGCCCCTTATGTGCGGCTATTATCGATTCCGCTATCGGGTGGTTGGAATAGCTTTCGGCTGCGGCAGCAACATCAAGCAGCTCATCCTCGCTCAATTTTTCCGGATGTATTGCAGTAACTGTAAAACTGCCCTTTGTAAGCGTTCTGGTCTTATCAAAAACCACAGTACCGACTTTCGACAAAACCTCCATATAATTGGAGCCTTTTACTAATATACCCTTTCTTGATGCACCGCCTATGCCGCCGAAAAAGGAAAGCGGAACAGAAATAACAAGCGCACACGGGCAGGAAACAACAAGGAAGATAAGCGCACGCTGTATCCATTCCCCGAAATTTCCTACAATAAGCGGCGGAATAAACGCAAGCGCAAGTGCCGCCGCAACAACGCAAGGTGTATAGTACTTGGCAAAACGGGTAATAAAATTCTCTGTCTTTGCTTTTTTTGCCGAAGAATTCTCCACCAAATCCAGTATTTTCGCAACCGTACTTTCAGCGTAAAGGCTCTCGGTCTTAACCGTAATTACTCCGGTAAGATTTACAGAACCGCTTATTACCTTTCCTCCCGCCTCTATGTCACGGGGCAGGCTTTCGCCTGTAAGTGCGGCAGTATTAACCGTTGTGCTTCCGGTAAGCACGGTTCCGTCAAGCGGTATTTTCTCACCCGGGCGGACTATAATTGTTTCACCTTTTTGTACCTCTTCGGGTGAAACCTTTATTTCGGCACCGTCTCTTATTACAACCGCACTGTCAGGGCGTATATCCATAAGGCTTGCTATACTTTTACGGCTTTTGCCGACGGCGATTCCCTGAAACAGCTCTCCTATCTGATAAAACAGCATTACCGCCACGGCTTCACGGTATTCGCCGCTACCAAACGCACCTATTGTAGCAAGTGCCATCAAAAACTGTTCATCAAATAACTGACCGTGTATTATGTTGCGTACCGCCGAAAAAACCACATCCCAGCCAACTACGAGGTACGGAACGATGTATAAGAAAAGCATTATTATGTTATCAAAAGACAAAAACGATATCACAACAAGCAATACTGCGGCTACAATAATGCGAATAAGCTTTTTCTTTTGTTTGCGGCTCATAAAATCAAACCTCTATTTAAGCAATATCGTACAATCAGGCTCTATTTTTTTGCAAAGCTTAACAGCTTTTTTCATTATCTCATCAAAGCGGCTGTCATCTGCCTCAATGGTAAGCTTTTGTGTTATAAAGTTAAATTCAGCGTATGTTACCCCGTCAATTCCTTTTACGGCTTCACTCATTTTTGCCGCACAGTTAGCACAGTCAAGATCCTCAAGCTCAAATATTTTCTTCATTTTTGTTCTTCCTTTCCTCAATCAGATGGTCAAATCCCTGACCTATAATAGTTCTTACATGATTGTCAGCCAAAAAATAGTAAATGGTCTTGCCTTCTCTGCGGCAGTCAATAAGGTTGCTTTGCTTTAAGACCTTAAGCTGATGCGATATTGCCGACTGCGTCATACCAAGCAGCTCCGCTATCGCACATACGCACATTTCCGATTCAAAAAGCGAAAACAGTATTCGCATCCGTGTTGTATCCCCGAAAAGCTTGAATAAATCGGCAAGGTCGCAAAGCATTTCTTCCTTAGGCAGTTCGTGCCGCACAAGGTCAAGCAATGCAGCGTGATTGTGTGACTCGCTCATAATTTGAACCTCCATTCATATGAACTTATATTCATATGATACGCTGTTCATATGTATTTGTCAAGAGTTTTTTATAATAATTTTCAATATTATCTGTAAAGCTTAATTATTTTAAAAAATGCTTGCTTTTTTATCGGTTAAATGCTATAATATCTTTCGGTCGTTAAATCCTGTAATAAAAGCGATTTTATTTTCAGGTTTATTCCACTTGCGCTGATAGCTCAGCTGGATAGAGCATCTGCCTTCTAAGCAGAGGGTCGGGGGTTCGAGTCCCTTTCAGCGCGCCATTTAAGTTATTGGGAGTAGCGTTTTTTCGTTACTCCCAATCTTTTTTATGCTACACCGATCATACTTCGCACTATGTGCTTGTATTCTCGGAAGGGACTCTCGCTATTAAAACAGTCCGCAGGACTG
>JAFOYI010000051.1 GCA_017391425.1 Clostridia bacterium | reverse complement strand
CCTCCGAATATCATATTCTTCTTTTCTTCCGCTAAAGCCTTGTATTTTTGGAATAAGGCGGTATTTTTTTCATCATTTACAGGATAATACGGTTCCATACCCTCTTTCCAGTCGGCAGGGTATTCACGGGTTATAACCGTTTTATCGCTCTTTGTACTTTCAAAGTGTTTATGCTCTATTATACGGGTATAAGGGATTTCACGCTCAGTATAGTTTACAACAGCCACACCCTGGTGGTTTTCTTCATCAAGAATCTCGGTTTCGAATTTAAGGCTGCGGTATTCAAGCTTGCCGCAACTATAATCAAACAGCGAATCCAGAGTGCCTGTATACAGTATTTTCTCTGCCATACCGTCAAATTTCTCACGGTCAGTATTATAATCTGTATTAAGCATAACATCACAGCCGGCAAACAGCTTGTCCGTAAGGACATTATAGCCGCCTATCGGTATTCCCTGATACGGATCGTTAAAGTAATTGTTATCATATATATAACGAACCGGAAGACGCTTTATTATAAAGCTCGGAAGCTCTGTACAGCTTCTGCCCCACTGCTTTTCGGTATATCCCTTGATAAGCTTGCGGTAAATATCCTCACCGACAAGACTTATTGCCTGCTCTTCAAGATTTCGAGGTTCCGTAATATTGAGTTCAGCAATCTGTTCTGCAATTTTTTCTTTTGCTTCTTTCGGTGTACGAATTCCCCACATTTTGCTGAATGTATTCATATTAAAAGGCATATTGTACATCTCGCCCTTATAGCAGGCTACGGGACAGTTTGTATACCTATTAAACTCTGCAAGGGAGTTTACGAAATCCCAAACTCGCCTATCAGATGTATGAAAGATATGCGCTCCGTATTTGTGTACATTTATACCTTCTACTTTTTCACAATATATATTTCCGCCTAAGTGCGGTCTTTTTTCAAGAACCAAACAGGTTTTCCCGTTTTTAACGGCGTGGTATGCAAATACTGCAGAAAAAAGTCCGCCGCCGATCAACAGATAATCATACTTTTTCATATGGTTTCTCCTCAGATTATATAATATGATAAATATTATATTATTCAAAACATTAATTGTCAATTAAAATCAAAATATCAGGAATCCGTTTCGCTGCCATCATCACTTTTTTTGACAGCAGAATCCGACCGTATATCCCTTATTAAAGTAACCGTTACAAAGGCGCAAACGCCGACTAAAATCACTATTGCACCGACAATCACATAGCTGTAACTGTTCCCCGTGGGTTTTATGCGATTAAAATCGCCCGAATCAAGGCTTTCGAATATTTCGTCTGCATAGCCGGTGTCGTTCCCTTCCGATGTGTAGACAGACAAAACAAACAGCTTTTTATCAGCTACCGTAATGTACTGATTAACGGTATAGTCCCCGCCGCTGTCGTATGAAGAAAGGTCGATTACAGCAAATTTCTGTCCGTTTTTGTTCTTGATTTCACTTTTGACATTACTTATACCGATTATTTCCGGAATTACAGCCTCTATATTTTCATCCGAAAGATTTGAAAAATTAATTGCCGCACTTGAAAATTCGGTCTGCTGTACCGAAAGCTTTACCTGCTTTGTGTTGTCACTGTTTACGGCAAGGTATTCTATCCCGTTTTCACTGCAGTATTCCTTCAGCTCATCAGCGGTTATACCGAGGATTGAAGCCAGCTCTTCCTCGTTTTCTCCTTTAGAAAGAACCGTAAATTCCTTGTCAACCTTGATTTTAACATTTGTCTTTGCCGCAAACACGGTTAATGTTACTGCCGCAAATGCAAACGCAAGGCAAATCAACCTTTTAAACACATAAATCACCGTTTAAGATTATTCTGCCGTTTTGCGGCAGTAAGCGTATTACACATAAGCATTGCTATTGTCATCGGTCCTACTCCGCCGGGAACCGGTGTTATTGCAGAGGCTTTTTCCTTTACGGCTTCAAAATCCACATCGCCGCACAGCTTGCCGTTTTCACGGTTCATTCCTACATCTATAACCACGGCGCCGTCCTTAACCATATCAGCCTTTACAAAATTTGCTCTGCCGACAGCCGACACAAGTATGTCGGCGCTCTTACATATTTCTTTAAGATTTTGCGTTTTCGAGTGGCATACGGTAACGGTACCGTTTGCATGCAAAAGCAGCATAGCCATAGGCTTACCGACTATATTTGAGCGACCTATCACCACGCAGTTTTTCCCTTCTGCGTTAATCCCCTCATATTTCAGCATTTCCATTATTCCGGCAGGCGTACAGGGCACAAAATCATAGTCCCCTGTCATTATTCTTCCTACATTCTGCGGATGAAATGCATCAACATCCTTTTCGGGTGAAATAGAATTTATAACAAGTTTCTCATCTATGTGCGAGGGGAGCGGCAGCTGACAGAGTATTCCGTTTATGCTCTTTTCGGCATTAAGGGTGTTAATAAGCGCTATCAGTTCCTCCGTCTTGGTGTTTTCGGGCATTATGTACTCCTCGGATATTATGCCGAGCGCCTCGCAGGCTTTCTTTTTATTGGCAACATATATCTTCGACGCAGGGTCGTCCCCCACTATTATTACCGCCAAACCGACCGTAATGCCCTTCTTATTAAGCTCCGCGACCTCGCTTTTTACCCTTTCCTTAACCTCTGACGATATGCGTTTTCCGTCAATTATCCTCATTTTGTTCCTCCGTATTATTCTCCGATTCCTCTGTATTTTCGCTGAAAACTGCATTGTATTCGGCGGAAACCGAATTTTCCGCAAAACGGCGACGCAGCACTAAAAGCGTCGCAAGACCGGCAATGCAAACAGCAAACGAAAGCAAACAGGAAACCTTTAGATTTCCTATCATAAGACTGTCGGTTCTTAAAAGCTCGATAAATCCCCTGCCAAAACCGTACCAAACACAGTACATAAGCGAAATCTCGCCGCTGAAACGGCGCTTTTTGCTGAAATGGTTTAGAATAAAGAACCCTGCTATACACCATATAGATTCATATAAAAAGCACGGATGAACAAGACCCTCGCCCATTTCGGAAATTGTCTTTTCACTCTGCATACCCCAAAAACTGCTGCCGGTGAATGCGCCGTATGCCTCTTGATTTACAAAATTTCCCCAACGGCCTATGCCCTGTCCTATTAAAAACCCTGCGGCGGCAACATCGAACATATCAAGTATATTAACCTTGCGTATTTTGCACATTACCGCTCCCGAAACAAATGCGCCTATCACTCCGCCGTAAATGGCAAGCCCTGCAAATCCGGAAGAGGTGCCGAACCCGAAAAAGTCCCCGATACCGTTAAGCTTTTCACCGTCAAATATAACATAATAAGCCCTTGCGGACAGTATTGCTATCGGCGTTGCGACAAGTATTACATCAAGCATACGGTCGGGATTCAGATTATAACGCCCCGCATTTTTAAGACCGTATATCAATGCAAGTAAAAATCCGGCGGCAATTATTATGCCGTACCAATAAATATCCCAATGACCTTTGCCGATAGGTATTGAAAAGGCTATCGGTGAAAGCTTTAAATGTATTCCGAAAATAGTAACGCTGTAACTCATAATCAGTCTCCGTTCGGTTTAACGACCGAAAGAACGGTCTTTTCATTGTCAAGCAGCATAAGCCGCTTAAAAACATCATCTGCTGTAACGGTCTTTAAATATTTAATTTCGTCAAACAAATCGCTGTCCGACATTGCGCATCCGACAAGCTGCATGGCTATTGCTTCGGTGCTGTTGAAAATTCTTATTGCATCACCGTACATTGCACACCGCACTGCGGAAAAAAGCTTTTTATCTATTCCATCTGCTTTAAGGCGCTCTACCTCTGCTTTTATTTCATCGGCGACACGGTGCGGATCCGACGATTCCCCCTCAAATATAGTGCAGGAATAACCTCTCCCGGTGAAATATTCGGTAGAAAATTCATCGTTGATAAGTCCCTCGTTTACAAGCTTTTTATAAAGAGGGGAAGCTTCGCCGGCAATAATCTCCAAAAGAAGAGAAGTGCATATTTTTTCTTTTACCGTTCTTTCGGGGATTTTTACGGTTTCCTTATAGCCAAAACAGAACAACGGCTGTGCAACCGATAACTTCTGCTCTGCAAAAGGCTTCAATATACAATCCGGTTCTTCGCTGTCTACCCTTGTTATCTCAAGCGGAGCGGTTTCCTTTATACTTGCGTTTATCTGCGCCAGCACCTTTTCTGTATTTACATTTCCGGCTATGCAAATAAACATATTTGACGGATTGTAGAATGTATTGTAGCACTTATAAAGCAGTTTGTCGTCTATTTCGGAAATTGATTCCACAGTGCCGGCTATATCAATTCTTACGGGATGGTTTTTATACATTGCAAGCAGCATATTAAACATAACACGCCAACCCGGACTGTCGTCATACATCTTTATTTCCTGACCGATTATTCCCTGTTCCTTTTGTACTGTTTGTGCCGTAAAATAAGGAGATTGCACAAAATCAAGCAAAATTTGCAGGTTATCGTAAAATCTGTCCGAGCAAGAAAACAGATAACAGGTTCTGTCAAACGAGGTAAATGCGTTTGCATAAGCTCCCGTTTCGGCATATTTTGTAAAAGCGTCGCCGTCCTCGCTTTCAAAAAGCTTATGTTCAAGAAAGTGAGCAATACCCTCCGGCACACGGGTTTCTTCCCCGTTTACCAAAAAGCAGTTGTCTATTGAACCGTACTTTGTTCCGAATATCGCATAAGCCGAGCTATACTGCGATTTTTCAAGTATATATATTTTAAGTCCCGATGGGTGAACCGCCTTTACATAGCTTTCCCCTATGGTACTTTCAAAATATTGTTTTTGCATTATTTTCCCTCCTGTGGTAAAAGCTTGTAAACCGTGTGAAGCTTTACTCCGTCTGCGGCTTTAATAACATCGTCCCTTGTAATTTCGGCAAGCTTTTCGGCAATGTCCTCGGGCGAATAAAGCTCCTTGTTATAAGCCTTTACCGAATACCATGCGTCAAGTGAGTTTTGACTGTCGTTATATGTTGAGAGGGAATCTTTAATGCTCTTAAGCGACGACTCGAATTCAAAATCGGAGAATTCACCTTTTTTAACTGCGTCAAGCTGTTCGATTACGGCTTTCTCCGTTTTATCCGCATTTTGCGATTCAACTCCGGATTCAACCGTTAAAAGTCCCTTTATTCTTACAGACGAAGCGGAGCAATAATAGCAAAGGCTCATTTTTTCACGCACATTCGAAAACAGTCTTGAATACGGTCCTCCTCCGAAAATATCAGTCATTACCATAAGCGGAAGCGTAACGGAATCGTCGCCGATCATTTCTGCGGAAAATCCCATAACAAGCTTGCCCTGCTGTACCGGCATTTTTTCGGTTACCGTGACAGGCTCGCTTAAAAATGCCGTCGGCTTGCTGTTTGCGCAATCGGTTATATTATGCCTTTTACAATCCGTAAAATTATGGGATATATCATCGAAAAGTCTTGCGGGGAGTGCGGCACCTATAATTATTATCCTTACATATGCCGTTTCAAGCATATCACGCCAAGCGGCAAACAGACTTTCGCCGGTGATTTTTTCTACATCTTCCACGGTTCCGCATTTGGGGATACCGTATGCCTCGTCCTTATACATTTCCTCGATAAGCCGATTTTTTGCATAAATGCGTTTTTCGCTCTTTTCGCCGTTTATATGCTCGATAGCCTTGCGTTTTTCCCTTGCAAGATCCGTTTCACAAAAAGCACCGTTTTCGGTCTTGGGCGAAAAAACAAGACTTAAAAGCATATTAATTGCCTGTTTAAGGAGAGATTCACTTTCAAAAGTAAATCGGTCGTCTATAACGGATATTCGCATTTTAAGGAGCTGATAATCCCCCGTTTTTTCTGCGGTTGCGTCAAGACGGGCACCGTAAAGCTTATTAAGCTTATAGTTAAGACGGGAAAAATCAGGATATTCCGCCCCGCAAGTAGTAAGAATAAACGGCAATAAGGCATATTCCGCCGCCGTTGCTTTTTTAAGCGGAAGATAAAAGTTAAATGAAACCGATGTGGTATTAAACCTCTCGTTCTTGACAAAAAGACCGTCAACCCCATCAGCAAGCTTATATACTTTTGCAGACATTTCATACCTCCGAAATACACTTTCACCGAAAATAAAGCACTAAGCTGTCTTTCCGACCGTCTGAATTTATTATATTATATCATACCGCTCAGTAATTTACAATTTTTATTTACAGGAGAATAATATACACGCCGGTATTAATACTCAAATACCAATTCGTCATACCTTTCCGACCGTCACCAACGGTAAATTACCGATTTATCGTGTGGAAAAAAGCCAAAATGTCAAAAATATATTCGTTTGGCTTTTAAATGATATAAATTAAGACCTGTATAATCCTTTCGGTCTTATACAGGTCTTAATCTTATTGTTGATAATTAAATTTTATTTCTTCGTCCCCTTCAGCCGCTTCTTTAAATGTTTCAATAATGGCATGAATGAGACAGACTGAAGAAAAGCAAAAGCTATAAACCTGCATTAGCAGAGCAATGTCTCTCTGTCTGTGCAATACAAATACAATCAAAATTTTCCTTAGCTTTATGCCCTTGCTCTTGAGCTTACACCAAATTGGTGTATCCCATTAAATATTCATCAATTTCCTTTGCGGCGGCTCTGCCCTCGGCTATTGCCCACACCACAAGCGACTGACCCCTGTGGCTGTCGCCTGCGACAAAGAGCTTATCAACGCCAGTTTTATAAGAACCGTCAGGCGTTTTAATATTGCTTCTCTCATTTGTCTCTGCCCCGAATGCCTTTGCAATATACGGCTTCGGACCTAAAAATCCTGCGGCTATAAGCAAAAGTCCGCAATCAAGTGTTTTTTCACTGTCCTTTACCTCGGTCATAACGGTTCTGCCGCTCTTTTTATCCTTTTCGGGTTTAAGCTCTACAGTAACAACCGCCTTTATGTAACCGTTTTCATCAGGAACAAGGGATTTAACGGTAGTGCAATAAACCCTCGGGTCCTTGCCGAAAACGGCAATAGCCTCCTCCTGTCCGTAGTCGGTTTTGCACACCCTCGGATATTGCGGCCACGGGTTGGCGTCAGTTCTGCCGTCCGGCAGCTTCGGCATCATTTCAAGCTGAGTCACCGATTTGCAACCGTGCCGTATGCAAGTGCCTACGCAATCGTTGCCAGTATCTCCGCCGCCTACTATAATAACATCCTTATCCTTTGCGGAAATAAATCCTTCCTTAAGACCGTTATCAAGCAGAGCCTTTGTGGTAGATTTCAGAAAATCAACGGCAAAATAAACACCCTTTGTATCTCTATTCTCAACCTTCAGGTCACGGGGATTGCCTGCACCGCAGCAAATAACAACTGCGTCAAATTTTTCAAGCAATTCCTCCGCTTTTATATCCTCTCCGACATTTACGCCTGTCCTAAACTCGACACCCTCGGCTTTCATAAGATTTATGCGCCTGTCTATAACCGATTTTTCAAGCTTCATATTCGGTATTCCGTACATTAAAAGTCCGCCGACACGGTCATCCTTTTCGTACACGGTTACACTGTGACCCCTGCCGTTAAGACGCTGCGCACATGCAAGACCCGACGGACCTGAGCCTATAACCGCAACCCTTTTACCGGTGCGTACCTCAGGCGGATGCGGCTTTACCCATCCGTTTTTGTACCCGTTTTCGATTATTGCAAGCTCGTTTTCTTTAACTGTAACGGAATCTCCGTAAAGTCCGCAGGAGCATGCCGCCTCGCAGAGAGCCGGACACACCCTGCCGGTAAATTCCGGAAAGCTTGCGGTTTTTGTAAGGCGTGCCAATGCATACTCCCAATTTCCGTTGTATATCTCATCGTTCCATTCGGGAATAAGGTTGTGTAAAGGACATCCCGACACCATTCCGCCGAGCTTCATGGCCGATTGGCAAAACGGTATTCCGCAATTCATACATCTTGCGCCCTGTTGCTCTCTTGCTGCCTTTTGCATAGGGGAGTGGAACTCGTTGAAATTTTTTATTCTTTCGGCCGGCTTAACCGATTTATTAAGCTTTCTTTCAAAATCCAAAAATCCGGTAGGTTTTCCCATTTTTATTCCCCTCCTTATTTCTGCACCGAATAAAAGGCTTCAAGCTCAGCCTCTTCACGGGACAGACCTTTTTCCTCAAAACGGCTGATTTCTGCAAGCATACGGCTGTAATCGTTAGGCACTATCTTTTTGAAATACGGAATGTAATTACTGAAATCGTTGAGTATCCGCTTTGCTTTAGGCGAGCCTGTGGCAGCTACATGCTTTTCTATTATAGAACGCAGCTCCTCAATATCGTGCTTTTCCTCGACAACGCTCATTGTTACAAGCTCTTTGTTAAGGTGCAGATAAAAATCAAAGTTTTCATCAAGCACATAAGCAATACCGCCGCTCATACCTGCCGCAAAGTTTTTGCCGGTAGGACCTAATATTACCGCTCTGCCGCCGGTCATATACTCACAGCCGTGGTCGCCGGTTCCTTCACAAACGGCATATGCGCCGGAATTTCTTACACAGAAGCGTTCTCCGGCAATACCGTTTATGTACGCCTCACCGGAGGTTGCGCCGTAAAGTGCGACATTTCCTATTATAATATTTTCTTCAGCCTTGAATTTTGAGCCTGACGGCGGTGTGACAATAAGCTTGCCGCCCGAAAGTCCCTTGCCGAAATAATCGTTACTGTCGCCCGTAAGTCTTATAGTAAGGCCCTTTGGTATAAACGCTCCGAAGGATTGACCTCCGCCGCCGTGACAGTTAATAACATAAGTATCGTCCGGCAAAGTGTTTTTATATTTTTTGGTTATTTCCGAACCGAAAATAGTGCCGAGCGTGCGGTTTGTGCTTGAAACAGGTATGTCAATCGCTTTCGGTTTACCCGTTTTAAGCGCCGATTTAAATGCAGGAATTATCACCGCTTCGTCAACCGTCTTTTCAAGCTCAAAGTTAAACACATTATCCGGTCTGAAGTGCTTTTCGCTCTGCGGAGCATTTTTATCGCTGTAAAGAATCTGCGAAAGATCCGCCATTGCCGCACGCTTAGTTACCGTTTTTTCACGCACCTTGATAAGGTCTGTACGGCCTACCAGCTCTTCAACGGTTCTGACGCCCAGCTTTGCCATTATTTCACGCAGTTCCTCGGCAATATAAGTCATAAAGTTCATTACATATTCGGGCTTTCCGCAAAAACGCTTTCTAAGCTCCGGATTTTGCGTAGCTATACCGCAGGGGCAGGTATCAAGGTTACATACCCTCATCATGATACATCCCATTGTGATAAGCGGAGCTGTTGCAAAACCGAATTCCTCTGAGCCGAGAATTGCCGCAATCGCCACATCTCTGCCGCTCATAAGCTTACCGTCGGTTTCAAGTATTACTCTTGAACGAAGTCCGTTGCTTATAAGGGTCTGATGAGCCTCTGCAAGACCTAATTCCCACGGAAGTCCTGCGTTATGTATAGAGCTTTGAGGTGCCGCTCCCGTACCGCCGTCATAACCGGAAATAAGTACAACCTGTGCGCCTGCCTTAGCAACTCCTGCGGCAATAGTGCCTACTCCCGCCTCGGAAACAAGCTT
Organism: Clostridia bacterium; assembly: GCA_017391425.1. Taxonomy (GTDB): domain Bacteria; phylum Bacillota; class Clostridia; order Oscillospirales; family Acutalibacteraceae; genus UBA737. The sequence goes on along the minus strand of JAFOYI010000051.1, from coordinate 27,718 downwards.
AACTGAAATTCTGGCGTCCTTGTTGGCGTTTTTAAGATCGAAAATAAGCTGTGCCAAATCCTCGATAGAATAAATATCGTGATGCGGCGGAGGCGAGATAAGCGATACACCCGGGGTTGAATAACGGGTTTTGGCTATCCACGGATATACCTTTTTACCGGGCAGATGTCCGCCCTCGCCGGGCTTTGCTCCCTGTGCCATTTTTATCTGAATTTCCTTAGCGGAAACAAGATATTCGCTTGTAACTCCGAAACGGCCCGAAGCCACCTGCTTTATAGCGCTTCCACGCTCGGTACCCAGTCTCTCCGGCCGTTCGCCGCCCTCGCCGGAATTCGATTTTCCGCCGAGCTTGTTCATAGCTATCGCCATACACTCATGAGCCTCTTGCGAAATAGAACCGTATGACATAGCGCCTGTTTTAAAGCGTTTTACTATCTCGCTTACCGGTTCTACCTCTTCAAGCGGAACGGGGGTTACTCCCTCTGTATTAAATTCAAGCAGTCCTCTTAATGTATGCGGCCGCCGCTCGTTATCCACCATATCGGTGTATTCCTTAAAGCGCTTGTAGGAGCACTGCTGTGTAGCCTCTCGAAGAGCGATAACCGTCTCCGGACTGTACATATGGTCTTCCTTGTCGTTGCCGGAACGGAGCTTATGCTCGCCCACACTGTCAAGCGTGGTATCTACACCAAGCCCCAACGGGTCAAACGCATGGCTGTGACGGTACTCTACACCCTCGTTGATTTCTTCAAGACCTATTCCGCCCACACGGCTTACGGTATTGGTAAAGTATTTATCAATAACCTCTTTTTTAATGCCGACAGCCTCGAAAATCTGTGACGACTGATAAGACTGTATGGTTGAAATGCCCATTTTGGAGGCTATTTTTACTATGCCGTGAAGAATTGCATTGTTATAATCCCTTATTGCGGTATGGTAATCCTTATCAAGCAGTTTTCTGTCTATAAGCTCGGTAATACATTCCTCTGCAAGATACGGGTTTACCGCCCTTGCGCCGTAGCCTAAAAGCGTAGCAAAATGGTGCACATCCCTGGGTTCGGCACTTTCAAGTATTACCGAAAGCGCAGTACGCTTTTTGGTGCGTATCAGATGCTGTTCAATAGCCGATACCGCTAAAAGCGACGGAATTGCAACATGGTTTTCGTCTACGCCCCTGTCGGACAAAATAAGTATATTCGCTCCCTTTTTATAAGCACGGTCACATTCGACAAACAGGTGATCAAGCGCCCGTTCAAGCGGAGTATTGGTATAATAAAGCAAAGAGACGGTTTCAACCTTAAAGCCGGGGCGGTCTATCGCCTTAATTTTCACAAGCTCTGCCGATGTGATTATAGGATTGGGCAGCTCAAGCACACCGCAGTTTGAGGCGCTCTCGCTCAACAGGTTTCCGTCCGATCCGACATAAACGCTCGTATCGGTTACGACCTCTTCACGGATTGCGTCTATCGGCGGATTGGTTACCTGTGCAAAAAGCTGTTTGAAATAATTGAATAAAAGCTGATGCTTTTCCGAAAGCATTGCAAGCGGTATATCCGTACCCATAGCGGCGGTAGCCTCCGCTCCGTTCTTTGCCATAGGAATTATTGCGTTACGCACATCCTCATAGGTATATCCGAATGCCTTATAAAGCAAATCCCTTGTCTTTGCGTCATAACGCTCAATACGGCAGTTCGGCATTTTAAGGTCCGAAAGCCGGACAAGATTTTGGTCAAGCCACTCGCCGTAAGGCTTTCTTGTGGCATAATATCTCTTACATTCCTCGTCGGAAATGATGCGTTTTTTTGCAGTATCTACAAGCAGCATCTTTCCGGGTTCAAGGCGATTTTTCTTGACAATATGCTCTGCAGGTATATCAAGCACGCCTACCTCGGACGATAAAATAAGCATATTATCATCCGTTATATAATACCTTGACGGGCGCAGACCGTTACGGTCAAGCACCGCCCCTACCGTATCGCCGTCCGAAAACAGTATTGCGGCAGGACCGTCCCACGGCTCCATCATAGTTGAATAGTAATGGTAAAAATCTCTTTTAGCCCTTGTTATTGTTTTACTGTTCCTCCACGGTTCGGGGATTGTAACCATAACCGCAAGCGGCAAATCCATACCGTTCATTACAAGAAATTCAAGCGTATTATCAAGCATTGCCGAATCTGATCCGGCGGCGTTTACAACAGGCAGAATCTTGTCCATATCGTCGTCCATAAACTCGCTTTCCATGGTTTCCTCACGGGCAAGCATTCTGTCTACATTTCCTCTTATGGTATTTATTTCACCGTTATGGAGTATAAAGCGGTTCGGGTGCGCACGCTCCCAGCTCGGCGTTGTGTTGGTGGAAAAGCGTGAGTGAACAAGCGCTATTGCGCTTTCAAAGCTTTCATCAAGCAAATCAAGATAAAACCGACGGAGCTGCCCCACAAGAAACATACCCTTATATACAATGGTTCTTGATGAGAGCGACGCTACATATGTGTTATCGTTGCTCTGTTCGAAAACCCTGCGTATGACATAAAGCTTACGGTCGAAATCAAGACCTTTTTCGATATCCGCCGGCTTTTTGAGAAAACACTGCATAATATGCGGCATACAGCAGAGCGCTTTTTCTCCCAAAATATCGCTTCTTATGGGAACCTCACGCCAGCCTAAGAAGTCAACGCCCTCTTTATCGGCTATAACCTCAAGCATTTTTTTAGCTTGATTGCGCTTTAAGGTATCCTGCGGGAAAAAGAACATTCCCACACCGTATTCCCGTTCTTCACCTAACTCAATTCCGATTTTTTCGGCGGCGCTTTTGAAGAACTTATGAGATATCTGGACAAGTATTCCGACTCCGTCTCCCGTCTCGCCCGAAGCGTCCTTTCCTGCTCTGTGTTCAAGCTTTTCAACTATTGAAAGTGCATTATCAACAACCGTGTGACTCTTTGTTCCGTCAACCCTCACAACGGCGCCTATACCGCAGGCGTCATGCTCAAATTGTTGTCGGTAAAGTCCCTTTTCAGACATATAAATTCCCCCGTTTGCCTAAAATTAAAAGCGCCCACTCACAGAGTTATTCTCCGTAAGTGAGCGCCATTGCTCATTAATTTAGTACAGTATAGCACACAATAATGCTTTTGTCAATTATTTTTAATCGTCACAGCATTCGTCTTTTTTAGGCGGTGTTACGGGCTTAGGCTCCTCATGAGTTACATCGCCTATACCGGTAGTTTCGGTGAATACGGTATTTTTTGTGACCATATTGACCGCATCTGTCGGAATTATAAGCTTAGCCGCAGTACCGTTTGAAATTTCAGCAAGGGTTTCCAGCCGTTTAATTTCAAGCACTGCTGCGTCTGCCGCCGCCTCTTTTATTGCACGGATACCGTCTGCCTCTGCCTTTTTATTAAGGTAAATGGCCTTTGCCTCGCCCTCTGCTCTTGCAATTCGTGCGTCACGCTCGCCCTCTGCCGCCAATATCATAGCCTGCTTATCGCCCTCGGCTCTGGTAATTGCCGCCGCTTTATGACCCTCTGCCTGTAAAAGTGTCTCTCTGCGCTCACGCTCCGCTTTCATCTGCTTTTCCATTGCATTCTGAATTTCATCGGGCGGAATAATATTTTTAAGCTCAACACGGTTAACCTTCATACCCCATTTATCGGTAGCCTCATCGAGTATAGCCGTCATTTTTGCGTTTATTGTGTCTCTCGAAGTAAGCGTACCGTCAAGCTCAAGCTCGCCGACAAGGTTACGCAGGGTAGTAGCGGTAAGGTTCTGCAAAGCGTTTACAGGACTTACAACGCCGTAGGTATAAAGCTTTGCATCGTAAATTCTGAAATAAACCACAGTATCAATCTGCATAGTAACATTATCTTTTGTGATGACCGGCTGCGGAGGTGAATCAAGCACCTGCTCCTTAAGGGTTATTTTCTTTGCAATTCGCTCTAAAATCGGAATCTTAACATGCAAACCCGCACCCCATGTCACTTTATATTTGCCGAGAAATTCAATAACATATTCCGTTGCCTGCGGAACAATTCTCACATTGGCAAAAAACAAAATGACAAGCAGTACAATCAATGCGATAATAACATACTCCACAAAAAGACCCCCAAAAAATATATTTTTTATTTTACAAGTACAGCCATAAGCTTTTTAGACTTAGGCAGCGCCTTTAAAAAGCTTTCGAACGCTAAAAGGAAATGATTGTTGTCAGCCAGCATATCCTTAACGGCTTTTTCGGTATTTTCGTCCTTATATGCCGCAGCGCAAAGCACGGCAATAACGGTATTTACAGTATCTTTGTCGCCCTTGACATACATATCGCCTAATATGTCATAGAGCTTTTTAATCTGTTTTTTATTGCCTGAATTCAAAACATTTTTAATATGCGGAACAAGATGCTCTCCGAAAAAGTTAAGGTAGAGGAAATTTCCGTTCCGTGCAATATGGTCCTTATATTCATCCTTTAAAGACGGGAAAAAGTCAAGCATTTTTTTAGCAAAGCCGGTTACCGTCACACTGCCTATTTTGGATACCGTGGGAAGCTCGATTTCCTCGCCAGAGGCTGTTCTTTTAAGCTTTATCCCCATATTTTTCCTTAAAGAGGCGGTAAAATCCACACCTACCGAGGCGGCGTCCTTTGCGGTTTGCGAATCGTCAAAAAGCCAAGCGTTGATTTCTTTAAATTCACCGGTTTCGCCGTCTGCTATCTCCGCCGCATTAAGCGTATACATTTGGCGGCCCTCATTATACTCTACCTTAATAGCTCTTGTTGAATTCTCATAACTGCCGTCTGCCGATTGCTTAAATCCCTGTTCGTCCAAAAACGGCTGCATTTCTTCAATTACTTTATCAAAATATCTGTTATCCACTTATAACTCACCTGCAAAACTATAATTTAAATCTATTATACATTATAAAAGTCGGTTTGTCACCAAAAATTTATTGCAGAGGGAAATTTTATAGGTTATAATAAGTGATGTACTAAAATTTTTGGAGCAAAATATGAATTTATCCGATATAAATACCGTAAAAGCCCTGATTGCAAAAACAGGATTCGAATTTAAAAAGTCACTCGGTCAAAATTTCCTTATCAATCCGGATGTCTGCCCTGCTATGGCAAAGGCTGCGTGTGATAAAGATACCGGCGTTATCGAAATAGGACCCGGCATCGGTGTGCTTACAAAGGAGCTGTCAAAAAATTCGGCAAAGGTGGTGGCAATAGAGCTTGACGAACGCCTGAAAAAAATATTGCCCGAAACCCTTGCGGACTGTACTAACACCGAAGTAATCTACGGTGATGCGATGAAAATCGACCTGAACAGCCTTATAAAAGAAAAATTCAGCGACTGCGGACGAGTTGCCGTATGTGCCAACCTGCCGTACTATATTACATCTCCCGTAATTATGCATTTGCTTGAAAGCCGCCTGCCGATAGACGCAATAACCGTAATGGTACAAAAGGAAGCCGCCGAGCGGCTTTGCGCTGCCGTTGGAACAAGGGAAGCCGGCGCAGTAAGCGTTGCGGTAAGCTATTACGCCGAACCCGAAATACTTTTCGGTGTGGACAGAAAAAGCTTTATGCCGCCGCCGAATGTCGATTCATCGGTAATACAATTAAAAATCCGCAAGGAACCTCCGGTGAATCTGAAAAGTGAAAAGGAGTTTTTCAAGCTTGTAAAGTGCTGTTTTTCACAGCGCCGAAAAACTCTTGTAAACGCTGTTTCAAACACTGCCGGCACGGACAGGGACGAGCTGCGTGCCGCACTGCGAAAGCTGAATTTGCCGGAAACCGTCAGGGGTGAAAAGCTGACGCTTGAACAGTTAGCAGACCTTTCAAATATGCTTTAAAAAAATACCGTCATCTTACGATGACGGTATTGAAATTTATGATGCTTTTCTTTTTATTTCCGCCTCTCCGTTTTCAACGGTTTTTGCGGTTATTGTAATGCCCGTAACCGTCTCGTCCGACGGTGCCTCAAACATAAACTTCTGCAAAACCCCCTCTATAATAGAGCGGAGTCCCCTCGCACCGGTTTTGCGTTCGATAGTAAGGTCGGCTATTTTACTGAGTGCGTCCTCGGTAAATTCAAGATCGATATTATCCATCTTGAAAAGCGCCTTGTACTGCTTAATTATCGAATTTTTCGGTTCGGTCATAATTTTCACAAGGGTTTCCTTGTCCATACCTTTAAGTGCAGTTATAACCGGAAGTCTGCCGACAAGCTCAGGTATCATTCCGAATTTCACAAGATCCTGATGCGTAGCCGCCATAGAAACAGCCTCAGCCTCTAAGGATTTCGGTGACTTGACATCTGCACCGAATCCCAAACTGCTGCCGCCTATACGCCTTTCGATAACCTTTTCAATGCCATCGAAAGCTCCGGCGCATATAAACAGTATGTTTGTGGTATCAATCTGAATAAACTCCTGCTGCGGATGCTTTCTTCCGCCCTGCGGAGGAACATTTGAAACCGTTCCCTCAAGAATTTTAAGGAGCGCCTGCTGAACACCCTCGCCGCTAACATCTCTTGTTATGGAAGCATTCTCGGATTTTCTGGCTATTTTATCTATTTCATCTACATAGATTATGCCGCGCTCTGCCTTTTCGATATCATAATCCGCCGCCTGAATAAGCCTTAAAAGTATGTTTTCCACATCTTCCCCGACATAGCCTGCCTCTGTAAGAGTGGTAGCGTCGGTTATCGCAATCGGCACCTCAAGTATTTTTGCAAGCGTTTGTGCAAGAAGCGTTTTTCCGACACCGGTAGGACCCAACATAAGCACATTGCTTTTGTTGAGTTCAACCTCGGGATCATCATTCTTATAAATTCTTTTGTAATGGTTATAAACCGCTACGGAAAGAGTTTTTTTAGCTTCATCCTGACCTATTACATATTGGTCAAGCTTAGCCTTGATTTCCTGCGGTTTGGGAAGAACAAAATCCTTGTCCTTTTCAGCAGGTTTATTCTTTTTGCCGGTTTCATCATCAAAAAGCAAGGCATTGCAAAATTCGATACACTGGTCGCAAATATAAACGCCCGGACCCTCTACAAGTCTTGTTACCTCGTCCTGCGTTTTACCGCAGAACGAGCAGCGTATCTCATCTTTTTTGTCATTCGGCATTTGAATACCTCTATCTCTTAGAAATTACTTTATCAATAAGGCCGTACTCGGCAGCCTCTGCAGCAGTCATAAAGTTATCCCTTTCGGTATCTATCTGAATCTGCTCAAGCGGCTTTCCGGTTTCTTCGGCAAGTATCTTATTGATATTGCTTCTTATCTGCTCAATGTGATGGGCGTGAATAAGAATGTCGGTAGCCTGACCCTGTGCCTGACCGAGCGGCTGATGAATCATAATCTCGCTGTTAGGCAGAGCCAGTCTCTTCCCCTTTGTTCCCGCAGCAAGTAAGAAAGCGCCCATGCTCGCCGCCATACCCATACAAATAGTGCTTACATCGCACTTTATATACTGCATGGTATCGTAAATTGCCATTCCGGCGGTTACTGCGCCGCCGGGGCTGTTGATGTAAAAATTAATGTCCTTTTCGGGGTCCTGACCCTCAAGATAAAGCATCTGAGCGATAATCACGCTGGCAGAGGCATTGTTTACCTCGTCGTTAAGCATAATTATACGGTCATTTAAAAGTCTTGAAAAGATGTCATAGGAGCGCTCGCCCCTGCTTGTTTGTTCGATTACATAAGGTACCAGACTCATATCCAATATAATTACCTCCGTTAGTCTTAATATTGACCCGAAAAACAGTTTATAATCAATTACTTTTCTTCTTTATCGGCTGTTTTCTTTGTTGTTTTCTTTGCAGCCGGCTTTTTTGCAGGTGCTTTTTCTTCTGCCTTAGGCTCAACCTCAGTAATTACTGCGTTTTCCTTGATAAGGTCTATTGCCTTGCCTACGGCGAGATCCTTTGCAACCTCTTCTGCCGGAATAGCGTTTTTAACCTTATCGGCCTCTACGCCGTAATCCTTTGCAAGCTTCTCGTATTCGGCTTCGATTTCCTTATCATCGGGCTTGATGTTTTCAAGCTCAACGATTTTTTCAAGTGCAAGTCTGTACTTAACCTGAGCCTCAGCCTGCGGACGGAAAGATTTTTTGAATTCATCAATATTCGAATTGGTGTACTTAAGGTATGTTTCAAGATTAAGTCCCTGAGACTGAAGTCTGTAAGCAAAATCTTCAACGCACTGATTAAGGCGGTTTTCAAACATAGCCTCCGGAATTTCGCCCTTTATGCTGTCAACAATCTGCTGAACAAGTGCGTTTTCGGTAGCCTCTTCAGCGGCTTTTTTCTTGCGCTCGGTAGCCTTTTTCTTAAGGTCTGCCTTTAATTCCTTAAGCGTATCAAATTCGCTTACATCCTTTGCAAACTCATCGTCTACGGCAGGAAGCTCTTTAACCTTTATTTCATGAAGCTTTACCTTGAAAACGGCATCCTTGCCGGCAAGCTCCTTAGCGCCGTACTCCTCGGGGAATGTAACATTAACATCAAATTCATCGCCGATGTTCTTGCCTACTATCTGATCCTCAAATCCGGGGATAAACTGACCTGAGCCGAGTACTAACGAATGACCCTCGGCCTTGCCGCCGTCAAACGCCTTTCCGTCCTTAAAACCCTCAAAATCAATAACAACGGTATCGCCGTTCTTTGCGGCTCTGTCCTCAACAGATACCATACGGGCATTGCGCTCTGCCATTGCATTAAGCTCGGCATTAACCTCTGCGGCGTCAACCTTAACAGCGGTTTTCTCAGCCTTTAAGCCCTTATATTCGCCTACTTCAATTTCAGGATATGTGGTAAGGGAAACCTTGAAATCCACACCGTCTTCCTTAGAAATTGAAACAAGGTCAAAGTCCATCTTATCGTTTATAACTTTAAGTCCCGATTCCTTGATTGCGTCTTCAACAAGGTCGTTATAAAGAAGATTGAGAGCGTCCTCAAAGAAAATTTCGGTGCCGTAATATGTCTCGATTATATGAAGCGGAGCTTTACCCTTTCTGAAACCCGGAACATTGATTTTTTTGCCGTTTTTCTTATAAGCTTCCTTAATAGCTTCACGGAATTTTTCGCCGTCAACCGTAATTTCCAGTTGATACCTGTTTGTGTCTATCTTTTTTGTTTCTTTCAAGCTCATTTTTATACCTCCGAAGTGAAACGAAACCATAATATCTCGTTTTACAATAGTTCAAATTATTATAGCACATTAAGATAATTTTTTCTACATTTTTTTAAATACTTCTGTAAATTCGTCAAATTCTATATATTAGACGACCAAAACAGGTGTAAAATCAATGCAATCACACGATATAAGCTTGAATTTTACACCCTCGTACTCGCTTACTGCCTTATTAAATCCCAAGCCGTGTATATGGCCGTGATATACTTTTTTTATTCCGTGTTTTTTGATAATATCAAATATTTCGTTGCAAACCTCGTCCCCGTATACAGGCGGATAATGAAGAAAAACCTCTGTCGGAAGTCCCGTTTTTTCAGCCTGAGAAATCGACGCTTCAAGCCTGCCCGCTTCACGCAGAAGTACTTTTTTGTCCGCCGTATCGTCAAAAAACCAGCCTCGGGTTCCTGCTATCGCCCTATTTTCGCAAACGGCACAGTTGTTATAGATTATATCAACCGAATTAAATCCGTTTTCATAAAAAAATTCATGAAGCTTTTTTGCGGTACTCCACCATAAATCATGATTTCCCTTTAAAAGCAGCTTTTTACCCGGTAATTTTTCAAGAAATTCAAAATCCTTTACCGTTTCCTCAAGCTTTAAGCCCCAGGAAAAATCCCCCGGCAAAATAACGGTATCTTCTTCCTTTACAAGCCGTTTCCAATTTGCTTTAATTCTTTCGGTATGATTATCCCAGCCTTTAAAAATATTCATTGGTTTATTTGTTCCGAAGGATAAATGAAGATCCGAAATGGCATAAATACTCAAATTAAAAATCACCTGCACTTACTAATAAATATTATGTTTCTGCACATAATAACCAAGACCCCAAAAAGGGTCGGAAAGGACTTGACCTAATATGTCAGATTGCAAATGCGAAACCAAACTGTGCGTAGCCTGCGATGTTAAGAACTGTGTTCACCATACCGCAGACGATATGTGCGCCGCAGGAAAAATTCAAGTCGGACACGGCGAAGCCAACACATGCAGAGATACCTGCTGTGACACCTTTGAAGCAAAGTAAGGTAGCCTGTCAAAAGTAATATCCGGCTTTTAAGCCGGATATTTTTTATTTTATTCCGAGTGCGGAATAAACTGCTAAAAGCATTTTATCCTTATCGCAAACCTCGTTAAATCTTACCTCGGCTTTTTCGAGTGCTTTTATAGGCTCAGGTACTTCCGCTCCCGTTATATCGCAAAGCAAGTCAACATTGCCGAATTCGCTTCCCGAATCCTTGTCGCTTACGGCTTTAAGCACGCTGTCCGCAAACTTATAAGGCGAGGCTGTCGAAGCAATAAGCGCTGTTCTGCAGTCGCCCGTCTGTTCCTTATACTGATTATAAACATTAACCGCAACGGCAGTATGAGTATCACATAAATAGCCGTACTCGCCGAATACCTTGCCTATTGTTCCAAGTGTCTGCTCATCATTGCAGCAGCCGCCCCAGAAGAGTTCGGACATTTTTGCCTTAATGTCATCGGATACCTTAAAGGTTCCCGTTTTTGAAAGCTCATCCTGCATTTTTGAAACCGCCTTGTCATCGGCGCCGGAAAGCTCGAACAACATTCTTTCAAGATTGCTTGAAATAAGTATATCCATAGACGGAGAAACGGTTGTGTAGAATTTACGGTTGCGGTCATAAACTCCGGTTCTTATAAAGTCCGTAAGAACATTGTTGGAATTAGACGCACAGATAAGCCTGTTTATCGGCACTCCCATTTTCTTTGCATAATATGCGGCAAGAATATTACCGAAATTGCCGGTAGGAACAACCACATTAAAGCCGTCCTTTAAGTCCGCATTTTTCAACAATAAGTCACAGTAAGCGGAAACATAATAAACAATCTGCGGAGCAAGCCTTCCCCAGTTAATTGAATTGGCGGAGGAAAACTGCATACCGTTCTCATCAAGCTTTTCCTTTACTGCGGCATCTGTAAATATCTTTTTTACGCCGGTCTGAGCGTCGTCAAAGTTACCTTTAATGGCAAATACATGGACATTTCCGCCCTTTTGCGAATCCATTTGAAGCTTCTGCATCGGGCTTACGCCGTCACTCGGATAAAAGACGATTATTTCGGTATCGGGAACGTCGCAAAATCCTTCAAGCGCCGCCTTGCCGGTATCACCGGAGGTTGCAACCAAAATTACGGTTTTTTTACCTGCCGCTGTCTTTTTGGCAGATGTAGTAAGAAGATACGGTAATAACTGAAGTGCCAAATCCTTAAATGCGCATGTAGGTCCGTGCCACAGCTCAAGTATATTCATATCCCCTACAACCGAAATAGGAGCCGGAATATCGTTATCAAAGCTGCCTGTGTATGCGCCCCTTACACAGTAATCGACTTCACCTTCGGTAAAATCATTCAAAAAATATTTAAGAACATATTTTGCTCTGCCTATATAATCAAGCTGCTTCAAACTTTTGAAATCATCTTCCGAAAGCTTAGGAAAGCTGTCCGGAACAAACAGTCCGCCGTCAGCCGAAATTCCCTTTGCAATCGCCTCGGCAGCGGTTACTTTTACAGATTTATTCCTTGTACTTATGTAATTCATTGCTTTTTACTCCTTGAAAACCGTACTTCATTCATTGTATTATACACAGGTCATTTTGTCAAAATAATTTTGAGCATTTTTGTAAAAAATTTTATCGAGCAAATCTTCCCCGATACCTTTTTCAAAAAGTGCCTGATAAAGCGCAGGAACTCCCGACACGGTCTTGACCGGATTTCCCGTCTCGGCACCGTCAAAATCAGAGCCGACGGAGATATTGTCCTCCAATCCAAGCTCTGCCGTATGGCATATGTTTTCGTAAAGCTTTTCCACGGTATCTCCGCCCAAAAATTTTGTATAAAAGCAAAGACCGATTATACCGTTTCTTTGACCTATCAGCTTTAACTGCTCATCGGTAAGATTTCTTTTTACATCACAAACCGCACGGCAGTTTGAGTGTGACGCTATGGGGTATTCCGCCTGTTCTATCGCCGCAAAAAAGCTTTTATCGTTAAGATGCGATAAATCGCAGCAGATTTTTAAGCTGTTCAGCTTTTTTATAACCTCACGCCCGAAACGGGTCAGTCCCTTTTCCGTTTTACTTCCGCCGGCTATACGGTTTTCTCCGTTCCAGGTAAGCGTAAGGTATTTAACACCGTCTTTTTTAAGGTTGTAAATAAGGTCGGAATCACGCCCTATAACCGCTCCGCCCTCAACCGCAAAATAAGGCGTAAGGTTACCGGGAATACCGTTCAGCTTTTTCTTAAATTCATCAAGCACGGTACGGTAAAGCTTATAAGGCTGTTCGGCGTCATCCCTTACCCAAACGGCGAAAACCTGCGACCATTTTTCAAAAGCCGCTCCCTTATCGGCAGATACGGCGAGGTCGTTTTTTATAAATTTCTTATTTTTAAAGCAACATTCATATGCGGTATCGCAGTGCAGATCAAAATAATTCATAGCAAAATCCTAAAAAGCATTTTTAATATAATTAAGCCTGTAACCGTACTGACTGTCTGATTTTTTAAAAACAGTCACCTCAGCCACATCAAATCTCGGCTGAAGTTCCGTTTCGTACTTAGAAAGAAAATCCTCTGCGGCAAGCACGATTCTTTGCTGTTTACGGCGATCAACCGATTCTGCCGGAGATACCATACTCGACTCCGCTCGGGTTTTAACCTCCGTAAAAATAATGTATTCCTTTGTTTCCGCTATTATGTCAATTTCACCGAATCGGCACTGATAATTGCGTTTTATTACCGTACAGCCTTTTTTACGCATAAAATCGGCAACCATCCGCTCGCCCGTTTCACCCGTTTTCCCTATATTCATAGTATATTTTTTAGGAATGAAATGCGGTGTATCTCACACGGGCCGTACTTTTTAATAAGCTCCGTATGCTCTTTCGTTCCGTAACCCTTATGCTTTTTAAAATTGTATTCGGGATATTTTTTATCGTATTCAAGCATCAGCCTGTCTCTTGTCACCTTTGCAAGCACCGAAGCCGCCGCAACCGACATTGACTTGCCGTCCCCTTTCACAACCGTCTCACATGGGATTTTAATATCCTTCGGCACACGGTTGCCGTCTATTAAGGCAAAATCCGGTTTGATTTCAAGCCCGTCAATCGCACGGTTCATCGCAATAAATGTCGCTTGCAGAATATTAAGCTCTTCAATTTCTTCAAGCGTTCCGTATGCAACCGAAAAAGCAAGCGCTTTTTCTTTAATCACATCATAAAGCATTTCACGCTTTTTTTCGCTTAACTTTTTTGAATCGTTAAGACCCTCTATAACGGCGTCCTCCGGCAGTATTACCGCCGCTGCGCAAACAGGTCCCGCAAGCGGACCTCTGCCGGCCTCGTCCACACCGCAAATAAGGCTAAAGCCGCATTTTTTTGCGGCTTTTTCATATTCGTAATCAGGCACCCTTTTCTACCCTTTCCAAAGTTATATTTCCGATTTTGGCGTTGCGGTACTCTTCAAGCAGCATATTTGCCGCCCTTTCTGTATCGGTTTCTCCGCCCTTTATTACCATTCCACGCTTTTTGCCTATCTGACACAGTATCTCATAGCCGTCCGCCGTATAATCAAGCTCGCCGTAGCGACTCTTGAGTTTTTCGGGGCAAAGCCGTGCCAAAAGCTCCGAAAGCCTTACGGCAAGCAACTCGGTATCAAGTATTCTGTCGGTAACCGCACCTGTAAACGCCAAGTGCTCGCCAACCGTTTTATCCTCGAATTTAGGCCACAAAACGCCCGGCGTATCGAGCAATTCAAGCTGTTTATCTATTGTAAACCACTGGTTTCCCCTTGTAACGCCGGGACGGTTTTCCGCTTTTGCCCTATTGTTCCCCGCAATACGGTTGATAAATGTGGATTTTCCCACATTGGGAATACCCACAACCATAACACGCAAAGGCTTACCGACCATTCCCTTTTGCTCATATGAGCGAAGCTTATCCGCAAGTGCAGATTTCACAGCTGTTTTAAAGGCGCTGAGACCCTTTCCGCTTTTACAGTCTACCCCTATTGCGGTAATGCCCTTTTGTTTATAATAATTTATCCATTCCAAGGTAGCGGCAGGGTCTGCCATATCGCATTTGTTAAGCAGAATTATAAGCGGCTTATCCCCGATAAGCGAGGGCAGCTCGGGATTTCTTGAGCTTACGGGCACCCGTGCGTCTACAACCTCGGCAACTGCGTCTATAAGCGGCAGTATTTCCTTAATCTTACGGCGTGTTTTCGCCATATGACCGGGGAACCAGTTTACGCTCACCCTATTATCGGTATTGTTAATTTCTTTTTTACCTTTATTTTTCATAAAACTCTCCGTAGGCTATTTATTATCAAGTCTGCCGAAGCTTGAAAACGGGAACACCCTTAACACTGCGTGACCTAAAACATAACGGGTATCAACAAGTCCGCCGTCGCCTATCTGGGTATAGCGGCTGTCAAGCGAATCGTTACGGTTATCGCCCAAAACAAATATATATCCGTCCGGCACATATACCGGAAATTTAACATCGCCCGCACGGTTAGTCAGAGTTCTTGTATACGGTTCTTCCTGTTCTACACCGTCTACCGAAACGACTCCCTTTTCAAAATCAATATCCACCGTTTGACCGGCGACTGCAATTACACGCTTAATAATGGGTACCTGACCGGCATTAACTCCCTCCAGCGAATTATCCGCATTGCGTGAGATTACCACAATATCGCCCTTTTTCGGGGTATACGCAAGATTAGTTATAATAACCTTATCCTTGTCTTGCAGGGTATTGGTCATCGACTCTCCGCTTATAGTGGCAACTCGGAAAATGAGGCTGAAGATTATTACTACCGTAATAATTGCGGTAGCAAGCACATCAAGCCATTCAAATATTTCAGCCGTAACAGGCATATCAGGCTTTTTTTCAGGCTCCTGTTCGCTGTTGTTTACACAGCTCTCGTCAACAAAAAAGCCCCCTGTATTATTAGGATTAAAAAAATCGTTTCTGTCGTCCATAAGCACCTCACATTAAACAAAAAGGGAGACAGTGTTCCCGTCTCCCCTTTAAAATGCCTTATTATGACGGTAAGAAAATCAGCCGATGAGTTCCTTAACCTTAGCCGCTTTACCGACTCTGTCACGCAGATAGTAAAGCTTCGCTCTGCGAACCTGACCCTTGCGTACAAGCTCAACCTTAGCAACATTGGGAGAATGTACAGG
Organism: Clostridia bacterium; assembly: GCA_017391425.1. Classification (GTDB taxonomy): domain Bacteria; phylum Bacillota; class Clostridia; order Oscillospirales; family Acutalibacteraceae; genus UBA737. The sequence continues at coordinate 12,330 of JAFOYI010000051.1, read as the reverse complement.
GAAAACACGCTCTACGCCGACACCGTAGGAAACACGGCGAACGGTAAAGGTTTCAGCAATGCCGCTGTTATTCTTAGCAATAACGGTACCCTCGAAAACCTGAATTCTCTCTTTTTCGCCCTCTTTAATTCTTACATGTACCTTTACGGTGCTTCCTATAAGAATTTCAGGAGCGTCCTTTTTGAGCATATCTGCTGTAAGCTCTTTAATAACATCCATCTTTTTTCCTCCTTAATTTCTACCAAGCGTTCATAACCTCATAGGGCAGAGGACCGCTCGCTTCAATGTCGATTTTTCGGCAATGAACCCACCCGTAAGGCCCGGGTGAAATCAAATGCAGAATAGCTGAAAACTTATTTCGTTTCCAATAGCCAAATTATTCTACCACAATGTTTAATAAAAATCAAGTATTTTTTTATTTTTTACCTGTAGAGCCAAAGCCGCCCGCACCTCTTACGGTATCGGAAAGCTCATCGCACTCTGTAAACTCCGCCTTTAAGAAAGGTGTGATAACAAGCTGAGCTATACGCTCGCCGTCCGCAATTTCCTGCTCTTTATCTGAATGATTGTGAAGTGAAACCATAAATTCGCCACGGTAATCGCTGTCCACCACGCCGACCTTATTTGCGGGTGCAAGCCCTCTTTTTGTCGCTATGCCGCTGCGTGCGTAGATAAGACCTGCATAGCCCTCGGGTATTTCCATTGAAATTCCCGTATGTATCATTTTAGTCTCTCCCGGAGCAATTTTTACCGTCTCTCCGTCCGTGAGCGCATATATATCCGCTCCTGCGGCATATTCCGAGCCGTATGTAGGCGCATGCGCATTTTCGCTGAGCTTTTTAAAATTCACTTTCATTTTTACCATTCCTTTATTCGTATATGTTCCCGTTTCCCATACTGCGTCTCCAAACACCGTCAAGCCACACAGCCTTGCCCTTCTCAAGGGATTTTTTAACATCTATTATTCTTTGGTTTGAAGATCCCCTGAAAATAAGGTCGGGACTTTTTTTCTCCTCTATAAACCTGCCGTCCACCAAAACATCAATATATGAAAGCATTTCGGTTGCCGTTTTGTCGGTCAGCTGTTCGTACAAAAAACCTGTATAGCACCATGTCTTTTTCTCGGGAAAAAGCTCCTTTGCTTTTCTTAAAAGTGCGGTAAGCGCCTCCCTGTTTTCAGGCTCAAACGGTTCGCCGCCCAAAAGTGACAGACCCATTATATAATCCTCGGAAAGCTCTGTCAATATTTCTTTTTCGGTATTTTCGGTAAACGGTTTGCCGTAAGAGAAATCCCATGCTTCTCTGTTAAAGCAGTTTTTGCAGCGGTGCCGGCATCCGCTCACAAAAAGCGACACCCTGACGCCGGGTCCGTTTGCTATATCAAATTTTTTAAGCGCCGCATAATTCATTTATAAAACCTCTGAGACAGAATTAGGGGACGGCGATAATCACCGTCCTCCAATATCTGAAATTCTTATTACAGATGCAGTACTCTTTCCTTAATTTCCTGAGTTCTGCCCTGATTCCAAAACTGCGTTCCTATATATCCGCAGGTGCGTCTGGCAACGTTCATCTTATCCTGGTCTGTATTGCCGCAATTAGGGCATTTCCAAACAAGCTTTCCGTCTTTGTTTTCCTCTATTTCGATTTCGCCGTCATAACCGCACACCTGGCAGTAATCGCTTTTGGTATTAAGCTCGGCGTACATTATGTTATCGTAAATAAAACGCATAACCGAAAGCACTGCCTCTATATTATTCTGCATATTCGGTACTTCAACATAAGAAATAGCTCCGCCCGGCGACAACGCCTGGAATTTTGCTTCGAGCGCCAGCTTATCAAATGCGTCGATATCCTCTGTTACATGGATATGGTAGCTGTTGGTAATATAATTTTTATCGGTAACGCCCTTTATTACCCCAAAGCGCTTTTGCAGACATTTTGCAAACTTATAGGTAGTGCTTTCAAGCGGAGTTCCGTAAAGCGAATAGTCTATATTTTCCGCTTCCTTCCACTTTGCGGTATACTCATTAAGCTTTTTCATTATCTCAAGTCCGAATTCCTCGCCCTCGGGTTCTGTGAGCTTTTTGCCTATCATACTGTATACACATTCCCAAAGGCCCGCATATCCGAGTGAAAGCGTGGAATATCCGCCGTGCAGATATTTATCTATCGTCTCGCCCTTTTTAAGGCGCAGGAGAGCGCCGTACTGCCAAAGGATAGGCGCCGCATCGGAAACAGTGCCGGTAAGGCGCTCATGCCTTGCCTGCAAAGCCCTGTGGCAAAGCTCCATTCTTTCATCGAATATCTGCCAGAACTTATCTGTATCGCCGCCGGCAGAAAGACCTATATCAACAAGATTTACGGTTACAACGCCCTGATTAAAGCGACCGTAATACTTAGGCTTTCCGTTTTCATCAACATAAGGGGTAAGGAAGCTGCGGCATCCCATGCATGTATAACAGTGACCTTCGCCGTTTTTGTCGATTTTATTTTTGAGCATTACCTTTTCGGAAATATAATCCGGCACCATACGCTTTGCGGTACATTTTGCCGAAAGCTTCGTAAGATACCAATACTCTCCGTCTTCCGTAATGTTGTCTTCCTCAAGCACATAAATAAGCTTCGGGAACGCAGGAGTTATCCACACGCCCTTTTCATTTTTAACGCCCTGATAGCGCTGCTTCAGCACTTCTTCTATTATAAGCGCCAGATCGTGCTTTTCCTGTTCGTTTTTTGCCTCGTTAAGATACATAAACACAGTAACAAACGGAGCCTGACCGTTTGTGGTCATAAGCGTAACCACCTGATACTGTATCATCTGAACACCCTTGCGAACCTCGTTCAAAAGACGCTTTTCGGCAATTTCACGGGCTTTATTCTCGTCAATCTCCGCACCGAATTCACGGAATTCCTCTATAACCTCGGAATATATCTTCTTACGGCTTATATCAACAAACGGAGCCAAATGGGCAAGGCTTATGCTCTGGCCGCCGTACTGGCAGGAGGCAACCTGTGCTATTATCTGTGTTGCGATATTGCAGGCAGTTGAAAAGCTGTGCGGCTTTTCAATAAGCGTACCGCTTATAACCGTGCCGTTTTGAAGCATATCCTCAAGATTTACAAGGTCGCAGTTATGCATATGCTGTGCAAAATAATCGGCGTCGTGAAAATGTATAATTCCCTGCTCGTGAGCCTCAACTATATCATTATCAAGCAAAAGCCTTTTTGTAATATCCTTGCTGACTTCACCCGCCATATAGTCACGCTGAACGCTGTTTACCGTCGGGTTTTTATTTGAGTTTTCCTGTTTAACCTCTTCATTGTTGCACTCGATAAGACTTAATATCTGCTCATCTGTTGTGTTTGCCTTTCTTACAAGCGCACGCTGATAACGGTAGGTTATGTAACGGCGTGCCACATCAAAGGCACGCTGATTCATTATCTGATCCTCTACCATATCCTGTATTTCTTCAACGCTTAACGACCTGTTAACATTGGATGCTGCACTTTCCACATCCTCGGCTATGCGCTTTATTTGTATATCGGACATACGCTCGCTCGGGACAACGCTTTCATTTGCTTTTTTAACCGCAATTTCAATTTTACGAGGGTTAAAGTCCACTTCGGCGCCGCTTCTTTTAATAATCTTCATTTTTTCAATTCCCCCCGACAATTAATATTTGAACACAATATCTTGTTAGTGCGAGAATTATTATACCACAAATTATTGAAATTTCAAGTGCAAAATTACACAATACAAAGAAACTTTTTTGACCTTTTTGCTCAACTTCGCTTTTTAAAGCCCTCACCGAGCACCTCTCCGGCATCCGCAATCACCGTAAAGGCTTCGCCGTCGTTTTCCTTTATAATTCTGCACACGGCGGACACCTCGTTAGGGCGTACCGCACACATAAGCATTTTCTTTTTATTGCCTGTGTATGCGCCTATGGCGTCTATTTCCGTTATTCCCCTGCCCACAAGCGACATAATTTTTTCGGATATTTTATCAGGTTTATCGGTTATGGCATACACTATTTTCCCTCTGTCCGCACCGTAAATTATAATATCTATTATTTTTGTGGAGGCATATATCGCAACTACGGAATAAAGTGCGCTTTCAAGATTTTTATAAACGGCTGCGGAAAGCGCCACTACCGCCGCATCCGTAAAGAGAATCAGCCTGCCGACCGTAAGATGCGGAAATTTTCTGTTTATCAGAACCGCCACAATGTCGGAACCTCCCGTAGTAGCGCCTCTTAGCATAAAAAAGCTCTGTCCGAGTCCCATAAGCAGACCTCCGAATATTGCCGACAGCATTATATCAAGCTTAAAGCTTGGAAGGAAAAGCTCACCCACATCAAGCACGGCGGACATAACGAAGGTTCCCACGGTTGTTTTGACAATAAAAATACCGCCGAGTTTAAAATATCCCAGTAAAAGCAAGGGAATATTAAGCAAAAATACCGCAGTACCGATAGGAAACCCGGTAAGATAGTTAAGAACAGCAGCAATACCGGTTACGCCGCCCGGAGAAATTTTATTGGGCGATAAAAAAACAAGCACCGCCGCAGCGTATATTACGCCTCCGGCGGTGAATGAAAGTAAATCGGATATTATTTCAGTTACACGGTATCTGTTTTTATTCATTTTCAAGCCCCCAAAAACCGGTTTTTCAATATTAGTTTAACCGTTTTCGGAGAAAATAGTATCAACTGTCACCCTTGCTGTGTGATTCGAGTATTGTTTTAAAAAGCTCCTCAATTCTTTCGTTTTCACCCGAAAGATAAAGCCAACCGAAAAGACATTCAAGACCTGTTGCGGTATGATAATCGCCTTTTGTTGCGCTTTTCGGCGCAGTGGAGGTATGAAAGTTCCGTCCTCTTTTAAAAACCGACATTTCTTTTTCAGAAAGCTGCGGTTCGATAAGCGCAAACGCCCTTGCCTGGGCTGCGGCGTTCACCATTTCCACCGAAAGGCGGTGCAGCTCGCCCGACGGACGGTTTACCTTAGCCAAAGCAGTGCGTACACACAGTCCGTAAACTGCGTCGCCCACAAATGCCAAAACAGAGGGGCTTAACAAATTTGTGTTTTCCGTACTCATCACATCACAAACTCAAATTCAACATCATAAACGCTTACCGTATCGCCCTGATTTATTCCCGCCGCTTTTAATGCGGAGATTATTCCGCTTGAACGCAATACCCGTTCAAAATACTGAAGCGATTCGTAATCCTCGGGGTCAACGGTATTCATAATATCCATTATCCATTCGCAGTCCTCGACAAAATAAACGCCGTCACATTTACGGATGGTGAAATCACGCTTTTTCTTAATCGTAAGGTCTTCTACCGGCTTAGGCTCGGCCTCGTACCTTTTTATAGGCGGCAGCTTTGCAAGTGCTGACGCAACATAATTAATAAGCTCGTCGGTGCCCTCGGCAATAGCCGCCATAACAGGAAAGAACTTATACCCTTTTTCGGTAAAGTAATCCGAAATCCGTTTTACCTCTGCCTCTTCTGTAAGGTCGCATTTGTTACCGACTATTATTTGCGGACGGGTTTCAAGCTCACTGCTGAATACCGCAAGCTCTTTATTTATCTTATTAAAATCGTCTATCGGGTCTCTGCCCTCACTGCCCGAAACATCAACGACATGCAAAAGCAGTCTGCATCGCTCAACATGGCGCAAAAATTCGTGGCCAAGTCCCACTCCCTCACCGGCGCCCTCTATAAGACCCGGTATATCCGCCATAACAAACGAGCTGCCCTCGCCCATTCTTACAACCCCGAGTACCGGAGTGAGCGTTGTGAAATGATAATTTGCAATTTTAGGCTTTGCCTCGCTTACAACAGATATAAGGGTGGATTTTCCTACATTCGGAAAACCTATAAGTCCAACATCCGCAAGCAGCTTTAATTCAAGCGTCACATCAAGCTCTTCGCCCGGATTGCCTTTTTTGGCAAAACGGGGAACCTGTCTTGTAGGGGTTGCAAAATGCTGATTTCCCCAGCCGCCGTTTCCGCCTTTAGCTATAATAACAGGTTCATCGTCCGATATATCGGCTATAATTCTTCCGGTTTCAGAATCCTTTACAAGAGTACCAACCGGAACCGAGACCGTAAGGTCAGGCGCTTTTTTGCCTGAACAGCGGCCGCCGCCGCCCTTTTCGCCCGACTGAGCCGCATATTTTCTTTTATACCTGAAATCCGCAAGGGTGGAAAGGTTGCTGTCCGCCTTGAAAACTATATTGCCGCCCCTGCCGCCGTCGCCGCCGTCAGGTCCGCCTGCCGCAACATACTTCTCTCTGTGAAAGGACACAGCTCCGTCGCCGCCGTTGCCGGCTTTCAAATGTATTTTAGCTATATCAACAAACATTTTATTCCTCTATTTCAAGCTCAGTTGCAAGATAAGCCTCGTAAAGTCCTCTTGCCTTTTCATAATTTTTTGCCGCAACATAAATATCGTCCGGCACAACGCCTGCGCCCAGCAAAAGCTTAAGCGAACCTCCGGCACCTTCCTGCCTGCAAATAAACGGTATCCCATTTTCCTTTAGTATATCCTGAAAAATCTCGGATGTGACCGGATCTTTTATAATTGCCGCTAAAACCGGCTCGTTTTCATCGCCGGCATTTTCCTCTTTTTTTGCCCTCTTAAAAAAAATCATTCTTCGGGATTCTCCGTCTCGTCAAAAAAGTCCTCTTCAAAATCCGCTTCGGAATTTAAAAAGTCTTCGTAAATTACCGACGCCGCCTCAAAATCGGATTCGTCAACATAAATATCGTCCGCACTTAAAGCACCGCCGAAACCGATATGCATAGTTTCCTCTGCGCTGTCACTGCTGTATTTGATTCCGCTTTCGGTAAGCAAATCCTTTAATATCTCTGCCGAAACAATATCTTCCACCGTAGCCAAAAGCACAGGGGTTTTTATGATTACTTCTTCGCTTTCCGATTGCTGTTCTTCAATTTCACGGTCAAGCTCCGCACCGCAAACCGGGCAAAGCTCCGCCTCATCGGCACATTCAGCTTTACATACATGACATATCTTCATTACGCATCCACCTTTCGAAGCATAAAAAATAAATCCGGGTAGCTGTTTGCCGCCCGGATTTTGTTAATTACTGTTCAACAGCGTAAATACTTACCTGTTTACGGTCTCTGCCGAGACGCTCGAACTTAACCTTGCCGTCAATAAGAGCAAACAGAGTATCATCTGATCCACGGCCGACATTGTTGCCTGCGTGAATGTGTGTTCCTCTCTGGCGAACCAAAATGTTGCCGGCCAAAACAAACTGACCGTCAGCACGCTTAACACCAAGACGCTTCGACTCACTGTCTCTGCCGTTCTTGGTAGAACCCATACCTTTTTTATGAGCGAATAACTGAATGTTAATCTTTAACATTTTTTGCACCTCCGATAATTCTGATGTTATCGCTGTATTGACCGGAAAGCTCTGTAAGATGAAGCTTAAGTCCCTCAAGAATAACAGCCGTACACTTTGACGGATTTTTAACCGAAAAGCGCATAAACGCATCAAAAGCATCTGTGTCCGCTTTGTCACCCACTATTTCGGTGACGGTATTTGCCGCCATATACGCTGCGGAGGAAACCGCCGCACATACTGTTTTACCGGTCTCGTCATCGCTGTCCTTTGAGCAATGACCGCTGATTTCAAAGCCGTAAAGACCGCTGTCATCAGCTAAAAACTTTACTTTTGTCATTATCAGCCGATTTCGCCGATCTGTACCTTAGTGTAAGGCTGTCTGTGGCCCATTTTGCGTGAGCTGCTCTTTTTAGGCTTATAAGTAAATACGGTAACCTTTTTACCCTTTCCGTTCTTTAAAACGGTGCCCTTAACAAAAGCGTCCTTAACATAAGGCTTGCCGACCTTGAGTGTTCTGTTGCAAACAGCAACAACCTTATCAAAGGTAACCTCTTCGTCAACATTGGCGTTAAGCTTCTCAACATAAATTACATCGCCGCTCTCAACACGGTACTGCTTTCCGCCTGTTTCAATAATTGCGTACATTTTTATTACACCTGCCATTTTCCAGTCTCGCTACAGTAGGCGTATGCCAAAAAGGCACAACTTAAAAAGCCCACAATATGCGGCTTACACATTTTATCACAGTGCGGTCCGCTTGTCAAGAATTTTTCCGAATATATTTACAAAACGCAATTTTCCGTATATAATTGTACCGTCAGGAGGGTCAAAAATGCCCGAAAAGCAAAATTATAATACAAAATCCCGAAAATACATACTGGAATTTCTTGAAAGCCGCAAGGATTGTACCGTCAGTGCGGCGGATGTCGTAAACCATTTAAATTCAAACGGGATAAGCGTAAATCAAGCTACCGTATACCGTTATCTTAATAAGTTGAGAGATGAGCACAGGCTTTTAAAGTTTTCCGAAAACGACAATAATAAAGCCGTGTACCGTTATATTCAGCCGGAACAAAACTGCGACGGTCACATTCATATCAAGTGCCTTAAGTGCGGCAAAATAATGCACCTTGAGTGCGACTTTATGCAGGACATAAGGCATCATCTTGAAGAAGATCACGGTTTTACGCTTTCATGCGAGGGCAGCATACTGTACGGTGTATGCGAAGACTGCAAAAAATAGTTTTTACTGTTTAAAGGTAACCTCGCAGCCTATTGCCTGCTGGCACTCTGTCAGTCCTGCGGCAACTATTTCCTTTGTTCTTGCGTATGACTTTGCGGCTTTCCCTGCCGCAACAGAATCAAGCGAATACTTCGCCGTGGCGTCATCGGGGCTTTCGAGCGGATATACGGTATAAAGGTATCCGCTGCCGCCCTTATACTTATTTACCCATGTGGGAATAAGCTTTAAGTCCGAAAGTGCTGTGCCGTCCTTATCCTTTTTAAGCGTGAAGGTAAAAAACATACCGTCCTCTGTATGACCGGAGGGACAGCTGTCCATAAGCTCCTGCCGCTGATTTGATACGAAATTTCCCGTGGAATAAAGGCAAACCGTCGTATTCTGACCGTCCTCCGAATGTATAAGCTCAACCGGCTGTATTACATGGGGATGACTGCCAATTATCATATTTACTCCGAGATTTGAAAGCTTTTGAGCTATTGTTTTCTGCCATGTATTAGGCGAGGTTTGATACTCTTCGCCCCAGTGCATATAAAACAGAATGTACTCGGCGCCTTTGGTTTTCATTTCGGATATGATATTTGCGGCGTTGCCGTAAAATTCGTCTATTTTATCATACGAAAAGCTGTTAACAAGATTATTGGCCTCGCTTGCGATTATAGCGCCGTTAAGATATTTTCTGCCGGCTTGTCCGCCGCTTGTCTCGTAAGTGAAATTTGCTATTCCTATTTTTATGTTGTTGATTTCTTTTACAAGATACGTCGGATCCGTTTCGGTTTCCTTTGTGCCGGTAAATTCAATGCCTCGCTCCTTTAAAACCTGTGCGGTGCGCTTAAGACCGAAAAGCCCCGTATCGTAGCAGTGATTGTTTGCGGTTATAAGCAGATTAAGCCCCGAGGCTTTAATGGCATCCGCCAGACTGTCCGGCGTGTTGAAAACCGGGTAACCGCTGTAATTACCGGATTCCGTTCCGCCGAATGTAACCTCAAGATTTGCAACTGACAGATCGACTGCGTTAAAGTAGCTTCCCGCTTCCTTAAAAAACGCACTGAAATCATATTCGCCCGATGCGGTTTTTGCTCCTGTAAGCTGTGTGGAATGAACCATAATATCGCCCGTTGAAAGCACCGTAGCCGTTGTTTCGGGAACAGTGATGCTCGAAGTCTCCGAGGTCTTGCTTTCTTCCTTTTTACCGCCGGTTTTATCCCCGTCTTTTTTAACAATCACACCTACCGTAAAAGCGACAAGGGCTATAACAGCCGCAAGTACCACGGTACAGCAGGAAAGAAAAATCCGCCTTTTTATTATTGCCTGCTGCCTTTTAGTCCTTTTTTTTGCCAACGCCTTCACCTTTTCGTTTTTATTCTTTTATATAATATATACCAAAACCTCAAAAAAAGCAACAAAAACCGATTGTATTCATTTTCTCGCCTTGCGATTGACAGCGGCAAAGAAAAAATGTATAATAAATCAAGCAATTTTTTCGGACGGTGACCATTATGATAGATAACAGTATTCGCAAACTTGTATGCTACGGACTTCAAAAGGAGCTTTTTACGCCCCGTGACGAAATATATGTAACCAACCGTTTGCTTGAAATATTAAAGCTTGACAGCTTTGACTGCAGCGAAAGCTACACCGATGTAAATCTTGAAGAGACGCTTAAAGAGCTTATCGACTACGCTGTTTCAAGCGGCTTAACCGAAGACGGAACGGTTTACAGAGATTTGTTTGACACTAAGCTTATGGGTGCGCTGATGCCCCGTCCGAGCGAGGTTACGGACAAATTTTACAAGCTTTACGGCGAATCACCGAAAGCGGCAACCGATTATTTTTATAAGCTCAGCCGTGACAGCGATTATATACGCCGTTACCGTGTGAAAAAGGATATTAAATGGGTAACTCCGACCGAGTACGGCGACCTTGATATAACAATAAACCTTTCAAAGCCCGAAAAGGACCCGAAAGCCATTGCAGCCGCAAAAAATGCGCCGCAATCAGGTTATCCCAAATGTATGCTTTGCCGTGAGTGCGAGGGCTACGCCGGCCGTGTGAATTACCCTGCCCGCCAAAATCACCGTGTGATACCTGTAAAGATAAACAACGCAGACTGGTGTTTTCAGTATTCCCCCTATGTTTATTACAACGAGCACTGTATTGTGTTTAACGCAAAACACACACCGATGGCAATAAACAGGGACACATTTAAAAAACTGCTTGACTTTGTTTCACAGTTTCCGCATTATTTCGTCGGTTCAAATGCAGATTTGCCGATAGTAGGCGGTTCAATATTAAGCCACGACCACTTCCAAGGCGGAAACTACACCTTTGCGATGGCAAAGGCACCGATAGAATATCCGCTTGAATTTGACGGTTTCGGCGATGTGGAAGCAGGAATAGTCAAGTGGCCCATGTCGGTAATACGCACCCGTTCCGAAAGTCCCGAAAGACTTATCGAGCTTGCGGATAAAATACTTACCGCTTGGAGGGGCTACACCGATGAATCTGCATTTATATTTGCAGAGCTTAACGGTGAACCTCACAACACAATAACTCCGATTGCAAGAAAAAGAGACGGCGTTTACGAGCTTGATTTGGTTCTGAGAAATAATATTACCACACCCGAGCATCCGTTAGGCGTTTTCCATCCGCACGCAGAGCTTCACCATATCAAAAAGGAAAACATAGGTCTTATTGAGGTAATGGGACTTGCGGTGCTTCCCGCACGCCTTAAGACCGAAATGACCGAGCTTGAAAAAGCCCTGCTTGAAAACCGTGATATATCGGACGATGAAATGCTTAAAAAGCATGCGCCTTGGGTGGATGAGATAAAGCAGAAATATTCAGATATTAACGAAGATAATATAAGCGGCATAATAAAAAACGAAATCGGACTCGTATTTGCAAAGGTGCTTGAGCATGCCGGGGTTTACAAAAGGACGCCCGACGGTATTGCCGCATTCAAAAGATTTGCGGCGAGTGTAAAGTAAATGTTTTCTACGGTTTTTGTTCAGGTTTGTGTACTGATGATACTTATATCGGTAGGATATATCTCCGCCAAAGCAGGGCTTTTAACCAAAAGCGGAGTTGATTGCTGTACCGATATTGCACTTATAATTTCAACACCGTGCGTAATTATTAAATCGCTTATAAGGGAATATGATTCAAAAATAATGATGTCCCTGCTTAAGGCGTTTATCCTTACGCTGGCAGTACAGGCCTTGTTAATAGTTCTCAGCCATTTGTTTATACATACCCAAAATAAAAATCGGCTTCGGGTTCTTCGCTTCGGTTCTATTTTTGCAAACTGCGGTTTTATGTCGTTGCCCTTGCAAGAGGTTATTTTGGGGGCGGACGGAACCTTATACGGCTCTGCCTACATAATAATGTTCAACCTTGTTATATGGAGCTACGGAATTTTCCTTATAAGCGGAGATAAAAGCTATATAAAGCCTAAAAAGCTTTTTATAAACCCCGGAATTGCCGGACTTTTAATAGGAATGGTTATATTTGTCTTTTCCGTTCCGATACCTAAAGTAATTTCATCACCCATTAATTATCTTGCGGCTTTATACACGCCGCTGCCTATGCTCATAATAGGCTATCACTTAGCGCAGACCAATGTTTTATACGCATTTAAGGATATGCACTGTATTTTTGCGGTGCTTTTGAGACTTGTTGTATACCCATTTGCCGCTCTCGG
>JAFOYI010000050.1 GCA_017391425.1 Clostridia bacterium | reverse complement strand
TTAAGGTTTAAAAAACTTTTAAAGTAAAGAACTAAAGGTCAAATAAAAAGCCGCTTACTGCAGTAAGCGGCTTTTTATTTGACCTTTAGTTCTTTACTTTAAAAGTTTTTTAAACCTTAATATTTACTGATTTGCAGTCTCTTTAAATTCAAACTTATATGATATCCCTTGAATTCATAATTTTTCAGTGTATAATTGTAAATAGGACAATCGATCCTATTAATGTATCTTGAAGGGAGTTATTATTATGAGAACAAAGCTTAACATTACCGAAGGTATTTTCCCGATGCCTGTTTTAATGGTGGCAACATACAATGAGGACGGCAGCGTTAATGTGATGAACGCAGCTTGGGGCACTATGCAGGAGCGTGACACGGTTGCATTAAACCTTACCGAAACCCACAAAACCGTACAAAACATCAAAAAGAGAGGCGCTTTCACAGTAAGCATTGCCGACGCCGCACACATAACCGAAGCCGATTATTTCGGTATGGAGTCCGGCAATCGGGTAAGCAATAAGTTTGCCCTGAGCGGACTTACGGCAAGCAAGGCAGAAACGGTAGACGCACCTGTAATCAACGAATTTCCGATTTGCCTTGAATGTGAATTTGTTGAGTATCAAAGTGACGGCTGCGGCGTTATCGGCAAGGTTGTTAATGTCACTGCCGACAACAGCGTTATGGTAAACGGCAAAATTGATATGTCGCTTGTAAACGCCATTGCCTTTGACCCCTATACTCACGGTTATTATAAGGTGACAGAGCGTGTGGGCGAAGCCTTTAAAGACGTTTTAAAGCTTAAAAATAATACCTAAATCACGGGAGTCCCTACCAAGCGATAGGGACTCCCGATTTTTATACTGTATCATCAAAAAACAGTTTGAACAAGGATCATATACATAACGGTTCCCGACAAAATACTGATAAGCGAATTCCGTTTCCAAATTTGAACAACCATTACACAGGCAACCGAAATCAATTCGGGCAGTCCGTACGGAAAAGCAGAAACCGTAATATCCTTTAAGCAATAAATAACAAGCATTCCTATAATAGCCGGAGGAAGTACCCGACCTAAGTACGAAACATATTTAGGTGTTTCTTTTCCGAATATTAAAAAAGGCAAGAACCGTAATAATATTGTCACAAGCGACATTGCCGCTACAAGAACAGCCGAACTCATTTTGTCCGCTCCCCTCTTTTACTGAGAATTGTAAGCACAAATGTAATAAGTATCATCGCCGGAATTAAAAAATTATTCCGCCCGAATATCACAAGGCACAGAAGCGTACATACAATTCCCGTAACCGCAGAAATACGGTCCTTTGCCGTCAGCCACTGCTCCGTAAACGCCGCCACAAACAGTGCTGTCATAGAAAATTCAATTCCTGCTGTTGAAAACGGCAGTACAGAACCGATCAGATTTCCGATAATACTTCCCAAAATCCAATAGCAGTGGTCAAAAAGTGATACCATAAACCGATAGAAATCGGGGTTTCCTTCGTCAGGTGTATTTCCGTCACACAGTAAAGAATATGTTTCATCTGTAAGCGCAAATATTAAGTAAGGCTTATATTTCCCGCTGTCTTTATATTTATCAATCATAGATATGCTATAAAACAGATGTCTGGCATTAACCGTTATTGTTGTGAAAATTGCGGTCAGAACAGAGGCTCCTCCCGTAAGCAGTCCCACGCCTACATATTGCATCGATCCGGCGTAAATAAAAATACTCATTGCCGCTGTCCATAGCACTCCGTATCCTGCGTTGTTCATTAGAATTCCAAAGCCGATTCCCAAAACAATATATCCTGCCAAAACAGGAAGCGATTTTATAAATGCCGACTTAATTATTTGCCTATTCATTAGTGTTACATTCCTTTTTATATGTGCTGCAAAACAGTGTCAATACCGATTATATTAGGCCGGTCGGAGGCGAACCCCTCACCCCCAATCATACTTATGTTATCCAAAACCTTAATAGCCTGCATCGGTATTATTCTTAGATAACATTATAGCCGATGCTATATTCTATGTAAATAAATTTTCATAATAAAAATAGACTTTTAAAAGGCTTCAAAGTAACTTATGTTCTTTGAAGCCTTTAAAATTTTATTCCTTATGCTCGGCGCTTGCGGTAAACGCTCCGCCGCTGTAATCCACAGTCACCTCGGAATCGGGTTCAATATCGTTTTCAATCATCTTACGCGCAATAAGGGTTTCTATATTGGACTGTATAAATCTCTTTATCGGGCGTGCGCCGTAAATCGGGTCAAATGATTGCTCAATTATTTGTTCTATTGCCGCAGTAGTAACCTTAACGCTTATTCTCTGCTCCTTAAGGCGCTCGGAAATTTCCGCAATTTTAAGGTCAACTATTCCCTTAATATTCTCTTTGGTAAGCGGACGGTAGAATATAATCTCATCAAGTCGGTTTAAAAATTCAGGACGGAAGCTGTGTTTTAATAACTCGCTGACCTTATTTCTCGCCTCACTGCTTATCTCTCCTTTTTCGTTTATTCCGTCAAGAATAATATCGGAGCCTAAGTTCGAGGTAAGAATAATAATTGTGTTCTTAAAATCTACGGTTTTGCCGTGACTGTCGGTTATTCTTCCGTCATCAAGCACTTGAAGAAGAACGTTAAATACATCGGGATGAGCCTTTTCGATCTCATCAAACAATACAACAGAGTATGGCTTACGGCGTACAGCCTCGGTAAGCTGACCGCCCTCGTCGTAGCCGACATATCCGGGAGGCGCTCCTATAAGACGGGACACGGAGTATTTCTCCATATATTCGCTCATATCTATCCTGACAAGGCTTTTTTCATCATCGAAAAGTGCGGCTGTAAGCGCCTTTGCAAGCTCTGTTTTACCTACACCCGTAGGTCCTAAGAAAAGGAATGAACCGACAGGGCGGTTGGGATCCTTTATTCCTGCCCTTGAGCGTAATATTGCGTCACTCACCTTATGAACGGCCTCGTCCTGACCTATAACCCTGTTGTGAAGTATAGATTCAAGGTTTAAAAGCTTGCTTCTTTCACTTTCAACAAGCTTGGACACCGGTATTCCTGTCCAGCGAGACACGATTTTTGCTATTTCTTCATCTGTCACTCTGTCACGCAAAAGCGTATTGTCTGCGGTGTCGCCGGCTGCCTCTTCCCTTTGGAGCTCCTGCTGTAATTGCGGCAGCTTTCCGTACTGCAATTCTGCGGCTTTGGTAAGGTTGTATTCCTCCTTTGCCTTTTCTATCATATGATTTACATTTTCTATCTCGGAACGGATTTTCTGCACTTTTTCTATTCCGTGCTTTTCATTTTCAAGCTTAGCCTTCATTGCATTAAACTGTTCCCTGAGCTTTGCCAGCTCTGCCTTGATTTCATCAAGGTGTGCAAGCGTAAGCTTGTCGGTTTCTTTTGAAAGCGCCTCTTCCTCAATTTCAAGCTGCATAATCTTGTGAGAAATTTCATCCATCTCGGTCGGCATTGAATACATTTCGGTTTTTATAAGAGCGCATGCCTCATCTATAAGGTCTATTGCCTTATCGGGGAGAAAACGGTCTTGAATATAACGGTCTGAAAGGGTGGCTGCGGCTATAATTGCCTTATCCATAATCTTTACGCCGTGATATACTTCGTACCTTTCCTTTAAGCCCCTTAAAATTGCCACGGTATCCTCAACCGTCGGTTCGTTAACCATAACCGGCTGGAACCGGCGTTCAAGAGCCGCATCCTTTTCTATATACCTGCGGTATTCGTTAAGTGTGGTAGCACCTATGCAGTGAAGCTCGCCCCTTGCAAGCAACGGCTTTAATATATTGCCTGCGTCAAGTGCACCGTCTGTTTTCCCAGCTCCCACTATTGTATGAAGTTCATCTATAAACAGTATTATTCTGCCTTCGCTTGATTTAACTTCGTTAAGCACCGCTTTAAGCCGTTCTTCAAATTCACCTCTGAATTTTGCGCCTGCAATAAGTGCGCCTAAATCAAGAGAGAATATAGTATGGTTTTTCAGATTATCGGGCACATCTCCGCTCACGATTCGCAGTGCAAGCCCCTCGGCGATGGCGGTTTTACCGACGCCCGGTTCGCCTATAAGACAAGGATTGTTCTTTGTTTTTCTTGACAGTATACGAATAACATTTCTTATTTCCTCGTCTCTGCCTATTACAGGGTCAAGCTTGTGTTCACGAGCCCGTGCAACAAGGTCGGTGCCGTATTTTTTAAGAACATCATAGGTGTCCTCGGGGTTGTCGCTTTTAACCTTTTGGTTTCCCCTTATACCTTTCAGTGCATCAAGTACACGAGACTCGGTAATGTTTTGTTCCTTAAACAAAGCTTTAAGCGCATCGGACGGCGACTGTATAAGTCCAAGCAAAATATGTTCGACCGAAATATAGTCGTCCTGCATTTTTTCAGCTTGCTTTTCCGCATTACCGAGAGCTTTATTAAGCTCGGGTGAAATATAAATATTATTCGGATCGTATCCGCTGCCGCTTATTTTAGGCAGTTTTGAAATTTCCTGTTCGGTTTTAGATAACAAAAGCTCGGGCGAAGCGCCTATACTTTTGATTATCTCCCCCGTAAGGCCGTCCGGCTGAGAAAGCAAAGCGGCAAGCAAATGCTCATCGCCTACGCTGTTATTTCCGTTTTCGCCCGCAAGCGACTGAGCTTTTTTAAGGGCGTCCAACGATTTTTGAGTTAATTTTTCTATGTTCATAAGCTCATCTCCTAAATAATCTCGCTGTTTTCATTTATATAGCTTTCATATTCGTCAAGTATATCCTTTACAGCCGTTTCACCGCCGCCGAAATATCTTTTCATTGCCGTATCAAACACACGAATATAATCCGCAATAAGCATTGCGGCAGAAGCATCACATTTGCCTGTGCCCGCCGCCGGACTCTTTCTGTGTATTATAGGCCGCCTGAAAACTCCGTTTTCAAATGTATCCTTTCCCGTAAAGCCGTACTCGTATTCTATCCCTGCCCATAAATTGTAAAATTCAAGCATTTTTTCAAGAAGACCGGAATTTGTTGTTCTGGTAGAAACTTTTATAACCCCCTGCTCCTTTTCTGGCTCTCTGTAAAGCTCTATTGTGTACTTTACTGTCGGGTTATATTTATACGAAAGTGCGGTTCTGAGCGACATTACCGACGGTGTCGGCGGCGAAAGCTCGCTGAAGGTTTCGCCCGAATACAAATGATGTGCAAGCTCGTCAAAAATACTGCTAATGCGTTTTTCGGGTGTGGTAAGCGACACATATTCCGCCAATATCTGATTTATCATATTAGAGCGGTTAGTGTTTTGCATATATGCCAATCTGTCTATTTTTGAAATAACATCATCGGCAAGCACCACCGAATAAACACTCTTTTTCATATTATAACCTCCTTGCTACATTGAATATTGTACACCTCTTTATATAATTTGTCAAGCGTTTTATATAAATTTATTTGCATTTTTATCTTTGACAAAAAATCGGACAGCCGTTTTGTGATATGCACCCCAAAAGTTAGACACTTTTGGAGGTGCATATTTTTATGGAAAAAACAAGAAGAATAAACAAAAAATATAGTGCAGAATTTAAAATGGGTGTTATAATGGATATGCGAGAACACCATTTGAGTTATG
>JAFOYI010000049.1 GCA_017391425.1 Clostridia bacterium | reverse complement strand
TTATTTCCTATTGCTGTTTTAAAAATACTGTTGAAATTTGTTATAATTAAGGTTATAATGTTATTTGAAAAAAAAATGAAATGAGTAAAAATGTGAATAATATATCATTGGTTTCATTACTGAAGTTTGCTCTCAGACATATTTATATTTTGCTTTTATCAGGTGTGATTTTTGCTGTTGCAGCCTTCTCTTATTGTAAGTTTGCAGCTGTTCCCAGGTACTCGGCGTCCGGCTCAATACTTGTCACCAACGGAAGTATTATAAATAACGCTCAGACTTCTTCAGATACATCGTCTACAACTTCAAAAAGCGTCAGCTACACGGATATAAACGCTTCTTTACAGCTTGCCGATACGATTAATGACATTCTAAATACAAACGATATTTATAAAGAGCTTTCAAACGAAGACGGCAACAGATATACATATTCGAATCTTAAAAGCCGCTGTTCAGTCAGACGCAGAAGCACGGATTCTCTATTCATAGATATCACATTTTCCGCAAGCACGCCTGAAGAGGCTTTGCGTTTGGCAAATAAATTCTTAAACTTAACACCCGATTATGTAAAAAATTATATACCCTCAGCTAATGCAGCTATTGCAACACAGCCTGACAGGGCCGCAAAAACCTATCCCCGAACTTCATTTTACACATTAGCGGCGGCTCTTATCGGTATTATTCTCGCTTTTGCCGTCATATTCATTATTTCCCTTGTAAATGATTCAATTAAGAGCGAGGAAGATATAACAGAAAAATATGATATTACGCTTTTAGGCAATGTTCCTGATTTTGCAAACGCCAAGACAAAAGAATACAGCGCTTATAAAAAAGGGGGATATTCAAATGCCAAATATTAAAAATGCGTCCGCTTCAGGTCCTGCAGTGAGAAAGGTGCCGTTTGCGGTTTCCGAGGCATATAAAAGTATTCGCACTAATTTAATCACAAAGCTTTTAAAAGAGCAAAAAAATGTTATAGCAATTTCAAGTCCGAATGCGTCCGAAGGAAAATCCACAACTGCCATTAATATTGCCATTTCTTTGTCACAACTCGGTAAAAAGGTTTTGCTTATCGATACAGACGCACACCGTCCGAGTATTGCGGCAAAGCTTAATATTAAAAATGAGAGCGGTATTATGGATGTTATAGTCGGAGTTTGTGATGCCGAGCAGGCTGTATACGAGTACAATTCGTTACTTGATATATTTACTATCGGCAATATACCTCAAAACCCCACCGAAATATTTGCTTCCTCTGCTTTTGAAGATTCTTTAAAAGAGTTTTCCGAAAAATATGATTTTGTAATTATCGACACGCCGCCGGTGAACTTACTTTCAGATGCTTTGGTAATTGCTCAGAAATGCGACGGACTTGTGCTTGTTGTGCGTTCCGGAATGACAACACATTCTTCTCTCAAACACACAATTTCCGCTGCAAAAATGCTTGATATAAATATTTTAGGTCTTATTCTTAACGGCACAGGCGGAGAGAAAAAACGCTATTATAAGGATTATTACAATAAGACTTATAACAACTATCGTTAATATTTCTATTCCGTATTTACCGGACACTATGTCAGAACAGCTTTCACTGTTCCGTATATTTGTTGTCCGGTTTAACTTTTAGTAAGGAGGTATCGTTATTCTTTTTGATATACACTCGCACATTCTGCCTGCGGTTGACGACGGTTCGCAAAGCTTATCTGAATCGATAGAGCTTTTAACCGCAATGCGCTTACAGGGAATAACAGATGTTATTGCAACTCCTCACTTCTATCCTCTTGAGGATAATATCGTCGATTATAAACACAGAATAACCGACGCATATAATGTACTTGTAAAGGAATCGTCAGGTAAAGGGCTTCCTAACATTTATCTCGGAAGCGAGGTTCTTTATTACAGATATATCGGCAGCAGTGAATCGGCCTATGAGCTTTGTCTTAACAATTCACGGTATTTATTGCTTGAGCTTACTGATGAATGTATATGTAAGGAATTTTTCGAAGATATGGAAAATCTTTATAATAAGCTTGGCATAATACCGATTATCGCACATCTTGAAAGATATTGCCATGCTCCGAATTACAAAAAACTGCTTAAATATATTAAAAACAGCGCTGTTTTAGCTCAAATTAATGCGTCGTCTCTTTTTTCGCAAAGCCGCAAAACAACCGAAAAACTGATAAAAGGCGGTTTTGTGAATTTTATAGCAACAGACGCCCATTCTATAATAAGGCGCCCTCCCCTAATGAAACAGGCGCTTGCCGCAATATCCGAAAGCTTAGGCTCGGAATATGCAAGCGGCTTTATCAGAAATTCTCAAATACTTCTTGAAAAAATATGTGGGGTAACAAATGAACACTCGCAATTTGATATTGAATAATAAAAACGGCGTAGAATATATAACATTTCCGAAATTTTCTAACCTCAAAACAGTTCGCCACATCTTTTCAACAAGACTCGGCGGCGTAAGCACAGGGCGTTATGAATCAATGAATTTGAGCTTTACAAACGGCGACAAACGGGAAAATGTTATTGAAAATTACAGCCGTCTTTGTAAAATTGCAGATATTGATATTAACCATCTTGTTTTAAGCCGTCAGACCCATACGGATAATATCAAAAATGTTACCGAGATCGACAGAGGAACCGGAATTTTTAAAGATTCATTTAACGATGTTGACGGACTTATAACCGACCGTAAGGGCGTTGCTCTTGTGACCCAGTATGCAGATTGCACTCCCCTTTTATTTTGCGATCCCGTAAAGGGTGTAATCGCTTCATCACATTCCGGTTGGCGTGGAACAGTTAAGCTTATCGGCGAAAAAACCGTTAAAAAAATGGCAAATGATTACGGCTGCCGCCCTGAAAATATTATAGCCGCAATAGGTCCGTGTATCGGAAAATGCTGTTATGAGGTTGACGAACCTGTTGCCTCGGAATTTTCTTCGATTGACTTTTTAAACCTTGAAAAAATTCTTTTTCCAAAGGAAAACGGAAAATATATGCTCGACTTAACCGAAGCCAACAGGCAGATACTTATTCATTCCGGAATATCACCCGATAATATTGATGTATCAGATATTTGCACCTGCTGTAATTGCAAGGAATTACATTCACACCGTGCAACGCATGGGCAAAGGGGCAATTTGGCAATGATTATTGAGATGATTTAAACAGTTATTAATTCAGATTTGAGTATTTTATGTAAAAATATCCAAATCTGAATTTTTTTAAAAAAACACTTTACAACTTTATCGAAATGAAGTATAATAGCATTATCAAATAAAAAACCTGAAGGGGAAATTAAAAATGAAAAAGATAATTGCACTCTTAATGAGCATTTGTATGCTTGCAGTATTTGCAGGCTGCGGAAGTAAGGATTCTTCAAAAACAGACAGCGAATATGTAAAGGAAAAGGGTAAGCTCGTTGTAGGTATTACCGATTTTAATCCTATGGATTATGAAGAAACCAAGGGCAGCGGTGAATGGATAGGCTTTGATGCCGATATGGCTAAGAAGTTTGCCAAAAGCCTCGGTGTTGATGTTGAGTTTGTTGAAATCGACTGGGACAACAAAATTATGGAGCTTGATTCCAAGAGCATTGACTGTGTTTGGAACGGTATGACAATTTCAAACGAGGTTAAAAACGGTATGTCGGTTTCAAACGCTTACTGCAAAAACACACAGGTTGTAGTTGTTAAAAAAGATGTTGCCGATAAATACAAAACGTTAGAAAGCGTTAAAGACTTAAAGTTTGCCGCAGAAGCAGGCTCTGCAGGTGAAGAGGCACTTAAAGCGCTTAACTACAATGTAACTGCGGTTACCGCACAGGTGGATGCACTTATGGAAGTAAATGCAGGTACATCCGATGCTGCTGTTATCGACCTTCTTATGGCAGGCGCAATGGTCGGCGAAGGCACAAGCTATGAAAACCTTGCTTACACAGTCGGCGTTGCAGAGGAAGAAGATTACGGCGTAGGCTTCAGAAAAGGCTCCGACTTGACCGAAAAGCTCAACCAATTCTTTAAGGATTCTTACAGCGACGGCTCTATGCTTGAAACCGCTAAGACCTACGGCGTTCAGGAATCAATAATCGAACAGAAGTAATTAAAAAACACATATAACAGGCAGAGGGTCTTCCCTCTCTGCCTGCTTTGTGCTGTTTACCGGTAAAGGATAAAAATATGTTTCAAACCGTACTTAAAACTCTTTTTGAGGGCTTCGGCACCACACTTCAAATATTTTTTCTCACACTGCTCGGCGCTTTGCCGCTCGGTCTTATAATCGCTTTTGGCTCAATGTCTAAATTCAAGCCGCTCAAATGTCTTGTTAAAACAGTTGTTTGGGTGATCCGTGGCACTCCCCTTATGCTGCAGCTGCTTGTTATTTATTACGGACCGGGACTTTTATTACATAATAATATTTGGGGCGGCGGAAACAGCGGCAGAATGGCTGCGGTGCTTGCGGCTTTTATAATTAATTATTCCTGCTATTTTTCGGAAATTTACCGAGGCGGCATAGAAAGCATAGCCACCGGACAAACCGAGGCGGGTTTGGTGCTCGGTATGACCAAAAGTCAGATATTTTTCAAAGTAATTCTTCTTCAGGTTGTAAAGCGCATAGTTCCCCCTATGAGCAATGAAATAATCACGCTTGTTAAGGATACCTCGCTTGCACGTATAATCGCCGTTTACGAGCTTATCTGGAGCGGTCAGACCTTTATTAAGGGTGCGGCAATAATTTGGCCGCTGTTCTTTACAGGTGTTTTCTACCTTGCGTTCTGCGGTATTCTTACAATTCTTTTCGGGCTTATTGAGAAAAAACTATCGTATTTCAGATAAGGAGAAAAAACAATGTCGGTACTTGAAGTTAAAAATTTAAGAAAAAGCTTCGGGAAAAACGAAGTTTTAAAGGGCGTTGACTTTTCCCTTAATAAAGGCGAGGTTTTAGCTGTTATAGGCTCCTCGGGTGGCGGAAAGACTACCCTGTTACGCTGTATAAACTTCCTTGAATTTGCGGATAAAGGTACTATAACGGTAAACGGCAAGGTTATATTTGACGGCGACGCAGAGAAAAAACCGAGCGATACGGAAATAAGGAACAGCAGATTGCATTTCGGACTTGTTTTTCAGTCTTTTAATCTGTTTCCGCAATACAGCGTTCTGAAAAATGTAATGCTTGCACCAACCCTTTTAAAAAGAGGAAGTGCTGATGAAATCCGCCAAAAAGCAACCGCATTAATTGAGCGTGTGGGGCTCAGCGAAAAGCTTGACAGTTACCCCTGCGAGCTTTCGGGCGGACAGCAGCAGCGTGTTGCCATTGCAAGAGCGCTTGCACTTGAACCCGATATCCTTTGCTTTGATGAACCCACAAGCGCACTTGATCCCGAGCTTACCGGCGAGGTGCTTAAGGTTATAAAGGACCTAAAGACAGCCGGCAGCACAATGATTGTTGTAACGCATGAAATGGAGTTTGCCCGCAATGTCGCAGATTCGGTTATTTTTATTGCAAACGGTATCATTGAAGAATACGGCACGCCGGACGAGGTGTTCGGCAACCCCAAATCGGATAAAATGCGAAGCTTTTTAAATAAATCTTTAGAAACATTTTAAAACAGAATGGAGATTTATATGTCTACTGAAAAGGTAACTGATGAGATGATTGCCGAATTATTCGACCTTATAATTTCGGTAAAAAACGCAGAGGATTGCCGCAATTTATTTGAGGACCTTTGCACAAATAAAGAGGTTGAACAAATGGCTCAGCGAACAAGAGCCGCCAAGCTTTTGCTTGAGGGTAAAACCTATAATCAGGTAATTGAAGAAACCGATATTTCCTCTGCTACATTAAGCCGTGTTTCCCGTTGCGTACAGTACGGTAAAGGCTACAAAAAACTTCTTGCAAAAAAATGAAATTAAAAAATCCCGCATTTTGCGGGATTTTTTATGCCTTACTTTTGCGGTATTCCTTTGGAGAAATGCCGAATTTTTCTTTAAAAACCGAAGAAAAGTAACCGGGATTGCAAAATCCCAAATTGTCCGAAACCTCAGTTACGGAATAACCCGACTGCCGCAAAAGCCATTTTGCTTCATCAAGTCGCAGATTTTCAACATATTCGGATATACTCATTCCGTTTTCTTTTTTGAAGATATGACTTAAGGTTGAAACACTGCAATTCATTTTACGGCTCAAGTCTTTCATTGTTATGCGTGCATTATGGTTTTCGGTAACATATCTTAAAAGATTGGTATAAAGGTCATTATCACTGCTTTTAGCTGCCAATTCCCTGCTCTTTTGCAAATAGGCTTCAAGCATAAATAAAAGAGGATGTATAATTGTATCAATCTTTTTTTTCTCAGGAATATTGCTATCGAGAAATTCATTGCGTAAATCTAAAATTTCCTGTTTATCAATGTGATTTTTAAATGCAAAACGTGCCGCCTTGCTTTCTGCGGTACATTCGTCTATACCTTTAAAACCGCCGACAGAAATGAAACCTTCGTTTTTTCCGTTTACGGTTACCGGATAAATATACTCACCCACGCCTGCGTGGCATACCCCGAAAAATTCACCCGAACCGTTTTCACATTTTTCAAAAACCTTATTTTGCTTTTTAACGCAAATATCCCAATTTTCCGTCACTGTTTTAATATAACGGCAATAAGGGTTAAGGTGAAAATTATACCGTATAAGCTCCGGCACTGCGGTGAATGACCCGTGAAGTGTAACGGAAAAATCGTTTGTTGCAATCAAAAAGTCAATATATCGGCTGATATCTTTCAAAGTTATTTCCAAAACAATCACTTCTTGCACGAATTTATAAAAATCATACGCAAAACCGTATGATTTTTTTTGTTTTTCATATTATACTATAATTAACAAAACAAGTCAAGGAATGTTGAAGATGAACGGAGACAATTCAAATGTACTCAAGACGGTGAAAGAGTATTTATTTTTAACCTTCGGAACTGCGGTATTTTCTTCCGGTACTTATTTTTTCAAGCTTCCTAATAATTTTTCTTTCGGTGGTATAAGCGGTCTTGCACCGATTTTGGCAAAATTCACTCCCCTCTCCTCAGCAACCTGGGTATCTGTAATGACATGCGTTTGTCTTTTAATCGGATTTATCGTTCTCGGAAAAGAAACAGGCGTAAGAACGGTTTTTTGCAGTCTTCTTTTTTCGGGAATAAACCAAATGCTTGAATTTATAATACCGCTTTCAAAACCGCTGACAAGCCAACCGCTTCTTGAACTTGTTTATGCGATACTTATGACATCGATCGGTGCCGCAATAATTTTTAAATACAACGGTTCGACCGGCGGAAATGAAATTTTTGCACTTATAATTAAAAAATATTTTCCCATAAGTATAGGTAAAGCTTTGCTCACTGTTGATTTTATTATAACAATCAGTTCTTTCTTTGTATTTGATTTCACCGTTGGTATGTTTTCCCTATTAGGATTGTTCTGCAAGGCGTTTTTAGTTGACGGTGTAATTGAAAATATGAACGGCTGTAAGTATTTTATGATAGTTACAACACATCCTGAGGAAATTTCAGAATACATAATTTCGCAAATGCAACACAGTGCTACACTTGTTAATGCCACAGGCGCATTTACACATAATGATAAAACCGCTTTGCATACCGTTTGCCGCCGCTATGAGGCAATTCAGTTACAAAAATTTGTTCGTAAAACCGATCCCTCGGCATTTATGATAATAACCACAAGCAGTGAAATAATCGGTCGGGGTTTTCTGACCGTAAATTAAGAAAAGGGTGATTTATATGAAAAATACCGAACACATTACAGATTTATGCGTTGTAGGCGGAGGTATGGCAGGCGTATGCACCGCTCTTTCGGCAGCAAGACACGGAATCAAGGTTATTCTCGTTCAGGACAGAGGCGTTCTCGGCGGAAATGCCTCGAGCGAAATTCGTATGTGGATATGCGGAGCTCACGGCAAGGATAACAGAGAAACCGGCATAATAGAAGAAATAATGCTTGAAAACTTTTACAGCAACCCTCAATTAAGCTATCCGCTTTGGGACGCAGTTTTATTTGAAAAGGTCAATATGCAGGAAAATCTCACCGTACTGCTTAACTGCAGTTGCCTTGACGCAGCTTGTGAAAACGGACGAATTGTAAGCATAAAGGCATGGCAATCCCCCTGTGAGACCATGCATACAATTAAAGCAACATACTTTGCGGATTGTTCGGGCGACAGCATTTTAGCACCGCTTACGGGGGCTGCATACAGATACGGCAGAGAAGCAAGAAGCGAGTTTAATGAAAAAATCGAGCCTGAGACAGCCGATAAAAAAACAATGGGTATGAGCTGCCTATTTCAGGTTCGTGAAACAGACAGACCGCAAAAATTCACCCCGCCCGAGTGGGCATATAAATATCCGACAGACGCTGATATTCCATTCAGAGAGCATGATTTATCAACAAATTTCTGGTGGATTGAATTGGGCGGCGAGGGCGACTGCATACATGATACCGATAAATACCGTAATGAGCTTTTGAAAATTGCTTACGGCGTATGGGACCATGTTAAAAATCACGGCGACCACGGCGCTGAAAATTATCAGCTTGAATGGGTCGGCTTACTTCCGGGTAAGCGTGAAAGCCGCCGCTATGTCGGAAAATACACCGTTAATCAAAATGATGTTGAGGCAGGCGGAAAATTCAGCGATATTATCGCCTACGGCGGTTGGAGTATGGACGACCACTTCCCTGCCGGAATGAATCATAAAACCTCATACCCCACAATATATCATCCGGCGCCGTCTCCGTGGGGAATACCGTTCAGGGCGCTTTGCTCAGAGAACATTGAAAACCTTTTGTTCGCAGGCAGAAACATCAGTGTAACTCATGCGGCTCTTTCTTCGTCTCGTGTTATGTCAACCTGTTCCCTGCTCGGTCAGGCGGTCGGTACTGCTGTTGCTCAAATGATAAATGACGGTGAAAATACCAACAGCATAAATATAGAAAAGCTTCAGGATACTTTGATGGCAGATGACTGCTTTTTGCCCGGCAAACAGCGCAAGATTTCGGAGCTTTCAAAATCGCTTTCATGCAACAGTGAAACCGTGCGAAACGGTAAAGAGCGTTGCGATGAGAATAAATGGGTCGGCAAAAAAGGAGAGTCTCTTGAATATAAGAGCGATAAGCCGTTTATGCTCTCCGGCATAAGAATTGTTTTTGACAGCAATTTGAACCGTGATTATCAAAATATGCCCTGTTGTATTAAGCTTAACGAACAACGCTTTAAGCTTCCTAAAACCCTTATTAAGGATTTTGATATTACCCTTACGGACGCCGACGGAAATGAAACCGTAATGACATACAGAAATTATCATAACAGGCTTTTTGTCGAATCCGTTTCGGGTGAATATGTTAGCGTTAAATTAACTCCTATTAACACTTACGGCTCGGATGATTTTGCGATATTTGATTTTGAGGTGTTTTAAATGAAGATTACAAAAGATTTCTTGGGCGGAAATATCTGTGTAATTAAAATTGAAGGTGACACTGTTTACCTGAAAAACGAGTTAAGAGACACAACAGAAGATTGGTTTTATTGGGCATTTTGCGTATCGGGTGCAGCGGGAAAAACCGTAAAATTCGTTTTTGACAATCAAAATCGAATCGGATATTACGGAGCGGCAGTAAGTCATGATTTAAAAAACTGGGAATGGAGCAACACCCGTATAGACGGTGCGTCGTTCAGCTATAAGTTTTCGGACGAGGAAGACAAGGTGTATTTTGCACATGATATGCTTTATACAAGAGATATGCTTTTTGACTTTGCGGCGAATTGCGGAATTGAGGTCAATACCCTTTGTAAAAGCCGAAAAGGTAGGGATATACCTTATTTTAAATTCGGCTCGGGTAAACGGCATATAGTTCTCACTTCACGCCACCATGCATGCGAGGCTACAGGCAGCTATGTACTTTAGGGGGTGCTTGAGGAACTATATAAAAATCCGCTTGAAAATACGGTTATCTTTTGTATACCTATGGTTGATTATAACGGAGTTTGCGACGGCGACCAAGGAAAAAAACGCATTCCCCACGATCACAACGCAGATTATAATTTGAACTCTCCGTCAATTTACGAGACGACAGCTGCGTTAAGACGGTATATTGATGAAAACAATGTCACAATGGGATTTGACTTCCATTCTCCGTGGCATTTGGGCGGTGAAAACGATAAGG
Source organism: Clostridia bacterium (assembly GCA_017391425.1). Lineage (GTDB taxonomy): Bacteria > Bacillota > Clostridia > Oscillospirales > Acutalibacteraceae > UBA737. Next base: position 1,884 of record JAFOYI010000049.1, on the reverse strand, counting down.
TTTTTGTTGTCCGTAAGCTACCGAAAAAAAATGCTGAATATATTAAATTCGGAAAGCTGCTGACAGAAAGTATTAGCGAAAAATCGCTTAAATACGATACAAAAAATGACCATTTACCGAATACCGGATGGAACAACCCTGACGCACCTACATTTGCTAATTACATTTTAAAAAGTAAGCCTGACTCTGATGTTGCTTTTACGCTTGAAACCTGCTATTTCGGTGAAAATAACAATATTTTTTCGCAGAAAAAAGGTAAAGAATTGGGCAAGTGCTTTGCTTTGGCAATACGGAGGTATTTGAATGAACGGTATAAGGATTAAATTTACAGGCGATTTGATGTGTACGATGCTGATGCAGGAAAAAAGCGGAGGCAATTATGAAAAGTTTTTTTCAAAAGCTGAAAAAGAGCTAAGCGATTGCGACTATCTTGTCGGCAATCTTGAAACTCCGATAGCGGGGAAGGAACTTTGATATACTAAAGAACGGTATTGCTTTAACACTCCCGAACGCTACCCTGCAGTACTTAAAAAATACGGTTTTAACCTACTCTCGCTTGCAAATAATCACTGTATGGACAGGGGCGAAGAAGGAATAATTGCCACAATCAAGAATTGCGAAAAATACGGATTTGATATAACCGGAACCAATTTAACTGATGATGAGCAAAAACGGGTTTTCTTTAAGGAATTATCCGGAATTAAAGTTGCATTTATAAATTACACATACGGAACCAATGCTTTTGCCCACAGGCGCTTTATTTCGGATAATAAAAAATATATGGTTAATTTGCTTCAGCCTGAGGAAACCCTGGAAGGTTCTATACATTTGCTGAATGCAAATTCTCAAATCATAAAGGAGACCGAAGAAATTTACGGAGCAGCATCGCCCGATGGAAAAGTACTTCCGTATATCCAAAGGCTTAAAAAAGACATTCGGTTTGCAAAGCAAAATTCAGATTTCGTAATTTTCCTGCTGCACTGCGGCGGACAGTATAACGATGAAGTCGATGCTTACACCAAGTTTATCGTAAAAACCATTCATGATGAAGGTGCGGATTTCATTGTCGGAAATCATCCTCATATAATTCAAGAGAGTGATTTTCAACACAATACGGTTTATTCTTTGGGTAATTTTATTTGTGCTCCGTCCGAAGGAAATTCCGATTCTCCGTCAAAACCGTTTAATGCCGTTCTGAATTTAAACTTAAAAAAAGAAAACGGTAAAACATATATAGAACAAAAATCATTTAATTTGATGTATGTTGATGAATCGTGTGGTTGCCCGTTTGCCGTAAACGGCACGCTGTGATAATTCTTCCCTTTTAATTTCAAACATATTTTTCTGTGAAATTTTATGTTTATCTGACATCACAAATCCGTCTTGCATAAAAGTGTACGATGCTGATGCAGAAAAAAAGCGAAGGTAATGCGTCGTACACTTAAGGACAGTTTCCTAAAAGTACGAGCATTGCGGGCAAGAGAATTGAGAGAAGTTTCGCTTCTCTCTTTTTTCTTGCCCTTTTTCTGTTTATAACGGTACATTCGACTCTTTTGCCGCCTTTGAGTACAATTATGGTAGAAAATCAAAGGAGGTAACAATATGGGCAAATTCATAGAAGAATTCTACTACGGCAACATTGATCCGCAGGCACGAAGTACAAAGGAAAACAAGGCTGTGCAGAAACAAATGGAAATCTTGATGTTAAATGAAGATTTCTTGACTGAGAATCTTTCGGGTGAAAGCAAAAAGAAATTTCTTGAATTTTCTAATGCTTGGAGTGTTGTGAACGGCGAATCAAACCTTGATAGTTTTATTATGGGGTTTCGCTTGGGCGCTAATTTCACCTACGATACTTTTGTAAATGAGGAAGCTCCATTCAAG
>JAFOYI010000048.1 GCA_017391425.1 Clostridia bacterium | reverse complement strand
GCAGTTCCGGCAGCCTGACCGGATACTGCACATACCGGTATTACACGGGTTATATCCCACATTGAGTCGGTTACGGAAATGCATCGACCTGCCGTTATAAGGTTTGAAATTTTTTTGCCGTAAAGTGCGGAAAAGGGCAACTCGTAAACAGGTCCGGCTTTTCGCCAATCGGAGAAAAGACCTGTGCTGTCTGAATATTCACGCCCTTCGTCGGTCTCGTCCTGTGTGTAAACGCCGTCGATTCGGCGTGTCATTCTTATTTGCGGTATAGTAGCTATGCTTGATACGGTCCTTTCGGGAGATACTCCGCCGCCGCTCAAAAAGTTATTAAGCAGAGTTTTGTGTGAATACTTAACAAGATTTGTCAGTTCGTCGGCGTCAAGCCCCGTAAACCGCAGTGACGATTTAGCTACATTCAGCTGTTCCTTTGTCTTTTGTGAATCGGGAATATCGCAGGCACCGAGCTGTTTTAAATTAAACTTGCCTTTTTCGGTAACATAGCTCCATGCTGCCGGTACATTGCCCTGGCCGAAGGTCGCCGTGTCTTCACCGCTTAATTTACAAATGTCTGCGTCACCCGTAGTGTCTATAACGCTGTTAAGGCTGACGGCACTCCTGCCTGATTTGTTTTCGACTATTAAATGAGTTATTCTGCCGTTTTCCGTTATTGCGTCGCAAACTGCGGTTCCGTAGAGTATGTCAACACCGACTGAAGTTAAAAGCTGTTCCGCCTCTATTGCAAATACATAAGGGTTATACTGAACCTCAAAGCGCTTTTTACGGCGTTCTTCTCTTGTGCCGCCGTTTAACCATTCGGGACAGTATTTGCCCTCATACCCGTGTTTTACGGAAAGCCGTAATAATTCCTCCGCTATACCGAAGCTGACCTGCCTGCCCATTCCGTCACAAAGGGGAAGATATACTGTTACAAGACCGGCTGTGGCAAGTCCGCCGAGCATAAATTCACGCTCTATAAGCAGTGTTTTTGCACCGTTTCTTGCGGCGGCAAGCGCTGCGGAAATTCCGGCTATTCCTCCGCCGGCGACTACCGTTTGGTATTCACGCAAAACGGGAGTTACTCGCTCGGGTTCTTTTAAATAATTCATTTTTTGCTGCTCCTTATCTTATTAAATACAGTGTATATCGGACTGCTTTTATATGCGTTTTTCTTGAATGTCTCATAAACAGAGCATATCTTGTCCACAATACATACCAACACGCTTTCACGGCAGGCGGGCGGCGTAAGCGTAAGAGGAAACATATGCTTTTTTATGATATCCTTTTCTATCGGCGTCAGTGCAAAATCCTCCGCCGCATTTCTATAAGCCGCTTTCGGATGATAACGGCCGTGCAGGGGACGGCTTTTATCGGGGATGTGCCAGTCATACAAAAAATAATCATGCAAAAGCGCACCCCGTACAAGCTCTCGTCGATGCAATTTTAAAAAGTTGAATTTCACCGATAAGCGGTAGCAAAAGTACGCTACGGCAATGCTGTGCAGTAAGCATGAGGTGTTTCCGTGCTGGATATATTGCGCTGTTTTTAAAAGTCTTGAATGTTCTGCCGTATTTACGGCAAAATCCGAAAAAGCATCATTTTTCATATTGATTTAATTATACTCCGGTGATTTTTTTTGTCAATTAGTTTGCAAATTAAAGGTCAAATTATTCACTGCCGTGTTCAGTTTATACACCGCTAAAAAACTTTTTTGAAAAAAATTATGTAAACTTTAAAAAATTGCTTGATTTTTTCTTTTGCAGAGCTTATAATACAATCGTAGTGGTGAAAAGTGGAGTAAAAAACCATTAAAGTGCATTAAAGTGGAGCGAAAGAGGTGAAAATCGTGCTTTTTGGCGGCTATCAACACAACATTGATAAAAAGGGCAGGGTTTTCATTCCTGCAAAGCTTCGTGAGGAGCTGGGCTCCGGCTTTATGATTTGCCGAGGAATTTACGGCAAGCGTTGTCTCTGTGTTTATTCCGCTGAGGAGTGGGACAAGCTTGTTGAGAAAATAGGTACTCTCCCGAGTGCGAAGTCAAGCGCCGTAAAACGCTTTTTGTATGACGGTGCATTCAATATAGACTTTGATTCGCAGGGAAGAATACTTATTCCGCCTGTTTTGCGTGAATACGCACAGCTTGAGGGCGAGGCTCACATAATAGGTATGGACACTAACCTTGAAATATGGAATACCGAGCTTTGGAACGCAGAGAATGCGGAATACACTCCGGAATCCATTGCGTCTATTGTTGAGGAGCTTAATTTCTGATGGAATTTTTACATAAATCCGTTTTGCTTAATGAAACGATAGAGGCGCTTGATATAAAACCTACCGGGATTTATGTTGACGGCACTGCCGGCGGTGCAGGTCATTCGAGTGAAATTGCGAAAAGACTTACAACAGGTCATCTGTATGCGTTAGACCGTGATCCGGACGCTGTGAAAACAGCTACGGAAAGACTCAAGGGTTATCCGGCAACGGTTATAGAAAGCAATTTCAGTGAAATGGATACGGTGCTTAAAGAGCAGGGAGTTTCTTTTGCAGACGGTATCTTGCTTGATTTGGGAGTATCCTCTTATCAGCTTGATAACGCCGAGAGAGGTTTTTCTTACAGACAGGACGCACCGCTTGATATGAGAATGAGCAAAAGCGGCGTATCTGCCGCCGATATAATTAATACCTACACAGCACAACAGCTTGAACGGATATTCAGGGAATACGGTGAAGAAAGGTTTTCTTATAAAATAGCAAACCGAATAGTAAATGAAAGAGAAAAAAAGCCGATAACCACGACCCTTGAACTGGCGGAAATTATAGCCTCCGCTGTTCCGGCAAAAATGCGCAGAGACGGTCATCCTGCAAGAAAATGCTTTCAGGCTGTAAGAATTGCCGTAAACGGAGAACTTGAGTCTCTTGCCGCTGCCCTTGATAATGCATTTAATCTTTTAAATAAGGACGGAGTCCTTGCGATAATCACATTCCATTCGCTTGAAGACAGAATGGTAAAACAAAAATTCAAAGAATACTGTACAGGCTGTATTTGCCCGCCTGATTTTCCTGTTTGTGTATGCGGAAGAACACCGGCAGGTCACCTGAAAACACGCAAGCCTATAGAACCGAGCGAGGAAGAGCTAAGCGCCAATCAAAGGAGCAGAAGCGCAAAGCTGCGTGTAATAATTAAGAACTGAGAAGAAGGAGAAAGCAATGGATAATATAAAGTATTATAACGACAGTTTAGCATACGATTTTGAAATGTTCAGTCCAAAGCCTGCAAGGGTTCCGGATAATCGTGATAATATTGTTGTGATGCCGAAAACCGCCGAGCGTTCAAGAAAACGCACTAAGGCCGCTGCAAGAAGACTTGCTTCTCCTGCAGGACTCATAATGACCGCCGTATTTATATTGGCAGGTCTTTGCGGAAATATAGCGCTCAGACTTCAAATTAACGAAGTTAATAACGAGATAAGCGAGGTAAAATCTGTAATTACAGAGCTTGACAGTGAAAAAACAAGTCTTGAAATGGAAATGCAGAGAAGAATTTCTTATGCAAATCTTGAGCTTGAGGCCACTCAACTAGGTATGCGTAAGATGGAAAAAGAAAATGTTAAGTATATAAGAGTAAACGATAAGGATAAAGCCGTTAAATCGGACGGAAGTGTTGATACTGCGGAGTAATAAACACCGTGGTGATGTTAATATAATTATCAGTGTGAACGCTGAATAAAGAAGTACGAGAGTTGTTTTGCCGACTCTCGTATTCGGATATTGTGAAGGGAGCGATAGCTATGACCGTAAAACCGGGTAAAACAATGGTTACAAGAATAATTGTAATAATGGTTTCGCTTATTCTTTCGCTTTCGATAGTCTCGGGAATAAGCCTTTTTAACATTATGGTAATAAAGGGCGAGGAATACCAGAACAAAGCCTCTGAACAGCAGCTTTACGATAGTCTTGTTACTGCACCCAGAGGCGATATTTATGACCGAAATATGCAAATACTTGCCACAAGCTCTCCGGCATGGACGGTTTACATAACACCAAACGGAATCAAACAGCTTAAGGATGAAAATGAGGCGGAAACCGTAAAAAAGACCATTGCGACGGGACTTTCCGAAATTTTGGAGCTTGATTACGATACCGTATACGGTTATACGGAAAAGAATTCTTACTATGTTATAGTTAAGAAAAAAATAGATAAAACAGTCGCCGACAAAATAAGACAGTTTATTCTTGACAATGAGAAACTGGCTCTTGTAAAATATATCGGTCTTGACGAGACGACAAAGAGATATTATCCCAATGAAAATTTAGCGTCGGTGGTTCTCGGCTTTGTAGGCTCAGACGATCAGGGGCTTGCCGGCATAGAGAGCTATTACGATAACGATTTAACCGGTATTGCCGGCCGTGTTGTCGCCGCTAAAAATGCCGTGGGTGCGGATATGCAGCTTTCCTATGAAAAGGTTGAGGATGCCGTAAAGGGAAAATCGTTGGTTCTTACTCTTGATTCTTATATTCAGTATACGGCTGAAAAGTACCTTGAGGCTGCTATTGCCGAAAACCAGATAGCCGAGCGTGGTGCTGCCGTTGTTATGAATGTAAACACGGGCGCCGTACTTGCAATGGCGGTTAAGGGTGATTTTGACCCGAATGAGCCTTTTACGATTTCGGCAGAGGATCAGGCTAAGGTAGACGCTACAGAGGGCGAAGAAGAAAAGAAAAACATTAAAAGCGAGCTGATGAACCGCCAATGGCGTAATAAGGCGGTCTCGGACACAATGGAGCCCGGCTCTGTTTTTAAGGTTATAACGGCGTCTATTGCAATAGAAGAAAATCTTATAAATAATAATTCAAGCTTTTACTGTAACGGCCACGCTTCGGTTGCCGGTCAGTCATATCACTGCCATAAAGCAGGCGGTCACGGCACACAGAATCTTATGGAGGCAATATCAAATTCCTGTAACCCGGCGTTTATCACTATCGGTCAGTTTATAGGCGTGCCTACATTTTCAAAGTATTTTAAGGCATTCGGTTTGACCGAAAAAACGGGAATAGATTTGCCCGGTGAGGCTACATCCACATACCATAAGGAAGAAAAAATGGGACCGGTTGAGCTTGCGTCTTCTTCCTTCGGTCAGACCTTTAACGTTACCCCGATACAGCTTATTTCGGCAGTTGCCGCCGCTGTTAACGGCGGATATCTCGTCCAGCCGCATTTGGTTGAAAAAAAGCTTGATTCCGAGGGAAAGGTTGCGGAAACCGCATCATCATCTTATAAAAGACAGGTAGTGTCTGAGTCGACCTCGGCTACAATGCGCAGTCTTATGCAGTATGTTTCGGAAAACGGCGCAAAAAACGCCCTTGTGGCAGGATATAATATAGGAGCAAAAACGGGAACCTCGCAAAAGGTATCTAAAATTCTTGCAACGGGTGACAAGGCGTTGTATATCGGCTCCTGCGTTACGGTAGCACCGATAGAAAAACCTGAAATTGCCGTTTATGTAATGCTTGACGAGCCTAAGGGTGATAAATACTACGGCGGACTTATTTCCGCCCCGGTAAACTCACAGATAATGGGCGATATATTGCCGTATCTCGGCTATGAACCGAGCTATACGGACGAAGAGCTTAAAAAGCTTTCGTTTACTGTTCCGGATACTGTCGGAAACGATATATCCGAAGCTAAAGGTAAGGTTACGGCAGCTAAGCTTGAATATAAGGTTGTCGGATCCGGTGATAGTGTTGTAAGACAGCTTCCCGAAGCCGGGAGCAAGGTTATATCGGGCGGAATAGTTATTCTGTATACCGAAGACACGGGAACGGAAAAGGTTACGGTACCGAATCTTACGGGATTTACAGCGTCCGAGGTTAACGCCGCCGCCGCAAATGCCGGAATTAATATAGAATTTGCAGGAAATTCAACAACGGGCGGTGTTAAGTCGTATAAGCAGAGCATTAATGCAGGCGAGAGTGTTGACCCGGGAACGGTTGTGACGGTTTACTTCGGTGATGAAACGGTAGTTGACGGGTAGAAAAGGAGAAAAAATGAAACTAAGTAATTTGATAGAGTGTAAAAACGGTATTGGCGACTTAGAAATTACCGGTATAACCTGTGATTCAAGGCAGGTAAAGCCGGGGTATGCGTTTGTATGTATAGTCGGAGCCGTGTCAGACGGTCACAGCTACGCAGAGACCGCTGTTAAGTCGGGAGCCTGCGTTATTATAGCGGAAAGGGATACGGGCACAGAAAACCAGATAATCGTACCCGATACGCACGCAGCCTATGCCGATATGTGTGCAAAATGGTTCGGAGAGCCTGCAAATTCTCTTAAGCTTTTAGGTGTTACGGGAACTAACGGGAAAACCTCGGTTACTTATATGCTTAAAAACATATTGGAAAAAGCCGGATATAAGGTCGGTCTTATCGGAACTATCCAGAATATGATAGGCGATGAGATAATCGCAACGCATAACACCACGCCCAACGCTTACGAGCTTAATTCGCTTTTTGCACTTATGAAAGCAAAGGGCTGCACATATGTTATAATGGAGGTATCATCACACGCACTTGACCAGTGCCGTGTTTACAGGCTTAATTTTGAGGCGGCTATGTTCACCAATCTTACGCAGGATCACCTTGATTACCATATCACAATGGAAAACTATCTTAACGCAAAGAAAAAGCTGTTTAAGATGTGCAAGACCGCAATTATAAACAGTGACGACCCATATGCCGGAAAAATTGCGGAGGGTCTTGAATGTAATGTGGTAACCTATTCAACAGGTAATGACTCGACATACAGCGCCAAGGGTATTAATTATCATCCTGCCGGAGTTGATTATGAATTTGTAAGCGATACCGACATTGAGCATATTAAGGTCAACACCGGCGGCAGATTTACGGTTTATAATTCAATGTGTGCGGTTTCCTGTGCTGTGGAAATCGGAATACCGCTTTCTACTGTTGCTTCCGCACTTGCCGAAATGCACGGTGTAAAGGGCAGAGCAGAGGTAGTGCCGACAGGCAGGGATTTTACTGTTATAATTGACTATGCACACACGCCGGACGGTCTTAAAAATATACTTTCAACATTCCGTGAATGCAAGAAAAACCGTCTTATTGTCGTGTTCGGCTGCGGAGGAGACCGTGATAAGACAAAACGCCCGATAATGGGAAATATTGCGGTTCATTTTGCCGATTTTGCCATAGTTACAAGCGATAATCCCCGCACTGAAGAACCGGGTGCTATCATTAAAGATATTTTAGAGGGAATGAAAGGCAGTGCAACGCCTTATAAGGTAATTGAAAATCGTATTGAGGCTATTAAATATGCTATTTCAATAGCTTTGCCGGATGACATAGTGGTACTTGCAGGTAAGGGGCACGAAACCTATCAGATTTTAAAAACAGGTACAATACATCTTGATGAGAGAGAAGTTGTGGCTGAGGCTCTTGAAGAACTCAACTGATTTTTAAGTAAACCGTAAAGGGGAATGAGAGATAAAATGAAAGACTTTACATCTGTAATAGCGGCGGCGGTTGCGTTTGCGGTAACGGCACTTTTGGGATATATTGTTATTCCGTATTTAAAGAAGCTGCATTTTGGGCAGACTATTCTTGATATAGGTCCCAAATGGCATAAAGAAAAGCAGGGAACACCGACAATGGGCGGATTTATGATGATTGCCGGCGTAATTTTGTCGCTTTGTGTTTCCTACGCTTATTCGGCTGTTATTAACGGCAGATTTGCCTTTGAAATGCATGACAGATACCGTCTTTCGGTATTGCTTGCAGGCGTGTTTATGGCACTTTGTATGTCGGCTGTCGGCTTTATGGATGATTATATTAAGGTTGTTAAAAAGCGCAATTTAGGTCTTACCGCACGGCAAAAAACTTTTTTACAGCTGCTTATTGCGGCGGCGTACCTTGCAACGCTTTGCCTGTCGGGAATGAAAACCACAACTGTACCATTTATAGGCGATATTGAAATAACAAGAGGCTTTGGGTTACTTTTTTGGCCGATTGCGCTTATGTTTATATACGGCTTTACAAATGCGGTTAATCTGACCGACGGAGTTGACGGGCTTGCGTCCTCCGTTACGCTTGTGGTTGCCTGTGCTTTTATGTTAGGCTCCGGCTTTCTTTACAATTCGGGTATGAATACGGCGTCAGCCGCACTTGCAGGCGCCTGCGTCGGATTTATAGTTTGGAACTCAAAACCGGCAAAGGTATTTATGGGCGATACGGGCTCTATGTTTTTAGGCGGAATGGTTGTTGCAATATCATTCGGCATCGGCAGACCTGTTTTACTGATATTTGCCGGAGTAACATATTTTCTTGAGGCACTTTCTGATATTATTCAGGTTGCTTATTACAAAAAAACCAAAAAACGGATATTCAAAATGGCACCGCTTCATCATCATTTTGAAATGTGCGGATGGTCGGAGCAAAAGGTCGTTTTGGTGTTTTCGCTTATAGCGGCGGTAGGCTGCACAGTTGCGTTGCTGCCGTTAATATTTAATTGGTAAAATGATTCGGAGGGAAAAGCATGGCAAAAAAGAAAAAGTCCGAGCCGTTAAACGGTAAGCTTGATATAACCTTTTTGGCTCTTGTACTTATTTTGCTTACAACGGGCCTTGTGATGCTTTTTTCCGCAAGCTATGCATTTTCGTATGAGCAATACGGCAACAGTTATAAGTTTATTTCAAGGCAGGCGCTTTTTGCGGCGGTCGGTGTGGCTGTAATGCTTGTGATTTCGAAAATAGATTATCATTTTTGGCGCAAATTTGCTTGGGTGCTTTATATTGTTTCAATAGGCTTGCTTACAATAGTAAAAATACTTCCGCCTATGCTTAAAGGTAAAGATGTTAAACGGTGGATAGTTATAGGACCTATAAATTTTCAGCCGTCAGAAATTGCAAAATTTGCCGTTATTTTGCTGTTTGCTTCTTTAATAGCGGCAAACTATAAACAGATGAAAAGCTTCAAATTTGTGGCTTTTCTTGTTTTGCTTTTGGGTATTCCGTGTGTTCTTGTTGTTGTTGAGCCGCATTTGTCCGCTACCGTGCTGATTTTTGCAATAGGTATTGTTTTGCTTGTTGTCGGCGGACTTCAGAAACGCTACATTATAGGCGGTGTGATAGCAGGTGCCGGCGGCGGAGTGCTGGCAATAGCAACCGGAATTATAAGCTACGGCTCTGACCGTATTAAATATTGGCTTGACCCATGGGCGGACGCTAAATATAAAGGCTTTCAGACTATTCAGTCCCTTTTGGCAATAGGCTCCGGCGGAATACTCGGCAGGGGAATAGGTCAGTCAAGACAAAAGTATTTGTGGCTTCCCGAACCCCACAACGATTTTATCTTTGCCATTGTGTGCGAAGAACTCGGACTTGTGGGAGCTATCGTAATAATACTGTTTTTCTGTTTGCTTGTATGGCGTGGATTTACAATAGCTATGCGTGCGCAGGATAAGTTTGGTTCACTGCTTGCTTTGGGTCTTACCTTTCAGGTGGGACTTCAGGCTATGCTTAACATATGGGTTGTTACAAACACCATACCTAATACAGGTATAAGCCTGCCGTTTTTCAGCTACGGCGGAACATCACTTTTAATTCTTCTTGCCGAAATGGGAATAGTTCTTTCGGTTTCAAGGGGAGCCGCAATCGAAAAATCGTAATTGGGAGTGAAAAAATGAAAATTCTTTTTGCCGGCGGCGGAACTGCGGGTCATATCAATCCGGCACTTGCGGTTGCCGGATATATTAAAGAACGGCATCCGGACGCCGAAATTTCCTACATAGGAACGGCAGATAAGCTTGAAGCAAAGCTTGTCCCGGAGAAAGGATATGATTTCAGAACCATTGATGTCGCAGGTTTTCAGCGTAAAATAACCGTAAAAAATATTGAGAAGAATATTAAAGCTGTCAGAAAAGCGGTCACATCTTCCATTGATTCGAAAAAAATACTCAGGGAAATAAAGCCCGACTTGGTTGTTGGTACGGGCGGATTCGTAAGCGGTCCTGTATTGCGTGAGGCACACAGGCTCGGCTTTAAAACCGCAATCCATGAGCAAAACGCTTTCCCCGGAGTTACAACAAAAATGCTTGCACACAAAGCCGACAGGGTAATGCTTGCCATGCCTGAGGCAGAAAAATATCTGAAGCTTGCAAAAAAGCCGATTATAACCGGCAATCCCGTAAGGGAAGAGCTGTTGAAGATGGACCGTGAGGAAGCTAGAGCGAGACTGGGACTTGATAACCGTCCGCTTATACTTTCCTTCGGCGGCTCTTTGGGAGCAAGAAGAATCAATGAGGCGGTAACGGAACTGATAAAACACCATAACGGCAGCGAAAGGTTTTACCATATACACGCAACAGGCAAGGTAGGCTTTCACGCTATGACGGAGGCTTTAAAGGATATTGAGCTTTCAAAAATGATTGATGTCAGGGAATATATATCCGATATGGATGTTTGTATGGCGGCGGCAGATCTTGTTATATGTAGAGCAGGCGCCATAACTCTGAGCGAGCTTTCTTGTCTTGGCAAACCCTCTATCCTGATACCTTCTCCGTATGTTGCGGAAAATCATCAGTACCACAACGCAATGACACTTAAAAATGCAGGTGTCGCCGAGGTTCTTGAGGAAAAAGACCTCACTGGGGAGAGCCTTATTAAAGCGGTGCTTGATATAATCGAGAATAAACCCCTGCTTGAAAAAATGGGCACCAACGCCAAAAAGCACGCAATTGCCGACGCTAATAAAAGAATATACGATGTTTTAATGCAATTATATACCGAGGCGTGACATTTCTCCTTTACTCGCATAGTATGAACTGTGAGAAAAGTTTTACTGTGAGAGGGTGCAAATAATGTCTGAAATCGTTATAACCGGCGGAAACAGGCTTTGCGGAGAATTAAGCGTTCAGGGAGCAAAAAACAGCGTACTTCCCGTGCTTGCGGCAACCGTGCTTTGTAACGGCGAATGTGTGATACATAACTGTCCAAAGCTTTCGGATGTTGATACTTCGCTTAAAATACTATCGCATCTCGGCTGCCGTTGCAAAAATGAAAACGGCACCGTAATTACCGACGGTACTTCTGCCTGTAATTACGATATACCCGATACGCTTATGCGTGAAATGCGTTCCTCGGTTGTTTTTTTGGGCGCTATGATAGGCAGAACCGGCAGGGCGGTAATAAGCAGTCCCGGCGGTTGCGAATTGGGCCCCAGACCGATTGATTTGCATCTTTCCTCGCTTGAAAAAATGGGCGTCACCGTGTGCGAAGAACACGGATATTTAAACTGTATCGCCGAGGACGGACTTAAAGGTGCGGAAATTACATTAAATTTTCCAAGCGTAGGCGCTACCGAAAATATAATTTTGGCGGCTGTAACCGCAGAGGGCGACACTGTAATTCACGGAGCCGCAAAGGAACCGGAAATCAGCGATCTTGCGGATTTTCTGAACCGTGCAGGTGCAAGAATTAACGGTTGCGGTTCGGATACGGTAAGAATACAGGGAGTAAAGAGTCTTAACGGCACAGAGCATACTATTATACCCGACCGAATTGTTGCGGCGACTTATATGGCTTGCGCCGCAATAACAGGCGGAGAATTGATACTTAAAAATGCAATGCCGCCTCATATGGCGTCTGTACTCTGGCTTTTTAAGGAAACCGGATGTAGGGTGAATATAAGCGGTAAGTCGATAAAGATTAAGGCCCCCTCAAGACTTTGCCGTGTTCCGACGGTAAGAAGTCTTGTATATCCCGGATTTCCTACTGATGCAGGGCCGATAGCTACCGCACTTTTAAGCAAAGCGGACGGAACATCGGTATTTGTAGAAAATATATTCGAAAACCGTTTCAGATATGTTGATGAACTGAAAAGATTTGGCGCAAAAATCAAAACCGAAGGCAAAATTGCCGTTATAGAGGGTGTAGACAGACTCTCCGCCGCCGACTGCAAGTCTACCGATTTAAGGGGAGGAGCCGCTATAGTAATTGCGGCGCTTGCCGCCGTAGGCGAATCAAGGATAGGCGAAATACATCATATCGAGCGTGGTTACGATGATATAACCGGTAATCTTGCGGCTTTGGGCGCACAGGTAAAGAAAGAATAAACGGAGTGAAAAAAGCGTGAAGAATGAAAGAATAAATGATGAATTTACACGCAAAAGAAAACTGCGACAGAGGAAAATCAGGCGCCGCCGCATTAAAATATTTCTGATTTTTCTGCTTGTTGCGGCAATAGCCGTATTTGCGGTGCTTTCTGTTACGGTGCTATTCCCGATAGAACAAATTCCCGTTAGCGGAAGTAACAAATATTCCGCCGAGCAAATACTTGAAGCGGCAAGCATTGAAAAAGGCGACAACCTTTTCAGAGCAAAAGCCGATATAACTGTTTTGAATAAAAAACTTCCCTACTTGGAAAAGATAGAAATTAACCGCAAATTGCCCGGAACCTTAAATATAAAGGTAAAAGACGCAGAAGAATATGCTTGTTTTACAGCAGATGACAAATATTATGCAGTGAGCAAAAGCTGGCATATTCTTAACTGCTATGACGAGCCGCCCGAAGGCTGTTTGATGATTTTGGCAGACGGTGCAGAATTTAAGGTCGGCGAGGATGTGCAGTACAAGGATAACAAAAGCGGGGGATTGATTGAAAAAATCAAAAGTCTTGCCGATGAATACAAAGTAACCCTCAACAGAATTGACATTACCGATGAGCTTGATTTAAAGATTAAAGCAGAGGGTAGATTTGCCGTTGAATTCGGAACATCCAACAGTCTTGAAAATAAATTCGCACATTTAGCAGGGATGATAAAGAATATTGACCAATCGAAAACAGGCACGATTAAACTCAGTATGTGGAGCACCTCAAATACAGAGGGAAGCTTTGTAGAGGGAGAAGTCGAATAGTCAAAATTTGCATATAAAGCCTTGTTTTCAGGCGTTTTTTTGACATAATAAAAAAAATTACAGGAATGTAATAAAAAGTGTTGAAATTTAAAAAGATATATGGTATTATCATAATAAGTGATACTGTATAATTCAGATTTTACATAAATACGGAGGAATTCAAAATGCCATTTGAAGTTGCAGAAGAACAAGAGAATGTCGTACAAATTAAGGTTGTCGGCGTAGGCGGCGGCGGCGGAAATGCCGTAAACCGCATGGTTGACGCAGGCGTAAGAGGCGTCGAGTTTATTGCTGTTAATACAGATAAGGCGGCTTTAATTCAGTCTAAAGCCAATCAGAAAATACAGATAGGCGATAAAACCACTTCCGGTATGGGCGCAGGCGGAAATCCGGACAACGGCAGAGCCGCAGCAGAGGAATCCCGTGACGAAATTGCTGCAGCTATCCGCAGTGCCGATATGATCTTCATTACCGCAGGTATGGGCGGCGGAACCGGAACAGGTGCCGCTCCTATCGTTGCCGGCATAGCTAAGGAGCTTGGCATACTTACAGTAGGTATTGTTACAAAGCCTTTTGCTTTTGAGGGTAAAAAGCGTATGACTCAGGCAGAGGCAGGTATCGCTGCTCTCCGTGAGCAGGTAGACAGCCTTGTTGTAATTCCGAACGAGCGTCTTAAATTCGTTTCAGAACAGAAGATTACTTTCAAAAATGCGTTTGATATTGCCGATGATGTTCTTCGTCAGGGCGTTCAGAGCATTTCAGAGCTTATCAATGTTACCGCTCTTGTTAACCTTGACTTTGCCGATGTTAAGTCAATTATGGCGGACGCAGGCTATGCTCATATGGGCGTTGGCGTTGCTACCGGCCGTGACAAGGCTGAGCAGGCGGCAAGAACCGCAATCAGCAGTCCTCTTATCGAGACTTCCATGGAAAATGCCCGTGGTGTTATCATCAGCATTACAGGCTCTTCGGATATCGGCCTTGAAGAGGTTGAGCTTGCATCTTCAATTATTTCGGATATGGCTCATCCGGACGCAACAATTATCTGGGGTGCTCAGCTTGACGATACACTTGAAGATACTATCCGTGTAACTGTTGTTGCAACAGGTCTCGGTGACGATAAGAAAGAGGAAAAGAACAACGATTTAGCCTCCATTCTCGGAAACAACTCTGATGATGAGAGCTACAGCGATGTTATCAATTTCTTTAAAAAGGATTAATAAGCTTATTCTTTCAGTCGCTTTGCTTTTCTGCAAGGCGACTTTTTTATTTATATTTTGTTTATTGTTTTTTCACAGATTTTATAGTATAATAATGTGAAATGCTTGTAGATTGCGAGATTCAGGCACTATGGAGGAATTTAAACGAAATGGACGCTAAAAAATCCGATTTTGAATATGCACTCGGAATTGATATAGGCTCTACAACTGCAAAGGTTGTTTTGCGAAAAGGCGACAATATATTACTTGAGCGCTATGAACGCCATTTTTCTCAGGTAAGGGAAAAAACAGCGGAGCTTTTAAAGCTTGTTCGTCAAATAACGGGCGATAGCCTTATAAAGACTGCGATTTCCGGCTCTGCGGGGCTTGGACTTGCCGAGGCTGCGCATATACCGTTTGTGCAGGAGGTTTTTGCTACGGCTCAGGTTGTAAAGCTTAAGGAGCCTGACACCTCGTGCGTTATTGAACTCGGCGGAGAGGATGCAAAAATAATCTTCTTTGACGGTGGTATTGACGAAAGAATGAACGGCACCTGTGCCGGCGGCACGGGCGCTTTTATTGACCAAATGGCAACCCTGCTTAATATAACCGTTGATGAGCTTGATAAATTAAGCCTTAATGCCGGCAGGCGGTATCCCATTGCCTCAAGATGCGGCGTTTTTGCAAAGACGGATATTCAGCCGCTTTTAAATCAGGGTGCACGGAAAGAGGATATTGCGGCAAGCATCTATCAGGCGGTAGTAAATCAAACTATTGCCGGCTTGGCACAGGGCAGAAAAATCGATGGTAAGGTTCTTTTCCTCGGCGGTCCGCTTTATTACTGCAAGGGGTTGGGACTTAGATTTAAAGAAACCCTTAGATTAAGCGATGAAAATGCAGTATTTCCGGATTATGCCCGTTTTGCCGTTTCACTCGGGGCATCTTATTATGCAGAACAGCAGCAGGAGCTTTTTACTGCGGACGAGCTTTTAGCCTTAGTTGAAAAGGCGGCTAATGTTTCTTCCGGAAAGGGCAGATTGAAACCGCTTTTTTCCAACGAGGAAGAGTATAATGAATTTAAAGAACGCCATAAAAAATCGTCTGTTGAAAGTGCGGATATTAAAACCTACTGCGGTAAGGCATATCTCGGAATAGACTGCGGTTCGACTACCACAAAGCTTTGTCTTTTAAGCGATAAAAACGAAATTCTCTATTCGTATTATGCGTCGAATAAAGGCAATCCCGTTGAGATAGTCCGTGAACAGCTAAATGAAATATACAATCTGTGCGGCGACAGAATTGAAATTGCAGGTTCCGCCGTAACAGGCTACGGTGAGGAGCTTATTAAGCATGCCTTTTCGGTAGATATGGGACTTGTTGAAACCATTGCGCATTATACTGCCGCAAAGTACTTTGAGCCTGATGTTGAATTTATCCTTGATATAGGCGGGCAGGATATTAAGTGCTTTAAAATAAGAAACGGTGCTATCGACAGCATTATGCTTAACGAGGCGTGTTCTTCGGGCTGCGGTTCTTTTCTTGAGACCTTTGCTAAGGCAATGGGATATTCTATCGAGGATTTTGCCGCTAAGGGACTTGAGGGTAAAGCTCCGGTCGATCTCGGAAGTCGGTGTACCGTTTTTATGAATTCATCTGTTAAGCAGTCTCAAAAGGACGGTGCAACGGTTGAGGATATTTCTGCCGGACTCTCAATAAGCGTTGTTAAAAATGCGCTTTATAAGGTCATCAGGGCGTCTTCTGCAGCAGAACTCGGTGAAAAAATAGTTGTTCAGGGCGGCACATTTTATAATGATGCGGTACTGCGTGCATTTGAAAGAGAAATAGGTCATTCCGTAATCCGTCCGTCCATTGCAGGACTTATGGGCGCTTACGGTGCGGCGCTTTATTCAAAGCGTATCGAAAAATCATCTATAATTGACAGGGAAGCCTTAAAAAGCTTCAGCCATACTGCGAAATCTGCCGTTTGCAACGGATGCACAAACCATTGCAGGCTCACCGTTAATTCCTTCGGTGACGGTAAGAAATTTATTTCGGGCAATCAGTGCGAAAAGGGTCTCGGAAAGAGCGTAACGGAGGAGCAACTGCCTAATCTTTATGAATTTAAGCGGAATTATCTTACCTCGCTTAAATCCGAAAACGGTACAAGAGGTACTGTGGGTATGCCGCTGGCTCTCGGTATGTATGAGCTTTTACCGCTTTGGCACGCAATTTTTACAAAGCTCGGGTTTTGCGTTAAGGTATCGCCGATGTCTACAAGGCGGATATACGAAAAGGGTCAATTCTCAATACCGTCCGATACCGCATGCTATCCGGCAAAGATTATGCACGGTCATATTGAAACACTAATTGCAGAGGGCGTAGACGCAATTTTCTACCCTTGCCTTACTTATAATATGGACGAAAAAATGACCGATAACCATTATAACTGTCCTGTTGTCGCTTATTATTCGGAGCTTTTAAAGGGCAATGTTGAAGAACTTTCAAAGGTAAAATTCTTATATCCGTATCTTAATATCAACAGTAAAAAAGAGCTTACCCGTGAATTATATTTATATTTGAGTAAATTTTACACCGGAATTACAAAAAGCGAAGTCAAAGCGGCTGTGGAATACGGTTTACATAAATATGATGAATATATGCAGGCCGTGCGTGACGAGGGCAGCCGTGCAATAAGCTATGCCAAAGAGCACGGTAAAAAGATTATGATACTTGCAGGCCGTCCTTACCATATTGATTCGGAAATAGGCCACGGTATAGATAAGCTTGCAAATTCACTCGGATTTGCAGTGGTAAGCGAGGACAGTGTTTTCCGTTTGGCACAACCGTTTACGGTAAAGGTGCTTAACCAATGGACATACCATGCAAGACTTTACAGGGCGGCACGCTATGCCGCTGAGCATGATGATACAGAGCTTGTGCAGTTAGTATCATTCGGGTGCGGAGTTGACGCCATTACAACAGATGAAGTGCGTGAAATTCTTGAAAGCAAGGGTAAATTCTACACACAGATTAAAATTGACGAAATAACAAATTTAGGCGCCGTTAAAATAAGGCTTCGTTCTCTTATGGGGGCGCTTGAAGAAAGGAGAGAAAAGGGTGGAAGAGCGTAAATATATTCCTTTTACCGAGGAAATGAAAAAGGAATATACAATTCTTGTTCCTAATATGCTTCCTCGCCATTTTAAAATATTTTTAAAGGTATTTGCAAGCTACGGCTATAAAATGGAGCTGCTTGAGACCACGGGACACAGGATAATAGAAACGGGTCTTAAATATGTCCATAATGATACCTGCTATCCTGCAATACTTGTAATAGGGCAGTTTATAGACGCACTTAAATCAGGAAAATATGATCCCCGTAAAACTGCTCTGATACTTTTCCAGACAGGCGGCGGCTGCCGTGCGTCAAATTACATTTTTTTGCTCAGAAAAGCGCTTGAACGGGCGGGATACGGTTATGTACCCGTAATTTCGCTTAATCTTGCCGGACTTGAAAAGCATCCCGGCTTCAAGCTTACCGTTCCTATGCTGCACAGACTTTTTTACGCTATCATTTACGGCGATATGCTGCTTTCGCTTGTGAACCAGTGCAAGCCGTATGAAATTTGCAAAGGAGAAACAGAAAGCCTTGCCGATGAACTCACGGCATTTTTGGCTGATAAAATGCAAACTGAGGGAATATCCTTTAAAAAGGTCAAGAAAAACTGCAAAATGATGTTAGAGCGTTTTGCCGAAATACCCCGTAAAAACGAGGAAAAGGTTAAGGTTGGCGTTGTAGGCGAAATCTATGTTAAGTATTCGCCCTTAGGTAACAATAATCTTGAACAGTTTTTAATAGACGAGGGCGCTGAGGTTACGGTTCCGGGACTTCTTGATTTCTTTATGTATTGCATTGTCTCAAACCTTACCGATATATGGCTTTACGGTTTGCATAAAATCAGAAAGCCCGTTCTTGATTTCGTTTTCAAATATCTTCAAAAGCAACAAAATGAAATTATCGAACTTATGAAAGAGGACGGTAATTTTGTTCCTCCAACGCCTATATCACATACTATGGAGCTCATACAGGATTTTATGGGTTTCGGTACAAAAATGGGCGAGGGGTGGCTGTTGCCGGCGGAAATGCTTGAACTTAACGACGAGGGTGTGCATAATATAGTTTGTACACAACCGTTTGGCTGTCTGCCCAACCATATATGCGGAAAAGGTATGATGAAACCCCTTAAAGAAAAGAACCCCGATATGAATATAGTGGCGATTGATTACGATTCGGGCGCATCAAAGGTAAACCAAGAGAACCGTATTAAGCTTATGCTTTCAAACGCCAGGGCTGACCTTGCAGATAAAGCAAGGGAAGACGGGGTAGTTATAAAAAAAGAAAAAAATTCAGAAAAAGTACTTGACAAATAAAAAACAGTGTGTTAATATAGGCACAACAAAGAAAAACCTGTGATTAAGAAGAGTAGTTTTACTTAATGTGTTTAGAGAGCAGTTGACGGTGGAAATACTGCGGCGGAGAGTATTGTGAATGGACTTATGAGGGCGGCACGAAAGCGAAAGCGAGTAGCGGCCGACGGGATCCGTACCCGTTATCCGAACGGCTTACATAATGGTGTGTAAGAAATGAGCGGTCGGTTTATCCGGCAACTTGGGTGGTACCGCAGGATTTCAAGTCTTGTCCCATATTTTTATGGGATAAGGCTTTTTTTTATCGGAGGCAACGGCAATGATTTTATTAACTAAACGATGGCGATGGCGTAATTTTTCTTGAACATTAAAAACGAAAACAACTATTAAGGAGAAAATTACCATGAAAAAAATTATTGCAATATTAACAGTAGCTCTTTTAGCTTTAAGCTTCGCAGGATGCGGAAAGAAAGAATCAAAGGTTCCGGTTATCGGAATAAGTCAGTACGGCGAGCACGCTTCGCTTGATAACTGCCGTGAAGGCTTTTTAGAGGGTCTTAAAGAGGCAGGACTTGAAGAAAATAAGGATTTTACGATTGATTACCAAAACGCTTCGTTTGATAACTCTACCGCAACACAGATAGCGCAGAACTTTTCTTCTAAAAATGTAGCTCTTATGTGCGCAATAGCAACTCCCTCCGCAACCGCTTGCTTCGCTGCGGCAGAGGATAAGGATATTCCGGTTGTATTCAACGCAATTACCGACCCGAAAGAGGCAAATCTTACAGAGGGCAATATTACCGGTGTTTCGGATAAACTGCCGGTTGACCCACAGCTTGAGCTTATAAGAAAAATTCAGCCCGACGCTAAAACAATAGGCATTATTTATACCACAAGCGAGCCGAACTCGGTTTCAGCTATTGCGGAATATAAGGAAAAAGCCGATAAATACGGTTTTGAGATTGTTGAAATAGGAGTTGCCGACCAGGCTTCCGTAACACAGGCGGCAGATACCCTTATAAACAAAAAGGTTGATTGCATTACAAACCTTACCGATAACAATGTTGTAGGCGTACTTTCGGCTATTCTTGAAAAGACAAACGCAGCTAAAATTCCGGTATACGGCAGTGAAATTGAGCAGGTTAAAAAGGGCTGTGTAGCTTCTGCCGGTATTGATTACATTGAGCTTGGCAAAATGGCAGGCAAACAGGCGGCTCAGATTTTAAAGGGCGAGAAAAAGGCGTCGGATATGCCTTACGAAACAGTTACCGAGTACAGCACCTATGTAAATTCTGACGCAGTTGCCGCTATGGGACTTACAGTTCCCTCCGATATTTCGGATAAGGCGATAGAGTGCAAATAATATTTTCGGAGAGAAAAAATGCTTGATTTAATAATAAGCACATTAACACAAGGCTTTATATATGCGATGCTTTCATTCGGTATATATATAACCTATAAGATACTTGATTTTCCGGACTTAACGGTAGACGGCAGCTTCCCTTTGGGGGCTGCCGTGACCGCTGTTCTGCTTGTCAAAGGCGTTAATCCTTATTTAACGCTGTTGGCGGCGGTTGCAGTCGGTGCCGTTGCGGGATTTGTTACCGGCTTTATTCATGTCAGACTTCGTGTGCGTGATTTGCTCGCCGGAATCATTACAATGACGGCGCTTTTTTCCATAAATCTGCAAATTGCCGGTTCTAACCTTTCTGTTGCAAGAAGTGTCGAAACAATCTTTACCGCAGCCCCCACAATGGCTGTTTTAGGCTCTTTGACGCTTATTCAAAGAAAGCTGATAGTATCACTTATAATAATGATAGTGTGTAAAATACTGCTTGACCTTTATTTTAAAACCAAAAACGGTTTTTTACTTAAGGCTGTGGGGGACAATAATGCCCTTGTAACCACCCTTGCAAAGGATATGGGAAGAATGAAGATTATCGGTCTTTCGCTATCCAATGCGCTTGTGGCGCTTTCGGGTTCGGTTGTCTGCCATGAACAGCGTTCCTTTTCATCAATGATGGGAACGGGACAAATGGTTTTCGGACTTGCGGCGGTTATAATAGGAACGACGCTATTTAAAAGAATGAGCTTTGTTAAGGGAACTACGGCGGTTATTGCCGGCAGTGTTGTCTACAAGGCGTGTATACAAATTGCAATAAGTCTCGGACTTCCGGCTAATTTGCTTAAACTTATAACGGCAGTGCTTTTCCTTGCGATACTTGTGCTTGGAAATATAGAGAAAGGCTCGGTGAAAAAAAGTGTTAGAGCTTAAAAATATTTCCAAAATTTATAATCCCGGCTCTGTCACCGAGATGTGCCTGTTTGACGATTTTAATTTTACCGTAAACGACGGAGATTTTGTTTCGGTAATAGGTAGCAACGGCAGCGGAAAAACCTCTATGCTTAACATTATCTGCGGAAGCATTCCGATAAACGGCGGCGAGGTTTTGATAAACGGCAAATGTATAAACAGGAAAAAAGATTTCGAGCGTTATGCAAACATCGGCAGAGTTTATCAAAATCCGGCGATGGGCAGCTGTCCCAATATGACGATACTTGAAAATATGTCGCTTGCGGACAATAAGGGTAAACCGTTCGGTCTTTCGTTTGCCCTTAATAAAAAAAGGTTTGATTTTTACCGTGAACAGCTTTCCGCTTTAGGACTCGGACTTGAAGATAAACTCCATGTAAAAATGGGGGCGCTTTCGGGCGGACAAAGACAGGCAGTGTCGCTTTTGATGGCTACCTTAACGCCGATAGATTTTCTTATTTTAGATGAGCATACTGCGGCGCTTGACCCTAAAACCGCAGAAATCATTATGGAGCTTACAAATAAAATCGTAACCGAAAAAAGACTTACGGCAATAATGGTAACGCATAATCTTCGCTATGCGGTTGAATACGGTTCAAGGCTTATTATGATGGATAAGGGACAGATAATTCTTGATAAGCAGGGTGAAGAAAAGAAAAGTGCGTCAATAGACGATATTCTTGAAATATTTAACAGAATAAGCATTGAATGCGGAAATTAAAAAATACCTCTGCGATATCGCAGAGGTATTTTTTTAGGTTCTGTCTCTATTCTGTTTAATTGCCATATCCAAAAATTCTTCAAGCGGCATTGTAACGGTTTCGGCAGTGTCACGGTTGCGGACGGAAACCGTACCGTCTTCGGATTCCTTTGCACCGAGTATAAGCATATACGGTACACGGTCAACGCTTTGAGCCTCCCTGATTTTATAGCCGATTTTTTCATTACGGCTGTCAAGCTCACAGCGAAGTCCGGCTTTTCTTAAAGTCTCATATACCTTTTCGGAATATTCGGCTGTTTTTTCGGATACAGGCAAAACTTTTACCTGTGTCGGTGCTAACCAAAGCGGGAATTTACCGGCAAAATGCTCTGTGATGATGCCTATAAAACGCTCGATAGAGCCGAAGCATACACGGTGAATCATTATCGGACGCTGTTTTTCGCCCTTTTCGTCTGTGTATTCAAGACCGAAATTAAGCGGCATTTGGAAATCAAGCTGTATTGTTCCGCACTGCCAGGTTCTGCCGAGACTGTCTTCAAGATGGAAGTCAATCTTAGGACCGTAGAAAGCACCGTCACCCTCATTAATTGTATAAGGCAGATTGAGTTTTTCAAGAGCGCCTTTAAGACCGTTAGTTGCCGCCTCCCAGTCTTCGTCACTTCCCATGCTGTCTTCAGGACGGGTGGAAAGCTCAATGAAATACTTAAATCCGAATTTGGTGTAAACCTCATTTATAAGGTGGACAACACCCATAATTTCATCGGTTATCTGGTCGGGACGCATAAATATATGAGCATCGTCCTGAGTAAAGCAACGCACACGGAAAAGACCGTGTAATGCGCCCTTTAATTCGTGACGGTGAACAAGACCCAATTCACCTATTCTGAGCGGCAGTTCTTTATAAGAGTGAGGACGGCTTCGGTATACCATAAGACCGCCCGGGCAGTTCATCGGCTTTATGCAGTAGGTCTCGTCGTCAATCACGGTTGAGTACATATTATCCTTATAGTGATCCCAGTGACCGCTCGTTTCCCAAAGCTTGCGGTTCATTATCATCGGGGTTGAGACCTCAACATAGTTGTCACGGTAATGAATGTCTCTCCAATAATCAATAAGTGCGTTTTTCAGAGCCATACCCTTAGGCAGGAAGAAGGGGAATCCCTGTCCCTCCTCGCACAGCATAAACAGGTTCATTTCTTTACCTATTTTGCGGTGGTCACGGCGCTGAGCCTCCTCAAGCAGCTTGAGATAATCGTCAAGCTCCTGCTGATTCGGGAATGCTACGCCGCCTATGCGGGTAAGCATTTTGTTGTTCTTGTCGTTTTTCCAGTAAGCTCCCGAAAGGTTTGTAAGCTTAAAAGCTTTAAGCGCTTTTGTATAGGTGAGGTGAGGTCCTATACACATATCGATATACTCACCCTGTTTGTAAAAGCTTATTTCCGCATCTTCGTCAAGGTCGCCTATATGCTCAACCTTGTATTTTTCGTTTCTTTCTTCCATAAGCTTTACGGCGTCTTCTCTCGGAAGTATGAAAGGCTTTATGGGGAGATTTTCCTTAACTATTTTTTTCATTTCCGCTTCAATAGCCGGCAGGTCTTCGTCGGTAAGCTTTGTATCGCCTAAATCAACATCATAATAAAAGCCTTTTTCGGTAGCAGGTCCGTAGCCGAAATCTGCCTGCGGATAGAGGCGCTTGATGGCCTGAGCCATTATATGCGCCGCCGTATGGCGAAGAACATGAAGCTCCTCTTCTTTATTTTCACATTCTCTTACAGTGCCGTCCTTACAAATAATTTTCATTGAAATTCCTCCTAAAATCGGCATAAAAATACCCTCAGTACAGCTTTATTGCCGTACCAAGGGTGCAATTTAAAATAATAAACGCACGGTTCCACCTTGATTTTTCACTCTGTCAGGTAAGACCAAACT
>JAFOYI010000047.1 GCA_017391425.1 Clostridia bacterium | reverse complement strand
GGCTGCAGTTGCAGGCGGTAATAATTCCGGGGCTATACATTTAAGCCGTGGCGGCGTCAGAACCGTTGCCATTTCGGTTCCATGCAGATATATACACTCTTCGTCCTGTGTTGCCGATAAGGAAGATATTAAAAATGCCGAAAGATTGGCAAAATATATACTTGCCGGCATTTGCGGCGGAACTGTTAAATGATAAAGCTTATTTCGGATTTACCTGAAGTCAGTTCGGAAGATTTGGGATTTTTAAAAATCAAATGTCTGTTTGATTGCTACGGGAGTGACAAAAACACGCTTTTTTGGCGGCAGGACGAAGCTTCTTATTTATCCCTTTCGGTATGTGATATGGTAATAAGCGAAGGCGATATAAATGCGGAGGAACTGCGTGAATTTATTGCAGTAATATCCCCTAAAAGCATTTTTTGTCCTTACGATACTGCCGTTCAGCTCGGTTTAGCACCAAACGAAACCGTAAATCTTATGCGGCGGCAGGCTGACATTATGGGTGATACCGATTCGGACTGTCTTAACAGCCGAGATTTGTACGATATTTTGGATATAAGTGAATTTACACTGCCGAATTATCCCGATTTTGCCGTTGACTACTGCCGCCGTTTTAATATGGGACAAGCCGATTACTACGGAATTAAGAATAAATGCGCCGCTGTTTCTTTAAGCTCCGGCGGATATACGCTTATAACCGGAATAGTAAGCCGACAAAAGGGGTTCGGCGAAAAGGCGCTTATCGGAATAATCAAAAAGAATTACGGCAAAACAGTGCTTGCTTATTGCCGTGACGGATTAACGGGATTTTATGAAAAATACGGATTTAAAAAGCTTGATAAGAGGTATGCTTTAATAAATGAATATAAATAAATTTTTTAATATCGACGAAAAGCTTTTACAGCTTGACAAAACAGTACTTGCCGATTGTTCTCGGATTTTTTCGGGCATTGATAACATAACAGAGTATAACCAGCTAAAGGTTCTTAACGCCTACATAAAAAACGGCGTAAGCGAGTCCTATATGGCAGGCACAACCGGTTACGGCTATGATGACAGGGGCAGAGAGATACTCGAAAAGGTAATGGCATGCGTTATGGGTGCGGAAGACGCCCTTATGAGACATAATTTCACCTGCGGAACACATACGCTTGCAGTAGCCCTTTTCGGCATACTGCGCCCCGGCGACAAAATGCTGTGCCTTACAGGAAGACCGTATGATACGATTACAGGGGTTATAGGAATAGACTCCAAAAATGACGGTTCGCTTGCGGATATGGGCATTGAATACCGTCAGGTCGAGCTGAAGAACGACGGTACGCCGGATACCGAAGCCGTAAAAGCGGCGCTTAAAGCCGATAATTATAAAATGGCTTATATTCAGCGTTCAAGGGGTTACAGCACACGCAAAAGCCTTACTGTTGATGTAATAGAAGAGCTTTGTAAAGCGGTAAAAGAAGTATCCCCCGAAACCGTTATAATGGTTGATAACTGCTACGGCGAATTTACAGAAACAAAAGAACCGTGTGATGTGGGCGCAGATTTGTGCGCCGGCTCGCTTATTAAAAATCCGGGCGGCGGAATTGCACCGACGGGCGGATATATAGCAGGAAAGCATGAGCTTGTTGAAAAATGCGCCGCAAGGCTTACATGCCCCGGCGTCGGGCGTGAGGTAGGCGCAACATTAGGTCACAGCAGAGAGCTTTATATGGGGCTTTTTTCAGCGCCGCATGTTGTTGGCGAGGCGCTTAAAACCGCCGTTTATGCCTCACGGCTTTTTGAAAAGCTCGGTTACGCCGTTACACCGCGGTATGACGAAAAACGGGGCGACATTATAGAGTGCATAACCCTCGGCAGCAGAGAGGGGCTTATCGCTTTTTGCAAGGGTATTCAAAGCGGCGCTCCGGTAGATGCGTTTGTCACTCCGGAACCGTCGCCCATGCCCGGTTACGATGACGAGGTTATAATGGCTGCCGGTGCGTTTACACTCGGTGCTTCAATAGAGTTTTCGGCTGACGGTCCGTTGCGTGAGCCGTATGCCGCATGGATGCAGGGCGGACTTAATTTTCACAGCGCACACGCCGGCGTTCTTTTGGGCGCACAGAAAATGCTTGATGACGGTGCTTTAAAGCTTTAGCGCTGCACCGAGAACGGAGATTACTGATGAAACAGATTTTTTCGGGTGATGTTTTCGAGGTTATGCCGCTTTCCGACGGAATAATCTTTTCATACCGCAAGGATATTATAGAAAACAACATAATAGTAGCTTATAAAATGCTCTCGTTTGAAAACGGACATTTTACCGATGTTGCGAAGAATATTTACCTGCTTACAAAGTTCGGTAATAACTATAAAGCCGTATCGTCGCTTTGCTATAATTATATTACGGTTAAATCCATAGTTCTGCCTAACAGTAAGGTTTTTTTGCTGCATGACAACGGAAAAGCACAGCTTCTTGATACGGACGCCTCGCCCGTTTGGACAGGCGAGCTTAAATACAGAGGGTGTTGTGCCTCTGATATTGCGCTTTACAAAAACGCCTTGTGGGCAAGCTTTGCAGACTGTAATGTACTTCTCCGATATAACCTTACAAGTATGCGTGAGGAACTTAGAATAGGCGGCAATAAGTCGCCGTTTGACAAGCCTTG
This sequence comes from Clostridia bacterium, assembly GCA_017391425.1. Lineage (GTDB taxonomy): Bacteria > Bacillota > Clostridia > Oscillospirales > Acutalibacteraceae > UBA737. Next base: position 29,315 of record JAFOYI010000047.1, on the reverse strand, counting down.
CGACCTATTTCCCGAGGGCGATTGCGTAATGGTAAGCAACAGCGGTTCGGATAAGCTTATAAGAGTTGACCTTAATAATTACAGCGTTTTTGAATACGAACAATTCGGAGAACCCGTACGCCAATATGTAAAATCGGGAGACAACCGATTTGCGGTGCTTAAATCGGGGCTTTATCTCATATAAAAAGCTTCGGCAGTCTAAAAGATTGCCGAAGCTTTTTTATACTGTTATTTCCGAAAAATCCGCCCCTGTAAATTCCGCCAATTCACGGGGATCAAGCCTTACCTGATACCCCACCTTGCCTGCACTCACATAAAAGAACGGTAATTCCTTTGCGCTTTCGTCTATAACTGTTGTAAATTTCTTTTTCATTCCGACAGGCGAGCATCCGCCGTGTATATAACCGGTAAGCGGCAAAAGCTCCTTTTGTTTAAGCATTGATACCGCCTTTGCGCCTACCGACCTTGCCGCCGCCTTTAAATCGAGTGTCTTATCAACAGGTATTACAAAAACAAAATGCTCCTTTGTATTTGATTCGGTTACAAGGGTTTTAAAAACGCTTTTATTCTCCTCGCCCAGCGTTTCGGCTATTTTTACTCCCTCTGTAAGCTCGGGAGAATATTCAAACGGAGTATACTCTATTTTTGCTTTGTCAAGTATACGCATAACATTAGTTTTTAACATTTATAAAACACTCCGGGGTAAATTTATATTCCGTCGTAAAGTCCGTCATCAGCCATTTTATTCAATGCGGCAGAAACGCTTTCCTTATCTTCCTTGTATGTAACTCCGTACCATTTATCCTCGGCAATAAGTACCTTTACACGCTTTTCGCCGCTCTCGATAAGCTTTGTCACCACGCTCGGCAGGTAATACTCAGACTTCGGAACATTAATTTTTTCCTTTAAAAATTCCTTAAAACCGTTTTCGGCATAATCAAATAAATCAGGCATAAATCCCCATAAATTCATTGAAACTACCGTATCGGGCGCCATTTCCGTCCAGGTTTTGCCGTCATCCTCGGTGTATTTGCAGTCAACTATTTTTGTCCTCTCGGTAACGGACTTTAGCTCGCCGTTTTCAATTTCGCATACACCTCTTGAAACAGAACCGTTTTCGGTAAGTGTGTTTGAAAGCCTGAAGCCTACCATACAATAGTCATTATCGTTGTTTCTTAAAAAGTCCGCCATATGCGAAAATGCGGTTTTGCCGTAATAATCGTCGGCGTTAATAACGGCAAACGGCTCCTTTACTACATCCTTACAGCAAAGAACTGCATGGGCTGTTCCCCAAGGCTTTTCCCTGTCTGACGGGCAGGTAAACCCTTCGGGCAGCTTATCTGTCTCTTGAAAAACATACTCGGTTTTAACCATTTTTTCAATATGCTTTGCGGTAACGGCCTTGAAATCGTCCTCAATGGCGTGCTTTATAACAAAAACAACCTTGTTAAAGCCTGCCTTTACCGCATCGTATACAGAATAATCAAGCAGTATTTCACCGTTCTTTCCGATAGGCGCTATCTGCTTAAGTCCGCCGAAGCGGCTTCCCATTCCTGCTGCCATTACTACAAGCGTAATATCCTTATTCATAAACATTCCCCTTTAAAATTTATTTTACAAATGAATCAATAGCGGCTACAAGATCTTTATTTCTTGTTGCCGAAATATTGTTTATAAACAGCACTTCCTTAGCGCCTGTATCGGCGCAAAGCTGCGCAAGACCTCTGCCGTCAATTTTTGAAAAATAGCGGTAGTCCACTACATACACCGTATTATAATGAGAAACCAAAAACGGCACAAATGCATTTCCGAACGATTCCTTTATTACAATACAGGCGGAGCCGTCTGTCCTTGCAGGGTTGTTTATAACCTCAAACGGTCTGTCGCCCTTTATAAAGGTTAAATATTTAGACGAGGATGCGCTCATATCAGAAATTATATCCCCGTTTGCCACTGTGCCGTTCTCATAGTGAACCTCTACGGTATTGGTGTCCTTAGGCTGATAGGCAAACACCGTATCGGGATTTGCGGCAAGCTGCGGCAGCTTGCCGCTTGATGTATAAAACGAGCCGAGATATCCCGGAAACTCCCACTGTGTATAATCTGCAAGTACGGTCGGTGCTTCACCTTTCAGAGTCATAAAGCTATAATAGGCATAATATGCACCGAGAGCCGTCCAGTGGTGGTCGGTACGGAAATAAATGTATTCGTTTTTATGCTCCTTAAGAATGTCGTACACCGGTACGGTTTTGGCTGAGCCTATGCACGAGTACATATAATTAATCGCCTTTTGCTGGTCTGATGTATTAACAGACGCCGTTAAATTTTCCGGTGCGGTAATCCCCATACTTGTGGGAACTATCATATCATATACCGCCGCCGTACCGTCAAGCAGTTGACCGGCACGGTTTACGGCTGCGGTATATACATCAGCCGTTGCCTTTACAAAGTTATAATATTCATAAGCCGTATCGCCGTTTATCAAAAGTGCGCCGAGCGTTTGAGTCGTAGGTGCCGCAGGCACCGTCTCCGTCGCAGCGTCATTTGCCGGCTCCGACCGGGATACATCCGATTCCTCGGATGTAACGGCTTCTTCGGAAGAAACAGTCTCGCTTACATCAGGTATATCATCGCCTTTTTCTACCGTACCGTGTATACGGGTATCGGTTTTTCCGTAAAGTCCGGTTACCCTTGCGTTAAGCTCCGTAAAGGCCTCACGGAACGGAAAAGTATCCGAATACCATTCCCCGATGCCGGCAAAGTATTTTCCCGAGAAAAATGAAGATACCGTAAATTCAGGAAACTTGGCAAGCTCCCTTTTTTCACTTTCGGAATACTTAGGTCTAAGCGGAATAATAAGCGAAATCACAAAAAAAGCAAACAATAAGAAAATAAAAAATCTCACATAAATGATATTAAGGATCCTGAGTTTGCGCTGATTGGATATTATTTTCCGTTTTTCCTGTTCTTCTGTTTCATTTATAAGTTCGTTGTTTTCCATACCGTTCACCTAAAATCTGAAATAGAGAAAAGGATTATAACTGTTTCCGACAAGTGCCGAGACAGCCAGCAACAAAAGTAAAACCGGCACGACTATTTGCAGCACCGAATAGACAGCAAGCACACCGCCCGATTTCAGCGACATATGCTTTAACCTGACCGATATATTCCTTGCCGCCGGCGTGCAGGCAATCACCGAAACGGCAAAGAGCAAGATGTTGCTCTTAATTGTTGTAAGGGTTTCAAAATCGGAAAATTTATTTCCGCCTGCCCCGAACATGCCCTTTAAGACGCACCAAACATCCGAAAGGTTTTGAAATTTAAACAATATCCATCCGAAAAATATTATTAAAAGCAGATAAGTATGTGCCGCCGCACGGTTTTTTGCCAAAAGCTTGCCCAAAAACAGCTTTTCCGCAAGAATAAACACAAAAAAGTACAGCCCCCACAGCACAAAATTCCATGATGCGCCGTGCCAAAATCCCGTAAGCGCCCACACGACAAGTAAATTAAATGCCGTACGCAGTGCGCCCCTGCGGTTTCCGCCAAGCGGTATATAAAGATAATCCCTGAAAAAGGAGCCTAACGATATGTGCCAGCGTCTCCAAAACTCCGTTACGGAACGGGACATATAGGGATAATCGAAATTTTCAAGATAATGTATGCCGATCATTCTGCCCATACCTATTGCCATATCGGAATAGGCAGAAAAATCAATATAAATTTGCAGGGAAAAGGCAAGCACGCCTACCCAAAGCGAAAGCACGCTTTTTGAGGCTAAAGACGAAAAATCGCCGCCGTCCGCTACAAGCAGCTTATCAACCGCCGCCGCACAGGCATTTGCAAGCACCGCTTTTTTAGCAAGACCCGTAACAAATCGGTTAAGACCCTCGCCTATATCGTTATATGTAACGCTTCTGTTTTCAAGCTCACGGATTACGTCCTTATACCTGACTATCGGTCCCGCAATGCACTGATGAAACAGGCTTACATATAAAAGCAGCATTTTAAAGCTGCGCTGCGCCCTTACTTCGCCCCTGTATACATCTATACAGTATGTCATAAGCTGAAAGGTGTAAAACGAAATACCTATCGGCAGGGCAATAGACGGCACTGTCTTCGGCACGCCGAAAAAATGATTGAAATTAGAAAGGGTGAATGTTCCGTACTTGAATATTCCGAGCAGTAAAATATCAGCCGTTACCGCCAACGCAAGAAAAAGCCTTGCTCTTGCCGGTTTTCTTCTGTTTACGGCAATTTTAAGCGTTAAGTACCAGTCTATAAATGTCATTCCGACAAGCAAAAGTATATAAACCGGTTCGCCCCATGCATAAAAAATAAGCGAAAACACCAGCATAACGGTGTTTTTTGTTTTAATATCCTTTGCAAAAAAATATGCCAGCAAATTAAGCGGCAAAAAAAGAAACAAAAATGTAAGGCTTGAGAAAACCATATGCAACCCCGTTTAAATCAATCTCATTTAATATTATACTACATAAAGCCTTGAATTAGCAGATACAAAAAGGTTACAAAAATAAACCACAGGCTGACTCTGCGGTTTAATGCAGAATCAGCCCATTTAACGGTATTAATTATTCGCCGTAAAGCTTCAGGAGCTTTTCAAGATGTGCACGGCGAGCCTTTGCAGTCTCTGCCGCCTTATCGAACAGAACCTCTGCACGCTCGGGGAAGGAGCGTGTGAGTGAGGAGTAACGAGCCTCACCCATAATGAAGTCCTTATAGTCGGCAGTAGCCGGCTTACTGTCGATAGTAAACGGATTCTTGCCCTCAGCCTTAAGAGCCGGATTGTAACGGAACATATCCCAGTATCCGCAGTCAACAGCCTTCTTCATTTCCTTCTGGCAGTTAACCATTCCGCCCTTTATAGAGTGCATTTCGCACGGAGCGTAGCCGATAACAAGCGACGGACCGTTGTAAGCCTCAGCCTCTTTAAGCGCCTTGAGGGTCTGATTTTGGTCTGCGCCCATAGCTATCTGAGCAACATAAATGTAGCCGTAAGACATAGCAATCTCGGCAAGGCTCTTCTTAGCGATTGCCTTACCTGCTGCCGCAAACTGAGCAACCTGACCGATGTTGGAAGCCTTAGAAGCCTGACCGCCGGTGTTTGAGTAAACCTCGGTATCAAATACCATTATGTTTACATCATTGCCCTGAGCCAAAACATGGTCAACACCGCCGAAGCCGATATCGTAAGCCCAACCGTCTCCGCCGAAGATCCAAACGGACTTCTTAGCAAGATACTCGCTGTGAGCCAAAACATCCTTGCAAAGAGCGCAGTCAGCACCGGCAGCCTTTATTGCGGCTACGAGTGCCTTTGCGGCGTCGCCGTTCTTGGCACCGTCATTTACGGTATCAAGATAAGCCGCAGCGGCTGTCTTAACATCATCGCTTGCCTTATCGGAAGCGGCAATCTGCTTAACCTCGCCTATAAGACGGTCACGAATGGCCTTTTGACCTAAGTACATACCGTAGCCGTGCTCAGCGTTATCCTCAAACAAAGAGTTAGCCCATGCAGGACCGTGACCCTCAGCGTTTGTGGTGTACGGTGATGTAGCGGCAGGACCGCCCCAAATGGACGAGCATCCGGTAGCGTTTGAAATATACATTCTGTCGCCGAAGAGCTGTGTGATGAGGCGTGCATAAGAGGTCTCGGCACAGCCGGCGCAGGAGCCTGAGAATTCAAGAAGCGGCTTCTTGAACTGAGAAGTGATAACATTTGCATCTGTTGCAACATCCTTCTTCTCGGTTACCTTTGCTACGCAGTAATCGAAAGAATCCTGCTCTTTAAGCTGTGATTCCTGCGGAACCATTTTAAGAGAGTTGGTCGGACATACACCGATACAAACTCCGCATCCCATACAGTCAAGCGGTGAAACGGTTAAAGCGTACTTATAATCTGTCTTAAGGAACGGCTTGGGAGATACCTTAAGAGTATCCGGAGCAGCCTTTACCTCTTCGTCTGTTAAAACGAACGGACGGATAGTAGCGTGCGGACAAACAAATGCGCACTTGTTACACTTAGCGCAGGTATCGGGATTCCATTCGGGAACCATAACCGCAACGCCACGCTTTTCGTAAGCGGAAGCGCCCTGCTCAAATGTACCGTCTGCATGATCCATAAATGCGGAAACGGGGAGAGAATCACCGTTCATAAGACCAACCGGTTTCATTATATCGTCAACCATCTTAACGAGCTTAGCCGGACCCTCTTCCTTAACGGGAACAGTGCTGTCTACAGCGTTTGCCCAGTCAGCCGGAACATCAACCTTAACATAAGCGGTAGCACCGGCATCGATAGCCTTCTCGTTCATTTCAACTATCTCTTTGCCCTTCTTCATAAACTTCTGGGCTTTTTCCTTCATATAGCCGATAGCCTCAGCCTCGGGAAGAACCGTTGAAAGTGAGAAGAAAGCAGACTGCAAAACGGTATTGGTACGCTTGCCGAGTCCTATTTCAGCCGCAATGTCAATGGCGTTAACGGTGTAAAGCTGAATGTTATTCTTAGCGATATAATGCTTAGCCTCAGCCGGCATATGGTGGTTAAGCTCATCCATGTTCCACTGGCAGTTGATAAGGAATACACCGCCCGGTTTAACATCGTTAACCATCTTGTAGCCCTTTGTTACATAAGACGGGTTATGGCAGGCAACAAAGTCTGCTTTGTTTATGTAATAGGGGCTCTTAATCGGCTTATCGCCGAAACGCAGGTGGGAAATTGTGATTCCGCCTGTCTTCTTCGAGTCATACTGGAAGTAAGCCTGAACATACTTATCTGTATGATCGCCGATGATCTTGATAGAGTCTTTATTAGCACCAACGGTACCGTCGCCGCCGAGACCCCAGAACTTACATTCAATAGTACCCTCTGCTGCGGTGTTGGGAGCCTCTTCCTCGGGAAGTGAAAGCTCTGTAACATCATCATTGATGCCGATAGTAAAGTTGTGCTTCGGCTCAGCCTTGTCAAGCTCCTTATAAACTGCAAAAATGCTTGAAGGCGGAGTATCCTTAGAGCCGAGACCGTATCTGCCGCCTACAACAGCGTCAGCCTGTCTGCCCTCTTTAGCAAGAGCGGCAACAACATCAAGATAAAGCGGCTCACCGAGAGCGCCGGGTTCTTTAGTTCTGTCAAGAACGGCAATCTTCTTAGCGGTGGACGGAATAGCCTCTACCAGCTTGTCCGCACGGAAAGGACGGTAAAGACGAACCTTTACAAGACCTACCTTTTCACCCTTAGCGGTTAAATAATCGATAACCTCTTCCGCAACATCGCAGATAGAGCCCATAGCGATTATAACCTTTTCGGCGTCGGGTGCGCCGTAGTAGTTAAAGAGCTTATAATCTGTGCCGATTTTCTCGTTGATCTTATCCATATACTTCTCAACGATGCCGGGGATAGCGTCATAATACTTATTGCAAGCCTCACGGTGCTGGAAGAAGATATCTCCGTTTTCGTGAGAACCGCGCATTACCGGATGCTCAGGATTAAGTGCACGCTTTCTGAACGCTTCAACAGCGTCCATATCGCACATTTCTTTTAAGTCTTCGTAATCCCAAATCTGGATTTTCTGAATTTCGTGAGAGGTTCTGAAACCGTCAAAGAAGTTGATGAACGGAACTCTGCCCTCGATTGAAGCTAAGTGAGCGACAGGTGCTAAGTCCATTACCTCCTGCGGGTTAGTCTCTGCAAGCATTGCAAAGCCTGTCTGACGGCATGCGTAAACATCGGAATGGTCGCCGAAAATGTTAAGTGCATGGCTTGCTACGCAGCGTGCAGATACATGGAAAACGCAAGGAAGCAGCTCGCCTGCGATTTTGTACATATTCGGGATCATGAGCAAAAGTCCCTGTGAAGCTGTGAAGGTGGTAGTCAGCGCACCGGCTGCCAAAGAGCCATGTACGGTACCTGCCGCACCTGCTTCGGACTGCATTTCGGCAACATTTACAGTTGTACCGAAAATATTTTTAAGTCCCTGAGCCGACCACTGATCAACATAGTCTGCCATAGGACTGGACGGTGTAATCGGATAGATTCCGGCTACTTCGGTAAATGCATACGCAACATGAGCTGCGGCATTATTTCCGTCCATGGTCTTGAATTTTCTGGCCATTGAAAATTCCTCCTGTAATAAAATTAATGAGACGCTTATCCTAACTTATATAATATAAGCCTCATACAATTAATATAATATCACTTTTCGCTTGCCGTGTAAATAGAAATTTTTTCAACCTTAAAAAATTTTTTTAAAAAAATGCTTGACAAATGAATACCGCAGTGATATAATGACTAAGCTGTCAGAAAGACAGGAACTGAATAGTTGGTGTTGATTGCGGCGAGGGTCCACCCGTTCCCATACCGAACACGGAAGTTAAGCTCGCTTGCGCTGAAGATACTCGGCGGGAAGCTGCCCGGGAAAATAAGTAGACGCCAACATACGAAACCGTACATTGTGTACGGTTTTTTTGTTTTTACGGTATATTGAATAAGCCCGTCGGGAATATCCGACGGGCTTATTTTTTAACAGAACGGTTTTAATTAATCAAGGAAATCCTCGTTAAGAGTTACGCCGAATTCCTTTGCGATAGCACGGAGATTATCGTCGGTAATTGTCTGGCGTATTCCCTGTCCGCAGGAAAGCGCCTTAACATATATTTCGGCAGCCTTTTCGATTGTGTGCATAAGACCGAATGTTATATCAAAATCAGGTCCCGAAACAAAAAGACCGTGATGCGCCCATACGGCAGCGTCATATTTTTTCATAAGCTCGCTTGTGGCAAGCGCTATATCTGCACCGCCCGGAACCATCCACGGAACAACGCCTACGCCGCCCGGGAATACAACGGGACACTCGGTAGCGCTGGTCCAAAGCGCCTTTGTGAAATCCTTATCCGTAAGGGGAAGCACAAAGGTCATAGCAATAATATTAGCCGGATGAGCGTGATATATAACACGGTACTCGCCGTTTGTTGCCGCTTTTCTTACGCTGTGGTTCATAAAATGGCTCGGAAATTCGCTTGTGGGTCTGCCGCCGTTACAAAGTCCCCAAACGATACGGTAGCTGTCACCCTCGCTGTTTATTTCAACAATGCAGATATTATCCTGCGGAGCTAAAACAACATTGCGGAAGAACTTGCCCGAACCGGTAGCTATAAAATATTCGCCCTTTAAATTATCGGCTTTAACGCCCATATTCACCCAAGGCTTATCCTCCTTAAAATAAGGACGGCACTGTTCAACCTCTTCGGGGCGCATACGGTAGGTAAGGTTGCCGCCGTTACGCTCATGCCAACCCTGCTCCCAGCCGTCGTTACACATACGGATATAATCCTTAATTACTGCAATATCAAGTATACCCATTAAAATTAACCTCTTTTACTTAAAACTTCTGTTTCGTATTTCTTGATTTCTTCAAACCATTCGGGGCCTGCGGTTACGCCGCACTGACGGCAATACTCCTCCCAAACATCGGCAAACGGAAGCATTTTAGCCTCTTCCTGTTTTACCATAAGCTCGGTGAAATTGCTTTCATCCTGAAGCTTTTTAAGCTCCTTGTTAGGCAAACACATTGCGTTAAGCAAAGCCTTCTGCCAGCTGCGGAAGCCGACTGTCCAAGCAGAAATACGGTTTATGCTTGCGTCAAAAAAGTCAAGCGCCATATAAACCCTGTCAAGCGCATTGTTGCGTACAACTTCCTTAGCCATTTCCTTTGTCTCGTCCTCAAAAAGAACTACATGGTCGGAATCCCAACGGACGCCTCTTGTAATGTGCAGCGCAATCTCGGGGAAGAAGCAAAGAAGCGCCGGAATTTTATCGGAAACAAACTCCTGCGGATGATAGTGTCCGTTATCCATAAGCGGAAGACAACCCGGGTGTGTAGCCGCAAAGCTCAAAGTAAACTCGGCACTGCCGGCAGTGAACGACTCAACGCCTATACCGAATACCTTTGACTCAGCGCACGGCTTTACCATTGCCGGATCGTGAGGCTCGGAAAGTATTTCTTCAAATGCTTCTTTGTATCTCATTCTCGGGCCCATTCTGTCTGCCGGAACATCCTTAAAGCCGTCTCCGGTCCAGATATTCATAACGCAGGGAACGCCTGTCTCCTCTGCAAAATACTGTGAAATCCTGATACACGCCTTGCCGTGATTGATCCAAAAGCGGCGCACCTCTTCATCGGGGCTTGAAAGCGTAAGCCCGTTTTTCACCATCGGGTGTGAAAAGAAGGTGGGATTAAAGTCTATTCCCATATTCCTTTCCTTTGCATACTCAACCCATTTTTTAAAGTGCTTAGGCTCAAGCTTGTCACGGTCGGCAAACTCGCCGTCCTCAAAAATCGCATAGCTTGCGTGAAGATTAAGCTTCTTCTTTCCGGGGCAAAGCGACATAGCCTTGTCCATATCCTGCATAAGCTGTTCGGGCGTGGTTGCCTTTCCGGGATAATTTCCGGTTGTAAGAATACCGCCCGAAAGAGCGTCCTTACTGTCAAAGCCGCCTACATCGTCGCCCTGCCAGCAATGAAGTGAAACAGGAACGGTTTTAAGCTTTTCTATAGCCGCATCGGTATCTATTCCGTATTCGGCATAGCGTTTTTTTGCTTCCTCGTATCTTGACATATGTAAACCTCCGTATATTATAATTCATCTTGATTATATAACAGTGCCGCAAAAAAAATAAGGACATTACTTTTTAAAAATAATGTCCTTATTTAAGCTGGCGGTAGGTCTTCGGACTCATACCGTATTTTTCGGTGAAAATTCTGTAAAAATAACTTGTATTCTCATATCCCACCATAACTATTATATCGCCTACGGACAGCGCCGTGCTTTTCAGCAGTGCCGCCGCCTTTGTAAGCCGCTTTTCCATTAAATGTTCCTTAAAGGTTTTGCCTGTTGTGTCCTTCACCGTACTGCTGACATACGCCGCAGAAACATTACAGCGCTTTGCAACATTATTAAGGCTTGCGCTTGTGTAATTTTGCTCTATCTCGGTCATCGCCGCCATAACCACCGTATCGGCAACGGTATCGGCTTCGCCCGTTATAAGCCGGTCGGTAAGACCCAAAAGCTGTAAAAACAAAAGCCCCATTGTTATCTGATTTATATTTCGCCTGTTAGGCTGCTTATTGACGACGCTCCAAATGAGATTTTCCATAAGATTCTGAACCGGCAAAACATCCGAAACATTAAAATGCATATAGCTTATTTCGTGTCCCTTTCCCGTAAGACCGGAAAAAAGAAACTGGCTTATCTTGTTGTCTGACCCGATCATCTCGATAGCAGTATTAAAAAACTGCGGCAAAACAATCAGATTTATTGCAATATCATCTATTCCGGCAGCGTCGGTTTGATGGCTGGCATGCTGATTGAGCAATAAAATTTCGCCTTTATTAAGTGTAATTTCCGTGCTGTCGTTTATAATATGTCTTTGCGAACCGGAACACATATAGATTATCTCAACATAATTATGGCTGTGCTTAGGAAAAGCTATAAATCTTGTGTTAGGACGGATGGTAAAAAGCTTGCCTGCCTCAAGCAGCTTTTGACTGTCCACAAAGGACGGCATATTATCGGAATATACGCTCATATCGAGCATACCGCCGCCGAGAATATTCTTTTCTTCCTCAGTAATACGGGAAAGCTGTTTTAAAAGCTCTTTATTCATATATTCACCCCAATATACCTTTTAAGTTATCCCTTTCGGTTTTAAGCGCATCCGAAAAAAAGAAATCGTATCTGAACAGCATAAATCCTCCGTAATTTGAGGCGGTTCTTGCGTCCGTCACCTGTCTTTCAAGTATATCACCCGAATTCCATGTGTTGCCATTCCCCTCTGTTACGCGGTAAGGCGCCAGACCGACTAAGAGCTTAACATTACTGTTTATTACTGTATTTTTCCAATTTTCAAGCGCTTTTTCATACGGCAAAGCACCCTGCCCGTAATCCCAATACAGCTGCGGTGCTAAATAATCGGCATAGCCATCGCAAGCTCCCCACATCCTTACATCGGCATAGCTTTTATTTAAGCAGTTGTCTATATTGCCTGCCGGCGAAATGCCAAATACAATATTTTTTCTTGCCTTAATTTCACTGTAAACACGAGATACAAGGCGGTTTACGCAGTCTGTTCTGAAATCAGCAAGGCTTTTTCCCTCACCGTATTTTTCATATGTAGCCGCATCCGCTTCCCCGATATCGGCAGGATAAAAATAATCGTCAAAATGTATACCGTCGATATCGTAGTTTTCAACAATCTCGTTTACGCCGCCTACTACATAATCGATAACCTCCGGCTCACCGGGGTTAAGATAATAATACTCTCCGCAGACAAAAACCTTATCTGTCTCAAGCCATATCTTTATTATATCGTTCTCGGCAAATTCTTCCGAAGTTTTGTTGCCACGGTACGGGTTTACCCACGCCTCTATTTCAAGTCTGCGATTATGCGCCTCGTCAACCATTATTTTAAGCGGATCAAACGGAAAAGTATTTTTCCTTTTTTCAGTAAACCAAAGCGAAGCCGGAAAGTATGCGCTTTTATAATATGCGTCCGAATGGCTGCGTGCCTGAACTATAACCGTGTTAAATCCGTATTCTGCACATTTATCGAAATACTCACAAATATTTTTTTTAAACTGCTTTTCGGTTTTTCCGTCTAATATTTTTTTATATTCAAGATATGATATCCATACCGCCCGCTTTTCAGGCGACTGAACCGCCTGTATCGGTTCCTTTTCAGACTCCTTTTCAGAAGGTTTTACAGGCTCCTTTTCAGAAACTTTTACAGGCTCCTTCGCCGTCGGTATGCTCACAGTATTTACCGTATTGCTTACAGGTTCTTGCACATTTCTCTCGGGCTGTTCTTCCGTATATGACGGTTGACAAACCATTATTTCCGGTCCCGCAGGCTCATCGTATAATACCGTGCAGTCAAGCTTTTTTACATAATTTGCATCAGTAGCGCCTGCAGTAAAAGTTAAGCAAATAAGCAAGCTTAAAACCGTTTTAAAAACAAACAGGGTTTTTTTCATATTTAAGATATTTTTTTAAAAATATTATGCTTTTTAACTATCAGATAAAACGGTATTCCAAGAGCATAGCAAACCGCAAGCTCGCCCAAGCCTACCTCTGCTCCCGATATTATAAAGCCCCAAAAAGAGTAACCGCCGGGGAGAAAGAAAAAGGCCAGCTCAAGACCTATAACCACCGCATTTACAATAACAGGCGGCAGCATTGCAAGCAACGGCAGTCCCTTAAAGGTTATTTTTCTTAAAGCATATGTAAGCAATGCCGCAACAAACGTCGCAGCCGTACCGAAAATCATATCCACCGCATTAAAAGAGGTGATATTCGCTATAAAACAGCCTACCGTAACGCCCGGTATCGCCGCAGGCGTAAATATAGGCAATAATGTAAGCACCTCTGACAGACGAAACTGTATAGGACCGTAAGCAAGCGAAAAAACATTGCTTAAAAATGTAAGTCCGACATATGCGGCGGCAATAAGTGCGCCCGTTACCAAAAATTGTGTAGTGTTCCTTTTTTCAGACATCTTTTTTCTCCGTCAATGATAAATAATAACCGACCGCAAGACGGTCGCAGCGTTCGTTTTCCGGATGACCCGCATGGCCCTTAACCCATTCCACGGTAACACTGTGAATATCCGAAAGGCTTAACAGCCGTTCCCACAAGTCGGAATTAAGCGCCGGCTTTTTATCCGCCTTGCGCCAGCCGTTTTTCTGCCATGAGCGTGCCCAACCTTTTGAAAGTCCGTCCGCAACATATTTCGAGTCGGTAACAAGTCTTACCTCGCACGGCTCTTTAAGTGCTTCAAGCGCTTTTATAACGGCGGTAAGCTCCATACGGTTGTTTGTAGTGTTGATTTCTCCGCCCGAAAGCTCTTTTTCCTTTCCGGCAAAGCGCAAAACCGCTCCCCAACCTCCGGGTCCCGGATTACCCGAGCAAGCGCCGTCCGTAAATATATCTATGCTTTTCATCGGCTTTAATACCTTCTTATACTGCCGATAACCTTGCCTATTACATGTGGGTCTTCAGGATAAATAGGCGAAAAATCCGGGTTTTCGGGCATAAATATTATCTGCCCGTCTTTAATAAGAAGTCTTTTTACGGTAGCGTCGTCCCCGTCCATACCTATTACTATATCGCCGCTGCGGCAGGCAGCGTTCTTATCGGCGATTATTATATCGCCGTCAAGTATTCCGGCGTCCTTCATAGAAAGTCCCGAAACACGCAGGGCGAAAAGACCTTCCGCATTTTCCTTCGGAAACGGTATATAATCCTCTATTTCCTCAACCGCAAGTATCGGCTGACCGGCGGTTATCTTGCCTACAACCGGAATCATTGCGGATTCATAATCCATATCAAGCCTTATTGCACGGGAGGATTTTGCGTCCCTTATTATGTAGCCCTCCTCTTCCAGCGCATTCAATATTGCGTGAACCGTAGAGGTGGATTTTATACCCGTTGCGTTGCATATTTCACGGACGGTAGGCGGAAAACCGCCCGACATTTCCTTTACAAGAAAATCGTATACCTTTTTTTGCTTTTCATTTAGAGGAGCTTTGGACATTTGCGTCTCTCCAATCGAACATTTATTCCTTTTTATTATAACATTGTCCGTCCTTATCCGCAAGAGGTTTTTCAGCTTTTTTAAATATTTCGGTAATTCCCAAAACAACAAGCAGACCGCCGAACAGCTTTCCGGTAATTCCGCCGCCGATAAGCTTTGCAAGAAACATACCTGCGAACACGCCGAGAAGTCCCCAAGCCGCAATTTTAAGAGTTGTTTTCCATTTGATTTGTTTTTTGAATGCATACACGGCGACTGCCGCAATCGCTATCGGGATAAAAAATATAAGATTTATTCCCTGCGCCTCAAGCTGGGGCATATCGGCAAACACCGAAAGATAAATTATAAGCACCGCTCCGCCGCCGAGTCCCATAGCGCCGATAATTCCCGAAAAAAGCCCTGCTAAAAGGGCTGCCCAATTCACTTTAAAAGCAGGCGCACGCCTGCGTAGACCATAAACGCCCCGAATATTCTTTTAAGCCATACGGAGGAAATTTTTTTAAGGCAGTATGTTCCCAACAACGCTCCGGTTACTCCGCCGGGAATAAACACAAATGATTCCTTAACCGTAACATATCCCTTTAAAACATAAAAGCAGGCGCTCAGTACGGTTATCGGAAGTATTACCGCAACCGCATTTGCGTGTGCCTGTTTTCTTTCAAGACCGAGCTTTGTGAGCAGCGGCACGGCAAGCATACCGCCGCCCGCGCCGAAAAGACCGTTCACTGCGCCTATCAAAACACCCGAAACCGCGGTCATAACACCCTTTTTATTTATTTTCAAACCTCATCACCTGTTGTATTATTCTTTCCTGCCGATTAAATATAATACACGGCAAAATACCACAGCAACATTTGTCTATAAAATATAATACATTTTACTTGCTTTCACCAACCGCAATTTGTAAAATTAGGACAGAACAAAACCGAAAGGCGGCAATACTATGATACGGGTCACTGTATTCAATGAATTTGTCCACGAGAAGACAGACGAAAAGGTTAAAAGCATTTACCCCGACGGTATTCACAAAGCACTTAAGGAAAATTTGAGCGACGGCGAAATAACGGTTAAGACCGTAACGCTTGACGACCCCGAATGCGGTCTTACCGACGAGGTGCTTGAAAACACAGATGTGCTTATCTGGTGGGGACATATGCATCACGACAAGGTGCCGGACGAGGTGGCGCACCGTGTCCAAAACGCCGTGCTTTCGGGCATGGGCGCTGTCTTTCTTCACTCTGCGCACCATTCAAAACCTTTTAAGCTTCTTATGGGTACGCCCTGTTCTCTTTCTTGGCGTGAGGACGGCGACCGTGAATACCTGTGGGCGGTCGATCCCTCCCACCCGATAGCGGAGGGTGTGGACAGATTTGTAAGGCTTGAGCATGAGGAGACCTATGCTGAGCCGTTCAGCATACCCGAGCCGGATAAACTGATTTTCATAGGCAGTTTTGAGGGCGGAGAGGTGTTGAGAGCCGGCTGCTGTTACAGACGGGGTTACGGAAAAATATTTTATTTTCAGCCGGGACACGAAAGCTACCCGACATATCATAACCCGCAGATAATACGCATAATTAAAAATGCCGTACACTGGGCATACAGCGGTTTCCGCGAGGAAACAAACTGCCCCCATGTTAAAAGGATAGGTGAATAACAATGAAAAAGAATTTTGCGGTTATAGGCTACGGAGGTCAGGGCGGCTGGCACACAAGGCAGATACTTGCAAGCGATGTTGCGGCGCTCAACGGTATTTACGATATTGACGGAAAGAAAGCCGAGCTCGCGGAGAAAAACGGCATACACGCTTACTCTTCATATGAAGAGGTTCTTGCGGACAAGACGGTTGACGCGGTTGTAATAGCGGTGCCTAACGATTGTCACAAGGAGCTTGTTATCAAGGCTCTTGCCGCCGATAAAAATGTTATCTGCGAAAAGCCTGTTGAAATGTCGGTAAAGGCGCTTGACGAAATGCTTGCCGCCGCCGATAAATCGGGCAAATTCTTCACTGTTCACCAGAACAGACGGTGGGATGTCGATTTTCTCGCAATGAAAAAGATAGTAAGCTCGGGTGAAATAGGCGAGCTTATAAGCATTGAATCAAGAATACACGGCTCGCGCGGAATACCGAGCGACTGGCGCTGTCACAAGCCCTACGGCGGCGGTATGATACTTGACTGGGGCGTACATCTTATCGACCAGATATTGCAGATAATAAGCGAAAAAATAGTAAGCGTTTACTGCACGGTTACAAATATAACCACAGACGAGGTAGACGACGGCTTTAAGCTGACCCTTTATTTTGAAAGCGGAAAGACCGCATACATAGAGGTCGGTACATACAACTTTATCGCAATGCCGAGGTTTTACTTACAGTGCAAAAACGGTAGCGCTATTATTGAGGACTGGCAGAAGAAGGCTAAGGTTGCCCGTATGAAGGCATGGAACGAAAAAGAGGTTCTGCCCGTTCAAACCGCCGCAGGCATCACCAAAACAATGGCGCCGCGCGACGAAATAACCCTTGATATGTACGAGGTTGACCGCCCGGCAAGCGATGTCCACGATTTTTACCGCAACTTCTGCGCCGTGCTTGACAAAAAAGCAGAGCCCGCAATCAAGCACAGCGAGGTACGCCGTGTTATGCAGGTTATGGAAGCGGCGTTCAGCTCGGCTGAGCAAAAGCAGCGCATAAAGGTGGAAATATAATGATAAGGCTTGCGACGGTAGGTACAAGCGGAATTACGGAAAAATTCATCTCAGCCGTGAAGCTGACCGATAGGTTTTGCCTTGAAACCGCCTATTCACGGAGCGCAGATAAGGGAGAGCGTTTTTGTAAAAAGCAGGGCTTTAATTCCTTTTGCACGGATATTAACGCCCTTGCCAAAAGTCCCGACATTGACGCGGTATATATAGCCTCGCCCAACGCCTTGCACTATGCGCAGAGCAAGCTTTTTTTGGAGAACGGCAAAAATGTTTTGTGCGAAAAGCCCATAACGGCAAGCGCAAGGGAATATGACGAGCTTTTAAATCTTGCGGACAAAAAAGGTGTTATCTACGCCGAGGCTATTATGAGCCGCCACTGTAAAGGCAGAAAAATTCTTTTTGACGCGCTCTCGGAAATAGGTGAAATTTCGGCGGCGAGAATAGACTACTGCCAGCGTTCAAGCAGATATGACGCCTTTAAAAACGGCGAACGGATAAATATATTTGATATGTCGCTGGGTGCGGGCACGCTTACGGATCTTGGCGTTTACTGCGTGTATGCGGCAGCGGATATGTTCGGTATGCCGAATACGGTCAAAGCAACAGCCTCTTATTTTGAGAACGGCGCAGACAAATCGGGAGCCGCCGTGTTTGAATATGACAGGCTTACCGCAGTGCTTTCATACAGCAAGGCAGGGCAGTCGGCAATAGGCTCCGAAATAGTGGGCGACAAAGGCACGGTAAAAATCGGCTCGGTTTCGCAATACGCCGATATTTCGCTTGTAAAGGACGGAAAGGAAACAAAGCTTTGGGGCTGTCCCTCAAGAGATGAAATAATGGGCGACGAGGCAATAAAATTCGCCGATTACATTGAAAAGAAAAATACCGAAAACGATTACAGGGAGGTATCCGCGCTTACGCACACGGTTCATACCTGTATGGACTTAATAAAGCAAAGCGCCGATATAAAATACCCGATAAAGGAGTGCAGGCTATGAAATTAGGCATTGTAAGCGCAATTTACGACGGCTTTACATTCGAGGAAGCCGTGGAAAACGCCGTACAGAACGGCTGCGAATGTATGGAGGTTGCCTGTTGGCCGCAGGGCAGGGCGGAAAGGCGATATGCGGGGGTAAGCCACATTGATGTGGACAATACCTCGCCCGAATACATTTCATACATAAAGGATTTTTGCAAGAAAAAGGGCATTGAGATTTCCTCGCTTGCGTTTTACCCTAACACTATGGACGGCGACCTTCAAAAAAGAGCGGCTAACATCGAACATCTTAAAAAGGTAATAAATATGAGCGCGCTTTTGGGCGTTAATACGGTTACTACCTTTATAGGCAGAGACCAGACTAAGACGGTCGAGGAAAATCTTGAGCTTTTTAAAGAAATTTGGCCGCCTATAATAAGGCTTGCCGAGGAAAAGGGCGTTAAAATAGCAATAGAAAACTGCCCGATGCTTTTCGGTGCGGACCAATGGCCCGGCGGACAGAACCTGTTTACCACACCGAGGCTTTGGCGCAAAATGTTTGAGCTGTTACCGAGCGATAATTTCGGCATAAACTATGACCCAAGCCACTTTATATGGCAGCAGATAGACTATATTAAGCCGCTTTATGAATTTCGGGATAAAATATTCCATGTTCACTTTAAGGATATTAAGCTGTTTCACGATAAGCTTGACGACGTAGGAATAATGGGGTATCCGCTTGACTTTATGAGCCCGAAATTACCGGGGCTCGGCGATGTTGACTGGGGCAAATATGTATCCGCACTTACCGACATAGGCTATAACGGCTTTGCCTGCATTGAGATTGAGGATAAAGCCTTTGAGGACTCAAAACAGCGTGTTATGGATTCAGTAGCGTTGAGCTGTCGCTATATGCGTCAGTTTGTAATATAAAAAAACATATAAACGGGGGAAACATTTATGGCAAGCATAGCAGGACTGGACGCATTTAAGTCCAATCAGGAAACCGAGGTTATAGATACCTCAAAAAAAGTAAAAATAGCGATTATCGGAACGGGATGGATAGCCGAATCACACATTGCAAGCTACAAAAAAATGGCTGATGTTGAAATCGTGGCGTTAGCGGATATTGTTCCCGGCAAGGCGGCGGAATTTGCAAAGAAATTTGAAATTGAAAACTGCCGCATTTACGAAAGCGACAAGGAGCTTCTTGACAACGAAAAGGAGCTTGACGGCGTAAGCATATGCACATATAACTGCCAGCACGCTCCCTGCGCCGTTCACGCCCTTAAAAAAGGCGTAAATGTAATGCTTGAAAAGCCGTTCACCGTAACGCTTGACGAGGCGGTCGAGGTAATGAAAGCCGAAAAGGAATCGGGCAAAATTCTTACTATCGGTTTTCAGCCCCGTATGAGCGAAAATATGAAAATGATAAAGAAAATAGTTGAATCGGGCGAGCTCGGCAAGGTTTACTATATGCAGGCGGGCGGCGGCCGCAGACGCGGTATTCCAACTCCGTTCGGCACCACATTTATCGAAAAGGATACCGGCGGCATCGGTGCTGTGGGTGATATAGGCTCTTATTCGCTCGATATGCTTATGGGTGCGGTAGGCTATCCGAAGCCCCTTACCGTATCGGGTTATACCTCTGCCTTTTTCGGCAAGGATCCGGCTTATTACCCCGCTCACCCCGAATATGCCGAAAA
Source organism: Clostridia bacterium (assembly GCA_017391425.1). Classification (GTDB taxonomy): domain Bacteria; phylum Bacillota; class Clostridia; order Oscillospirales; family Acutalibacteraceae; genus UBA737. The sequence goes on along the minus strand of JAFOYI010000047.1, from coordinate 9,328 downwards.
GTTCAAGGTTGACGATTTTGCGGCAGGCTTTATCCGTCTTGAGGGCGATATTATTCTTGATTTCCGCATTTCATGGGCTATGAATATGGACACCTGCGGCGACGCGCTTATTTTAGGCACAAAGGGCGGTCTTCGTATTCCGTCTACCGAGTGCTGGAACGGCGAGTTCGACAAACCGCTTACTGTTTATAAAACAATCGGCGATACCACCCTTCAGTATCAGGTTCCTATGAAGCCCACAAGCGATTTGTTCTATAAGAAGCTGCGTTCGTTTGTAGACGCTGTAAAGAACGGCGGAAAGGCAACCGTTCCGTCAAGCGAAATTCTTTACAATCAGGCTATTATAGACGGTATTGTCCGCTCCGCCGAGCAGGGCAGGGAAATTACCATTGATATACCCGAAATTTAAAGGAGCAAAAAATTATGTATGATTTTCCGATAGCTTTACAGCTTTACTCGGTAAGAACCGATATGGAAGTCGATTTTAAAGGTACGCTTAAGAAAATAAAAGCGCTCGGCTATGACGGCGTGGAATTTGCCGGTCTTTTCGGTCACAGTGCCGAAGAAGTCAAAAAAATGTGCGGCGAAACAGGTCTTACCCCTATTTCCGCTCATGTGCCTTACGCGGAGCTTTTAAAGGGCGACGAAACCTTTAAAATATACTCGGATATAGGCTGTAAATACATTGTTATTCCGTGGATAAACGCCGAATACCTTGCGGGCGGCGAAAAAAACGCCGAATTTTATGAGAATGTCAAAAAATTCGGCGAGCTTGCAAATAAATACGGTATGAAGCTTTGCTACCACAATCACGATTTTGAATTTGAGAAGGTTGACGGGGAATACAAGCTCGATTTGCTTTACAAGGCAGTTTCACCCGGTTTGTTATCAACTCAGCTTGATACCTGCTGGGTAAACGTCGGCGGCGAGAACCCTGCCGATTATATCCGCAAATATGCCGGCAGACTGGAAATTGTCCACTTAAAGGACTTTGCCGGTACAAAGGGCGGCAATATGTATGCTCTTATAGGAAACGACGACAGCAAAAAGGAAGCTGCCGCAGGCAGCTTTGAGTATCGCCCCTTAGGCTCGGGGCTTCAGAATTTCCCCTCTATACTTGACGCCTGTAAGGAAGTTGACGCAAAATGGGTAGTTATAGAGCAGGACGAGCCGAGTATGGGCAAAACCCGTATGGAGTGCGCCGAAGCAAGCATTAAATATCTTAAGTCGATTTTTTAAGCGCCGCGTTTTTCTCTCGGTAATCTGCCGGAGATACACCTATTATCTGCTTAAAGGAACGATTAAACGACCTTATGGTTCCAAAGCCGACCTCTTCGGAGATGTCGGCTATTTTTGTGTCCGTTTCCTTTAAAAGATTGCACGCCTCGCTCACGCGCAGATTATTTATGTATTCGCTGAAGCCTTGACCGAGCTTTCGGTTTATCATATGTGAAATATAGTATTTACTTAAATGAAGCTTGCCCGCAAGCTCGTCAAGGGTGATGTTCTCCCTGAAATTTTTTGTGCAGAAATCTATAACGCTGTAAAGCGCGGTATTATTATCGGCATTAACGGTTTTAAGCCGCAGATTCGGCAGAACAGCGCTCATTATAATATTTATAGAACCGTTCAGCGCCAAATTCGCGTATTCGCCTGAAAGCGAATATATACGGTCAAAAATAAGCGGGAAGTCGCCGTTTTTATCAAACGGAATTAAATTTGTATCGGGTACGCTGTTTGAAATTATATCCGAAAAGCCGTAAACCGTATCGCTTGAAAAAATAAGTATGGCAAAATCTCCCGATTCTTTTGTCTCGTAATAATGAACCTGATTCGGGAACACAAGGAACATATCGCCCTGATTTAAAAGGTAGCTGTTAGTATCCGCATAAGCGACCGCCCGACCCTTTCTGACATAAATAAGCTCCAGCTCCTTATGAATGTGTATTATTCTTGAGAGTCCGGTTGCCTTTGCCAAGCTTATTTTATCGGTATTATTTTCATAAGTGATTTTCATATTCCTTTTCCTTTCGGAGCATATGCTTCCCCGTGTAACGAACAGGGTGCGAGACGAGTATTATATATTAAAAAGCTTTAGGAGAATAAACCGTGAAAAACCTTAACGATCTGCCGCTCGGGGAAACGGCGAAGGTAAAGCAGCTGCTCCCCTGCGGCGAAATGAGACGGCGGCTTCTTGACATAGGACTGATACCGGGAACTCTTGTTGAATGTATAGGCAAAAGCCCGTCGGGCGACCCGAGAGCATTTCTCATAAGAGGAACGGTAATAGCCATTCGTTCAGAGGACTGCCGAAATATCCAGATAGTATGACAGGATTTAAGCCTGTCACACTACATACCGTCCGTAATTGCTGCATTTTTAAATGAGATTTTAAAATTGTTTTCACCGTCGCACGCCGAAATCGGAAGTCCAGTCGCACCGAAATACATTCGGTATTTTGTTTTGCTTATGCGGCCGTCTGTATAAAACCGACCGTCATCAAAGCTGATCTGCCGACCATCGCAGGAGGCGTCTTTTAACATTTCATACAAGTATGAGACAGCCGCTCCCGAAGGCTGGGCTGCCATATCGTATTTATATTCAAGACCTAAATATCGGACCGTTGCGTCTCCGCCCGAAAAAATAAAACTAAGACCCTTGATACTGTCGGGTGAAATAATTTCCGCCTTAGTATCACCGTTTTCTTTTACATTTACGGAAGCCACGCATTTATTTTCAAAAAATTCCATATCGGCCACAAAGGAAATTCCCGTTGTTTTGGGAGCAATCGCCGTTCCCTTGCCGCAGGAAGTAAGCAATACCGATACCGCAACGGTTAAAACCAACGAAAATATTTTTTTCAAGCCGAAAGTCCCCTTTACAGCTCCTCGATTATATCCGACGGAATAAGCGCGCGCTGACCTTTTTTAAGAGCCGCCTTATCGCCGGCCTCTCCGTGAAGATAGACAGCCGCCTTTGCCGCCTCAAGCGGCGGCATACCCTGTGCCGAAAGCGCTGTAACAATACCGGAAAGCACATCACCGCTTCCGCCGGTTGACATTCCGGGATTTCCGGTACAGTTAAAGAATATATCGCCGTTTTCTGCGGCTATTACCGTATTTGCGCCCTTTAAAACGACGGTGCATCCGTATTTTTGTGCAAAGGTTCGGGCGCAGGAGACACGGTCTGCCTCAACCTCGGAAACTGCGGTATTTAAAAGGCGGGCCATTTCCCCGGGGTGCGGAGTGATTATAACGGGAGCTTTACATTTTTTAATAATATCTATGCTCGCTCCGATTGCATTTATGCCATCGGCGTCTATAATAAGCGGCACTTCCGTATTCCGCACCAATTCATTGACTATTTTTGCAGTGTCCGCATTGTTTCCCATTCCGCAGCCAGCAAGAACTGCGTCCGCTCCCTTTAAGAGTGCCTTAACATCCGTATTTTCAGCGCTTAATGTACCCGACTTGTTTTGCTTTAACGGAACGCATACCGACTCCGGTACGGCGGCGGTAAAGGGTGTGTATATACCGTCGCACAGCACTGATTTTACTATCCCGACGCCGCTTCTAAGCGCCGCCCGTGCGGCAAGTATTGCGGCGCCTGCCATACCGTAGCTGCCGCAGAACAAAAGCGCTGTTCCGAAGGTGCCCTTGTGCGAATTATGCCTGCGTTTTTTGAAAATCGGTTTTTCTGTTGTCAGATAAGCATATTTGTTTACCGGCACGCCTATATCGGCGACAACGGTTTCTCCGCAGTAATCAGAGCCGCAGGGCAACACAAAGCAAGGCTTAAGCGCAATAAAGGTTACGGTAAGCTCAGCCGAAAATGCCTCGCCCGATATTTTCCCGGTATCCGCCTCAACTCCCGACGGAATGTCTATTGCTATTCTGACGCAATCGCACGCATTGGCTTTTTTTATAACATTTTCTGCCGTTTTATCAAGAGGTCTGTTAAGACCTATTCCGAAGAGTGCGTCGATAATAATATCTGCGTCTTCAAAGCTGTCGGAAGCTTTGACATTTCTAAGCCTTTCGCAGTAATACCTTGCGTTATCGGTTTTCGGCGGACCGAAAGGCATTACAACCGTTACATCAGCCCCTTTACGGCTTAAAGCTTCAGCCGCAACAAATCCGTCTCCCCCGTTATTGCCGCTGCCGCAAAGCACAGCGATTTTTTTGCCGGAAACACTGTATTTTTCCGCAATTATATCGGCGGCAAGACTGCCCGCACGGTACATAAGCTCCCTGAAAGAAAAAGCGCCGCCTTTAACGGCATTTTCCTCGGATTCTTTAATTAGACTTCCGGTTAATACCTTCAAAGCGGCTCACTCCTTATTTAAAAGCACTGTTTGATATAAATTTAGGAACAAATTTTATTATTGCTCCCTTTACCCTCTCGTCCGGAGAAAATACAAGATGTTTTGTTCCCTTTCCCTCGGTGGAAAAGGCCATAATATATGCATTCGGATCGGTTACATTACAGGCAGTAAGCACATCCTTCTGATTTGCCCTTGCAAGTAAAGCGGGATTAAATTTTTCAATGGATGAAACTGTGGAAAGCTCAAACGAAACAATACGCTTTCTTGAGCTTTTGCTTATTATTTTATCAATATCCATAGTTCCGTTGGTTACAATATATTCATACTCAATATTGAATCTGACGCAAAGCTTGAACGCACCGAACAGTATTCCCGCAATCAACAGGAAAGCAAGCGAGCCGATATATGCCATAAACATTACAGCAAGAAAGCACAAGACAAACGCAAGCAGCCATATGCCCGAAATTGCCGCAATTTCCTTTCCGGTTTTTTTAACTGCAATTATTTGTTCAAAAAAAGTATCCATGACATATCTCCTCGAATACTGTAATATAATAATGTATACATTATACACCAAAACTTATTGCACTTGCAATATTTTTTGTTTTGATATATAATAAATTTACCTTTTATTAACAAGTGAGGTGCAAACATTGCATATTAAAGACGGCTTCAGCCTGAAAAATCTACACGGACAGATGACTGTTGTTGCCGACAGCGGTAAAATAAACGATTTTTACAATACAATCGTGCTAACCGATACTGCGTTTTTTCTGTGGAAAATGATTGAGAACGGTAATCCCACAAAAAAAGAAATGCTTGACGCTCTGCTTGAAAATTTTGAAATATCAACCGTTCTTGCACTCGGCGATATAGATGTATTTTTAAGAACAATGAAGGAAAACGGTATAATCGAGGAATGAAAAATCAAAGCAACAAAGCCACGCTTAAGTGGATATACTGCCGTATTAAAAAATTTTTACCGGCAATAGCGGCTATGGCGCTTATTTCAGCCGTCACCGCATCAAGCTATGTTTTACTTGCTTTATTAACAAAAAGAGTACTTGATATAGCAACAAAGGACGCAGCGGGAAGTCTTGCGGCTGCCGGGGCGGCGCTTTTTGCGGTAATAGCCCTTCAGGTGGCGGCAAGCGCGTGCCAATCCCTGCTTAATGCTTATACAAACGGCAAGCTTACAATATCGATGAGGGAATATCTTTTTACGGCAGTTTGCAAAAAAAAATATCCGGATATTTCCGGTTATCATTCGGGAGATATTCTTAACCGCATAACCTCAGATGCCGATTCGGTGGTTTCAAGCTCTGTTACGATAATTCCCAATTTGGTTTCCACCTTTACAAAAATAATTGCCGGAATAGGCGCAATGCTTTTTATGAATCCGGTGCTTGCGGCAATAATTCTGCTTCTCGGTATAACCGTACCCGCAATCGGCAGATTCATAAGCAAAAAATATAAATATATGCATAAGGAATGTCAACGGACGGAGGGTAAAACCCGTTCCTTTATGCAGGAATGTTTTGAAAATATCGTAGTTATAAAAACCTTTGCAAGCGAAGGTCCGTTTATTAAAAGACTGCAAGGGTATATGAGCGATAATTTTAAGCTTAAAATCAAGCGGACGGGCATTTCCATTGCCGCAACCATAAGTCTTTATACCTTTTTTACAATAGGTTATTATGCGGTTCTTCTTTGGGGAGCCGGCGGTCTTGCCAAAGGAATGCTCACCTACGGAACGCTTATGGCGTTTTTACAGCTGATTTCCCAGCTCAGGTCTCCGCTTCAAAATGTTTCGGGCATATTGCCGCAGTATTATTCGGCAATAGCATCGGCAGAGCGCCTTATAGAGCTTGAAAAGCTTGAAGATGAAACCTCTGCGCTTAAATCCGAGGAAGCGGACAAGCTGAGAAACGACTTTAAATCCATTGAGGCGAAAAACCTTTGCTTTGGCTACGGTGCAAAAAACATTCTTCAAAATTGCAGCTTTACAGCCAAAAAAGGGGAAATAATTGCAATCACAGGCGAATCGGGCAGCGGAAAAAGCACGCTGTTTAAACTGATTTTGGGACTTTACACTCCGAAAAGCGGAAATCTTACCGTAAACGGCGAAATTCCGGCAGATGCTTCTGTACGCCCTCTTTTTGCGTATGTGCCGCAGGGGAATATGGTGCTTTCCGGCAACATAAGAGATAATATAACCCTGTGCAACCCCGAATTAGATGAAGAAAGTCTTATAAATGCGGCGAAGGCGGCGGAGATATACGATTACATAAACGCACTGCCCGAAGGGTTTGACACCGTACTGTCAGAGAGGGGTGCGGGTCTTTCGGAAGGTCAGATACAACGCATTTCAATAGCGAGAGCGTTGCTTACCGACGCACCGGTACTTTTGCTTGACGAGGCGACAAGCGCACTTGATGAGCCCACCGAAACACGGGTTCTTGAAAACATAAGGAGCATGACCGGAAAAACCGTTTTGTTCATTACCCACCGCAACACAAGTCTCAAAGCCTGCGACAAAATAATGCATATTGAAAACAAAAGCTTTACCGCCTAAAATGCGGTAAAGCTTTTATTATACGGGTTTTTCATCCGGTAATTGCCATTTCCTCTAACTTTCGGGCCGCCATACTAAGCGGCTGATCTTTCCTTTTTATCATTACTATATTGCGCTCCGGTATTTTCTCTTTAAGATCTATAATACAAGCATTATCACCCTTGTGTAAAAACTCTATGGGTACAAATCCTATTCCGAGATCCGCCTCTACCATAGGTAATATTTGGTCTGATGTAAAAGCCTCTATGTCCGGCGCAAAAGTCACTCCGCAGCTTGAAAAAAATTCGGAATAAAATGCAAAAGATTTTGTATCTTCTCCGAGGGAAATAACAGGAAATTCAGACAATTCGCCAAGCGATACTTTCCTGCCGATAAGCTCTGAAAAGAGAGGTGAACATATTGCAACATCATTGACAGGGCGAATAACCGTTTCAAGAAGGGAGGCTTGCTTGTCGGTAGGCGTTGTGACAAAAGCAATATCCGCAATTCCTTCCTTTAGTGCCGCTATCGCCTGAGGTGTGGAATGATTGCTGATTCTTATATGAATCCCGGGGTAAAGCAAACGGTATTTCTTAAGCACCGGCAACAGCAAACAGCGCAACGCAACCTCGCTTGCGGCAATGTAGACACTCCCTTTTTGCAGACTGCGACTTTCCGCAATTTCTGTTTCTCCTGCCTCGATATGTTCAAAGGCAATGCGTATATGAGAATAAAGCCGCTCTCCCTCAGGCGTAAGCTTCATTCCCCTGTTACTGCGTGTAAACAAGGTACAGCCAAGCTCGTTTTCAAGATTTTTAATACTTCTTGTGAGATTGGGCTGATTGTTAAAAAGAATCTTTGCCGCCTGTGTAACATTTCCGTGCTTCGCAACATAGTAAAAAATTCTGTAATAGTCGTAGCTTATATACATCTGCAACCACCCTCACGATATTAAAACAATATTATCAGCATATGTATTATACATTATACATATATCAACCGAAGAATTATAATATAGTTGCACTTAAAAGTCAAGGCATCGCTTTGTGATTGCAGTTTCAACCAAAGCAAAAATGTAGAAAGAGGTATGGAAATGTTAAAGGCGTTAGAAATTTTTATGGGTATTTTTTTCAATGCGGCTATATTTGCGGAAATGACTTCTATTATCGGAAGTATCGGCAACAATTCAGTTAAATCCCGCTTTATAACACTGACATTTGCCACCGGTTTTCTTTTGGCGGTGATTTACCAATGTGTAAAAGGAGCCAATATTATTGCGCTGATTTTATTTGCACTGGGCTTTATGATTTCTTATGCATCATTTATTTTTACTTTTCCGGAAAAGGGGAAACGGCGTGAAAAGTATTAAACCGTTCCACGGTCAAATGTCAGACAGCTTTAGGGCGGCAGTTTTCATAATTATGTCGGGTGGCTTTCAGGATGCTTACACCTTTTGTTGCCGTGGCGAAGTTTTCGCCAACGCACAAACCGGAAATATAGTTTTGCTTAGTACCGCACTTTTCCGTAAAGACTGGCAAACCGTGCTTAAATATCTTATTCCGGTTATATCCTTCCTTATAGGAACGGCAATAGCTGAATTTATTCACATAAAGCTTAAAAATTACGAGAAAATTCATTGGCGGCAGATTGTTCTTTTGTTTGAAATTATTTTACTGTTTACGGTTGGCTTTCTGCCTGACCGTACAGAGGCTCTTGCAAATGCACTTGTATCCTTTGTATGTGCTTTGCAGGTTCAAGCATTTCATAAGGTGCGAGGGCATGCATATGCCAGTACAATGTGCATAGGTAATATGCGTACCGGAATTGAATCGCTGTGTGCTTACCTCCGCTCGGGAGACAAAAAGATACTGGCAAAGTCAATGACCTATTTCGGAGTAATATTACTGTTTGGCATAGGCGCAGGTTTCGGAAGCGTCATCACAACGGTTTTCGGTTATAAAAGTATATGGATATGCTGTGCATTACTTTTTATAAGTTTTACAATGATGTTTGTGACCGAAAGGTAACAGGCATACCTCATCGCCGGCCTGTGAAAAAATTAACAATTTTATGTCCTGCCGAATAAGTATGTTTGTTTAAAAAAATGCTTGACATTATTATATAAAAGCACTAAAATTAGACAATAAAAATTGTAGGGGGATTATATTTGTGATTGGCATTTTAATCTCGGCGGTCTTTGGCTTTGCAGAGGCTTTTTTGCTCAAAAAAACGCTTAATTCCTTTACGGCAGGTAATTATACTGCGGCGGTCGGATTTATGACCGCAAAGCTTTTGCTTTACGGTGCGGCGCTTCCGATTCTGGTATTTCTGTTCAGTTCGCACATTACGGAATGTGCGATAGGCTATACCGTAGGATTGCCGGTTGCCGTTGCCGTAATGTTCATTTATAAAACCATAAAAACTAAAAAACCGTATTCGGGAGATGATCG
>JAFOYI010000046.1 GCA_017391425.1 Clostridia bacterium | reverse complement strand
TTATTTTAACACCGATAAAGCATAAAGTCAATACCGAAGTTTTATCTTTTGGGATATTTGTAAGCTATGGTTCAATCGATGCCAACTCCAGGCAAGCAAGAATAATTCTGTTAATCAAGTCCGATATACGAAGCCGGATTTACCCGTGTGTCGTTTATCATAACTTCAATATGAAGGTGGTTGCCGGACGAATTTCCGGTACAGCCCACCAAGGCAATAACATCGCCCTGCTCAACCTTTGCCCCTACACTTACCTTAAGCACGCTTGCATGGGCGTAACGGGTTTTAATTCCGTTCCCGTGGTCGATTACAACGCAGTTGCCGTATGCACCGTCAAACTTCGCAAGCGTAACAGTGCCTGCGGCTGCGGCATATATCGGCGTTCCTTTATCAGCGGCAAGGTCCATACCCTTATGACCTCTGCCGTCGCCGTAATAAGCGGATATTACAAAGCTGCCCTTATCAAGAGGACAGATAAGTCCTGCACTTCTTGCGGCGGAGCGCTGCTTTGCGCTTGCCGTAGTTTTAGCGGTGCCTACAAGAGTAATCTGCGTAACAGGTTCCTTTACAACCTCGCTTGAAAGCTCGGCAGCAGACTCTGTTTCGCCGTTTATAAGCTCAAGAACCTCGGTTTTACGCCTGACGCCGTTTTCACCTGCGGTAGTTACCTTAGAATAACCTATTAACTCAGTCGGGGTCTTTTCGGTCTTATTAGAAAACGGTATTGTTTCTTCGGTTGTAACCGTTGCGGTTGTTTTTACCGGCAAAGCTTCTATAACAGCTTTCATTTCCGATTCGTCGGCAAGCTCGGAACGCAGATAATACCCGTTTTCAATCTCAATACTGTCTGTAAATTCGGATTTATTGTCCGCTCCCTCAATATTAAAGCGATTGCGGCAATATTCAAGATAGCTGTTAAGCCCGTCACTTTCGGCGCAAACTGCCGTTACGCCGTTTACCTTGAGTGCGGCGGCCTTTTCAATATCGTCCGTGTTTTCAATAATGGCGTCTGCCACCTTAAACGCACTGTCCAATCTATCCGAAACCGTAAGGGTCATTTTAAAGCTGGGGCTTTTAATTGCACCGTCCGCATTGTCGCTTGAAATATGGTCTACCGCTATATTCTTAGCGTCGTCAAACACGCCCGAATTTTTAACCGTAGCAATAAACGAGCCTGCGTAATTAACCTTAAAGCCGAGCGTAATTCCCACAGCGATAATGCTTATGCCAACGCTTAGCATACCTATAAGACAAAGACAGCACATTTTCATCGGTATTCTGTTGTTCTTTACAAAGGAGAAAAGCTTTTTAAAGATATTATACTGTGATAATATTTCCTTAACCGTTCCCTTTTTGAGAATATCCTTAAAAATAAAAGTCACTTCTTTCAAAAGTTACAATTTGTAATCAGCATAATGGTATTATAACAAAAAGGTTACAAAATTGCAACCTTTTTGTACATAAAATATTCTTTTGTTTTTTGTATACATTCACTAAAACATTGAAATTTGATTTGTATCCGGCAGGTCGTTCATAGCGCCTAAATCCGCAAGATTCTGGATTATGGTTTTGGAAACTCCCGCCTCTATCTGGAAATCCTCACGGGAAACAAAGTTTCCCTTTTTCGCCGCCTCGTAAATAGCATACGCCGCTTTTTCTCCTACACCGGAAAGCGCACCGAACGGAAGTCTCATTTTTCCGTTTTCAGGCAAATATTTCATAGCGTGGGAATGATTAATGTCAATGGGAAGTACCTCTATACCCCTTGTCATCAGCTCGTTAAATATAAGCATATTGTTATAAACATCAAGCTCTTTTTTGGTGGCCTCCTTGCCCTTGGCTTTAATGTTCTGCAAATACATTCTCACAGCCTGTTTCCCTTGTATTATGGTAGGAACATCCACATCTTCGGGACGGGCGGTAAAGTACGCACAGTAAAATTCAAGCGGACGGTGAACCTTGTACCATGCAAGACGGAGCGCCGAAATAACATAAGCGGCGGCATGGGCTTTCGGGAACATATATTTTATTTTGTGACAGCTTTCAATATACCATTCGGGAACGCCGTGCGAGCGCATATCCTCCTCCATAGCGTTCCAGTCCTCGGCAGACACCTTGCCCTTAGCGACAAGACCTTTACGCACGGTCTCTGTTATCTTAAAGGCTCTGCCTTCTTCAAGCCCTTTGTGAATTAAGTACACCATTATATTATCACGGGTCCCTATAACCTCTGAAATCGTACAGGTTCCATTGTCTATAAGGTCCTTTGCATTGCCGAGCCAAACATCGGTACCGTGGGAAAGACCTGAAATCTGCAACAGGTCGGAAAAGTTTTTCGGTTGACAGTCGATAAGCATTTCACGGACAAATTTAGTGCCGAACTCCGGCAGGCAGTATGTACCTGTTTTAGAGTCAATCTCCTCGGGCGTTACTCCCAAAGCATCAGTCGAAGTAAACAGGCTGTATACATCTGGGTCACTCATAGAAACATCGCCGACCGGTATACCTGTATACTCTTCAAGATATTTATATGTTGTAGGCACAACATGACCGAGTTCGTCAAGCTTTAATATAGTATCGTGAATTGAATGGAAATCAAAATGCGTGGTTATAATATCGGAATTAACATCGTCCGCCGGATGCTGAATAGGGCAGAAATCGTAAATTGTGTTGGTTCTTGGCACTATAATCATTCCTGCCGGATGCTGACCGGTGGTTTGCTTAATCTGCGCCTTTTCAACAAGGGACGCCAATCTGTTAAGCTCCGCATTGCTTAGGGTTATGCCCTTTTTCTCGGCATATGCCTTTGCAAAACCGTAGGCGGTTTTTTCGGCAACCGTTGAAATTGTACCTGCCTTAAATACATTTTCCCTGCCGAACAGAGTTTCGGTATATTTTTGTACCGAGTTTTGAAATTCATCCGAGAAGTTAAGGTCTATATCAGGCACTTTATCTCCCTTAAATCCCAAAAAGGTTACAAAGGGAATATCGTGACCGTTGCGGTTAAGCTGTGCGCCGCATTTGGGGCACTTCTTTTCGGGCAAATCAAAGCCCGAGCCTACCTCCCCTTTAAGGAAAAATTCACTGTACTGACATTCGGGACAAACATAGTGCGGCGGCAGTGGGTTAACCTCGGAAATACCCGCCATGGTAGCGGCAAAGGACGAGCCTACCGAACCACGGGAACCGACCAGATAGCCGTTTTCCTCGCTGTATGCCACAAGCTTTTGGGCGGAAATATACATTATTGAAAATCCGTTGTTGATAATGGAGTTAAGCTCCTTTTCAAGACGGTTTTTAACAACATCGGGTAAATTTTCGCCGTACATTTTATGTGCGGTATCCCAGCAAATATCGTGTAAAAGCTCATCGGATCCCTCAATTACCGGCGGATAGTTGCCTTCCGGCACAGGAATAACATCCCCGTCAACCATATCGGCTATTTTGTTAGGATTATCTATTACAAATTCCTTTGCACGGTCGCCGAAATAATCGAAATCGGCTAGCATTTCATCGGTGGTTTTAAGATAGAGCGGCGCCTGATTGTCAAAGTCGTCAAACCCCTGCCCTGCCATAAGTATTTTACGGATTATATCGTCGCTCTTTTTAAGGAAATGCACATCGCCCGTAGCCACAACAGGCTTGCCCAATTTATCGGCAAGCTCAACCACCTTACGGTTAAAGTTTTTAATAACCTCAAAGTCGGTGACCTTTTTAAAGCGGTTGGGTATAACCGCTCCCGTTTTCTTGTCCTTTTTATCGGGATATGAGGATTCCCTTACCATGAACGCATTATTACCGAGAGGCTGTATTTCAAGGTAATCGTAATAATCGGCGATTCTCAAAAGCTCTTCCTCGGGCTTTTCGTCTATAATCGCACGGTAAAGCTCGCCCTGTTCGCAGGCACTGCCTAAAATAAGTCCCTCTCTAAGCTTATCAAGCTTGCTGCGAAGCGTCAGCGGTTTGCCCCTGAAATCGTGCAGATGCGCCTCGGACACCAATTTATAGAGATTTTTAAGACCTGTCAAATTCTTAACCAGAATAATCTGATGATAGCGGAATTTTGCGGTTTGCTTTGCGTTAAGTCCCTCAATATTATTGTTTATATCATCGACAAAATACGCCTCTACGCCGTAAATCACCTTAAAATCTCCGCCCGATTTGCGTATAGCCTTAACTGCACCTGCGGCGGCAGGATATGCCTGAACAACGCCGTGGTCGGTAATTGCGATTGCCTTATGTCCCCACTCATACGCCTGTTTTACAATAGAATCGGCAGACGATACCGCATCCTTTGCAGACATATTGGTATGGCAGTGAAGCTCCACACGCTTTTCGCCCTCGTGATTGTCTTTTTCGGTATATTTTTGCAAAAGTGCCATAGCTCGGGGCTTTACCACAAAGTCCTTTTTGTAATTATCAAACTCATAAGAACCGTTTACAAGAATAAATGCCCCGTCCTTTAACGGTGCTATATCCCCCATACGTTTTGTATCCATAAAGAGCGAGGCATTAAGCGAATTTGTATGGTCGCTGAACGAAAAGTTGACAATGGTCATATCCGTTCCCCGTTTTGTCTTTATATCACGGGTTTCAAGCCCGAAAACCTCGCCCCAGCAGGCTATTTCGGTATCGTCCCCGGTTATGCTTATCATATCCTTAGTGCGGTTGCTTATTCCGCCTCTGCCGTAAAACTGCTGCGGCTTATCAAGGTAGACTATGCCGTTATCCGGTCTTTCTTCCCTTTTTTCAAACTTTATCTCGGTTTTAGGCGCCGCAGGGCGTTCGGCTTTTTGCGGCTTCGGTTTTGCCGTTTCCGCTCCCTGTGCAGGAGTTTCAGGCTCCGGCAGTTCTATTTCCACATTTTCAAGCTGACCGCCGAATGAAACGGTAATTTCACGGGAAAAGCGTTCTCTTACCGCTGACCTAAACGCATTTTCAAAGCCGCAGCCTGTTATTGTGTTATATCCACCGTGCTTCAGCGTTATATTAACGCAGTTTCCGTCAAGCAAAAAGTCGGCGCCGTTAAAATACCCGTTAATTGCCGCATTTTTAACCTTTATTTCCGCCGTAATATCGGTGCAGGCGTCAGAGCAAAACGCTTCCTCGGGAAAAACGCAGGAAACAGAGCAAAAGTTAAGTGCCAATGCATTTTTCAAAGCTGCGGAAAGCTGCTGCTGCGCTTCAAACGATATGTATTTTTCGGATTTAAGAACCGTATTAAGTGTACGATTTTCCGTATCAAGCTCACAGCGCTCAATTATACAGTTATTAAATTCGGCGGCAATACCTGACGGTATTCCCATATCGAAAATATCCGAAAATAATGCTTTAGACACCTGTTTTCAACTCCGTTACATCTTTTCTATTTCTTCAATAAGACCGTCAAGCAGTTTGCTTTCGGGCAGTTTTTTTATTATTTCTCCGTTTTTAAAAAGAACCCCGCAGCCGTCGCCGCCTGCAATGCCGATGTCTGCCTCTCTTGCTTCACCCGGTCCGTTTACAACACAGCCCATTATGGCAACGGTTATATTTTTGTTCGTACCTTCAAGTCTTTTTTCCGCCTCTGCGGCAATTTTAATAAGGTCGATTTTGGTTCTGCCGCAGGTTGGGCAGGAAACAAATCTTATTCCGCCGTTTCTGAGTCCCAGTGCCTTTAAAAGCCGTTTTGCCGCCTCGACCTCCTTTACGGGGTCGTCGGTCAAGGAAATGCGGACGGTATCACCTATTCCCCTTAAAAGCAAACCGCCTATACCGGCGGCAGACTTTATGGTGCCGATTTCGGCAGTCCCAGCCTCTGTAACTCCCAAATGCAAAGGATAGCGGCATTTTTCCGCCGCAATACAGTATGCATTATACATTTTTGTAACATCCGAGCTTTTAAGCGACAGCACAATGTCATCAAAATCAAACTTTTCAAGCAATGATATATGATACATGCCGCTTTCCACCATAGCCTCAGGTGTGGGCGAGCCGTATTTGGCAAGTATATTTTTTTCAAGCGAGCCGGAATTTACACCTATTCTTATCGGCACTCCTGACGACTTACAGGCAGACGCTACGGCCTTCACCTTATCGTCCGAGCCGATATTGCCGGGATTAATCCTTATTTTATCAGCTCCCGCAGCTACGCTTTCAAGTGCTAAACGGTAGTCAAAATGTATATCCGCAACCACCGGCACGGAAATATTTTCTTTCAGCGCCGCCAGCGTTTTTACGCTTTCCTTATCCGGTACGGAAATACGGATAATATCACAACCGGCATTTTCAAGTCTTTTTGCCTGTTCGATATTTCCGCTTATATCGTGCGCAGGAATATTAAGCATAGACTGTACCGATACAGGCGCACCGCCGCCTATCTGAAGTCCTCCGGCAAAAACCTTCTTGGTTTCTTTGTTAGTATACATAGCATCACCCTGCAATTAAAGACCAAATATCCTTTGCTGTTATCAATATCATAAATCCTATAAGAATTGCAAATCCTACGGCGTGAACTATTGCTTCGTACTTTTGCGGAACAGGCTTTCTGAATATCATTTCAATTAATATGAACAACAGCCTGCCGCCGTCAAGCGCAGGAATAGGCAATAAATTGAAAATTCCCAAATTTATGGTTATAAGAGCCATTATAGGCAACATATCGGCAAGATTTGCCTTTGCCGCAGAGCCTATTGCCGCCGTAACTCCGACAGGCCCCGAAACTGCGCTTATTCCGTACTTGCCGCCTATCAAATCAATAAGCGAGCGCCAGACAACCGCACAGTAAGAAATTGAGGTTGAGACGGTCTGCTTTAAATAGCTGCCGACATTCTTTTTAATTCCGTAAACATAAAAATCAACCGTAAGATAATTTATTCCGTTTTCGGTAGCTGAGTCAAACTTCACTCCGTTAAGCTCAACTTTTTTTCCGTCCCGTTTGACCACCATATCTATCTCGCCGTTTTTAACATTTGTAAAGGCATAGCTTAAATCGTAGGTGGAAAAAATTTTTCTTCCGTCCACCTCTGTTATTTTATCGTTCACCCTAAGCCCCGACTGCTCGCTTACGGCGTTTTCCTTGAATTCCGCAACAACGGTTGAATTGAACGCCTTTTGCGGTGCCAGGGTAATTGCGACTATAATGAGTCCGAGAATCAGATTAAATGTAGCGCCCATCATAACAATTATAAATCGTTTCCAGGGCTTTTTATTACAGAACGCCCGGCTGTCGCCGCTTGCCTCGTCCTCACCCTCCATGGCACAGTAACCGCCAAGCGGTACAAGATTTACCGAATACTTTGTTTCCTTGCCCTGCTTTGAAAAAAGCTTAGGACCGAAGCCCACCGCAAATTCATTTACCCTTACGCCCAAAAGCTTTGCCGCTATAAAATGACCGAACTCGTGTATAATAATGAGCACCAAAAAAAGCGCTATTGCCACAAGATAAGGCCATATATTACCCCAAATATTCAAAAAAGCCGAAATAGTAACCACCCGATTCTAAATAATAGTTTCTCTTACAAGTCTTCTCGCCGCTTTATCTGCGTCAAATATATCCTCAAGTGTGAAATCCCTCTTATTATTTACCGTGCAAAGCGCCTTTTCCGCCAATTCGGCTATTTGCAAAAACTTTATTTTTCCTTTTAAGAAAAGACCTACCGCCTCTTCGTTTGCCCCGTTTACCGCAGTAGGGGCAAGACCGCCCTCGTTTATCGCTTTAATACAGAGCGGAAGACACTTAAATGTATCGGTATCGGGCTTTTCAAATGTAAGCGTGCCTATATCCGAAAGACTCAAATGCTCAAAGGCGTTTTGTGATCGTTCGGGGTAAGTCAGCGCATACTGAATCGGCAGTCGCATATCGGGAGTGCCGAGCTGTGCTATAACCGCACCGTCACAAAGCTCCACACCCGAATGTAAAATGCTTTGCCGATGCACCAGCACCTCTATCTGCGAAGCGGTAACACCAAACAAATGGACAGCCTCAATAACTTCAAGTCCTTTGTTCATAAGCGTTGCCGAGTCAACGGTAATTTTGGCACCCATAGACCAATTCGGATGATTAAGCGCTTCCTTTACGGTAACGCTTTCAAGGTCTTTTCTTTTTTTGCCGTAAAACGGTCCGCCCGACGCCGTAAGAAGTATTTTTTTAAGCGAATTTTCAGGTGCTCCGCAGAGCGACTGAAAAATTGCCGAATGTTCGCTGTCAACCGGCAAAAGCTTTACGCCCTTTTCCTTTAACCTGCGGTTGACTATTTCACCTCCGGTTACGAGTGTTTCCTTATTGGCAAGTGCTACGGTATGCCCGGCGTCTATTGCGGCAAGGGTAGGTTTAAGCCCCGCAATCCCGACAATGGCGTTAAGCACCATATCCCCGTCGTACCCTGCGGCAAAAACAACCCCTTCTTCACCCGAAAGAACCTTTATATCCGTATCGGCAAGCTTAATTTTAAGGTCGGCGGCAGCCGTTTCATCAAATACCGAAACAATCTCCGGTTTATATTTTCTTGCCTGTTCTTCAAGCAATCCTATATTCCTGCCGGCGGCAAGCGCCGCAATACGCCAACCGTTCTTTTCAGCCGCACAAAGCGCCTGCGTCCCGATAGAACCGGTAGAACCTAAAATTATCAGCTTCTTCATTATATTACCCCTAAGGCTATAAACAAATACAAAAGCGGTGCGGTCATCAGGATACTGTCAAAACGGTCAAGTATACCGCCGTGACCGGGAATTATCGTTCCGTAATCCTTAATGCCGGCAGCCCGTTTTATTGCCGAGGCAAACAAATCGCCTATCATACCGAGTATGCAGAAAGGAATTGTCAGAATAACGGCATTGGCGAGATTTTTTTCAAACGAAAACGAAAATCCGAGTATAAATGTTACAATTATACTTGAAACAATACCCCCGACAGAGCCCTCCACGGTTTTATGCGGACTTATATTCGGGCAAAGCTTGTGCTTGCCTATGGTACTGCCGACAAAATATGCTCCCATATCGCAAACGCTTGAAAAGTTAAGAAGCATAAACAAATAATAAAGTCCGTGCTCGTGATTAATTACAACACCGAGCGAGCTGAACGCAAACGCAATCGGTATCGGCATAGCGCACACAAAGGCTATATGCGAAAGAGTAAAGCTATTATGATTTTTAAGCGTTACCGCCGCTGAGTAAATAAAGTAAATTACGCTCAGTGCCAAAGTAAAAGTAAGCTTTAAATACAACCTATGAGTTCCGTCAAACGCTTCCTGCAATTTAGCGCCCGAGCTTGAGTCTATCGCAAAAACCATAAGCGCAACATAGGTGCAGGCTCCGATAAGTGCCGCCTTAGATTTAACGCCTGCCGCATTGTGCAAAAGCTCATAAATTCCCACGGCTGCAATAAAAGCAATAAAAGCGGTTGTAATCAACGGAGTTACCGTCATACCTGCCGCTATTACCGCCGCCGTAATTATTATCATAACAACGCCTGATATTATTCGGGTTTTCATTTTTTCACCTGTTTATTCTTTAAATTCCGCCGAATCTGCGGTTGCGTCCGCAATAATCGTCTATTGCTTTTTCAAGCTTTTTCGGGGTAAAATCCGGCCATAAAACATCCGAAAACCAGTATTCGGAATATGCCGACTGCCACAAAAGATAATTGGATGTGCGGTATTCGCCGCTCGGTCTTATTATAAAATCGGGGTCCGGCATACCTGCGGTATAAAGCTTTTCCGAAATAAGCTGTTCGGTTATTTCCTCGGGCGCAGTACCCTCTGCAACAATTTTTTTCACTGCGTGAACAAGCTCATCCCTGCCGCCGTAATTTATAGCTATATTAAGCTTCAGTCCGGTAGCGTTCTCGGAGCCGTCCTCGTTCTTTTTCATAAGTGCCTTTATATCATCCGCAAGCGGCGCCCGCTCGCCTATAAATTTCACCTTGATATTTTCATCCTTAAAGTTTTCGGCATCCTTTAAATAATCACGAAGCAGATTCATAATGCCGTCCACTTCTTCTTTAGGCCTTTTCCAGTTTTCGGTGGAAAAAGCATAAACCGTTAAGTACTCAAGCCCTATTTTATTGCAGTAACGGGCTATATTTTTAAAGGTTTTAGCCCCTGCAATATGCCCTGCCGAGCGAGGAAGTCCCCTCTTTTTAGCCCATCTGCCGTTACCGTCCATAACTATGGCAATATGTCTTGGCAGTACACGCTCGGTCTTTTCCTTTTTTCCAAACAAAGCCACTTCTTCACCTGCTTTAAAAGGCGGGCTCACACCGTGTGCCCGCCGATATATTATATCTCCATTATCTCCTTTTCTTTAGAAGACGCCAAATCATCGATTTCCTTGCAGAATTTATCTGTCAGGTTCTGTATCTTCTTTTCGCCGTCGGCAACATCGTCTTCCGTTATGGTGTTGGCTTTTTTAAGCGCTTTCAGCTTTTCAATAGCGTCTCGCCTCGTGTTGCGTATTGCAACCTTATTGTCCTCAGCGGTTTTTCTTACTTCCTTAACGATTTCTTTTCTCCGTTCCTCCGTAAGCGGCGGAAACGAAAGTCTTATAACTCTGCCGTCGTTCTGCGGATTTATGCCTATATCCGAAGTAAGTATGGCTTTTTCTATTTCCTTAAGCGTTGTAGCGTCCCAAGGCTGTATCATAAGAATACGGGGTTCGGGCACCGACACTGCCGCCATCTGCTGAATGGGTGTCGGACAGCCGTAATAATCAACGGTAATTCTGTCGAGCACCGCAATATTTGCACGGCCTGCTCTTATCGATTTATACTCTCTTTCAAGTACCCCTACGGTCTTGTTCATTTTTTCCTCTGTATTTTTAAGCAATTCTTTCATAAGCTGTTCCTCCTATTAACATTTTATTTAACTATCGTTCCGATATGCTTACCCGTTACAGCCTCAACGATATTATGCGGATCGTTAAGGTTAAACACAAGTATTTCTATACCGTTATCCATGCAAAGCGAAGCGGCTGTGCTGTCCATAACATGAAGTCCTTTCTGCAAGACATCAAGATGAGAAAGCGTGTCGAACTTCTTTGCGTCGGGATTCTTTTTCGGGTCGCTGTCATAAACTCCGTCAACATTTGTCGCTTTGAATATAACATCTGCGCCTATTTCGGCAGCTCTTAATGCCGCCGCAGTATCTGTTGAGAAAAACGGATTTCCCGTACCGCAGCCGAAAATCACAACTCTGCCCTTTTCGAGGTGTCTCACAGCCTTATTTCTTATATAAGGCTCGGCTATCTGGCGCATTTCAATGGCAGTCTGAACCCTTGCCGTAACGCCCAACTGCTCAAGTGCGTCTGCAAGAGCAAGTGCATTTATAGAGGTTGCGAGCATTCCCATATGGTCGGCTCTTGTGCGGTCCATTTTACCGCTTGAGCGGCCTCTCCAGAAGTTGCCGCCGCCTACAACTACGGCAACCTGAACGCCCATATCTACACATTCCTTTACGCTTCCGCAGACCTCAAGAACCTTATCAAAATCTATTCCGACTCCCCGTTCTCCGGCAAGCACCTCGCCGCTTAGCTTAAGAAGTATCCTCTTATAGACAGGTTTCATATATTTTCTCCGTTCCGCCGTCCGGCAATAAATTATCAGTTATATTTTACAATATTAGTACCGTAAAGTCAATTCTAAAAACTGTATTTTGTATTTTCTGCGTTGTAAATATATATGACCCATTTTTATCATAAAAGAAAAAAAGACCCAACCCGTATTGGGTCAGGTCTTACATATGGTCGAAGTAGCGTTATAGTAATCAAGCGCAAACCCGCATAAATACTAGGTTTTTCGCAGTCAAAAACAGTACAAAGGTCTTGATTACTATTCGGTTTAGTATTTGTGGGGTGTTCATAAACAACCCCACAGAGAGAAAATTCTATTTGAATAAGCCAAATATTTGGAATATACTTCCTATTATTTGTATTGAACTTCCAATCAAGATATATCGCAATGCACACAAGGCTTTGCTTTTTTCCTTTTTGGCTTGTTCTCCTCTTTCATATAATTCTTTCCATGTTCCAGCTTTCTTTAAATCAATGTTAATGATATTACATAAACTTAAATAAGTGCCGCCAAAAGCAAGGATTATACCAATTATCACCAATATGATACCAATTATTGTCCACCACATTTTAATATCTCCCGTTTTTTCTACAAATAGGACAGCCACGTCCTTTGTTTCTATCTGCAATCCTTGCCTGCCATTCGTGACCTTCGCTGCACTTCCACCATACATTCTTTCCGCTATTAGGCAATACATCCATAGGTGTTAATCCATTGTTTCTTTCGTAATTCCATTCTTTTGCTAATGTTGGATTAACCGTTTGCAAATCATTTTCGCCTTTAATAGCATTTCGACCAGAACAATATGGACAACAAGCACCTTTATTTCTGCTTGATACCATAGCTTGCCACTCGTGTCCATTACTACACTTCCACCAGACTTTTTCATGACTATTTGCCAAAAAATGCGCTGGTTTTAAACTGCCATTTCGTTTGTAATTCCATTCATTAGCTAGATCGGGATTAATTGTTTTTAAATCGTTTTCTCCCGTAATAACGTATCGACCAGAGCAATATGGGCAACCGCTACCATCATTTCTGTGTGCTATTGTTGCTTGCCATTCGTGTCCGTTAGCACACTTCCACCAAACCTTTTTACCGCTGTTAGGCATTGCATCCATAGGGTTTAATCCAAAATTCTTATTGTAATTCCATTCTTTTGCTAAATCGGGATTAACTGTTTGCAAATCGTTATAGCCTCTTAAAATTTTTTGACTTGCGCAATATGGGCACCCTGTTCCTTTGTTTCTATTGATTATTGTAGCTTCCCACTCGTGCCCTTTACTGCATTTCCACCATACTTTCTTATCGCTATTGGGCATTACATCTGTAGGTGTTATTCCTTTATTCTTTTCGTAATGCCATTCATTCGACAAGGCAGGGTTGATTGTTTGTAAATCGTTTTCGCCTTTAATAACGTATAACCCTGTGCAATATGGACATCCATTTCCACTATTTCTACTGCTTATTCTAGCTTGCCATTCGTGCCCTTTTTGACATTTCCACCATACTTTTTTATTACTGTTAGCTGAAAAATGTTCCGGCTTTAGTTTACCGTTCTTCTCATAATTCCATTCTTTTGCAATTTCAGGATTGGAGAATAAAAGAGAGTTTTCTTTTTCGGTAAATTCTCGCAGATTTTCTATAGCAATAGCATCTCTTGTTAGGTCAATATCAACGATTTTACCAATTATATCACTTAAAACTTTTCCAAGAATTTGGGATAAATCTTTTTGGGCGTCTTGAACAACGTAATCTATAGAGCTGTCATTTAATGGTGTCAGCCCTTCTCTTATACGAAATAGTTTAATCCCATCTTTTTCACACTTGAAATTTTTTTCTAAATCTTTTTTTATTTTGTTCTGGTGCCAAAAACTTCCATCATATTCAATAGCAATTCTTTTTGATGGGATATAAATATCCAATTCGTAACCTTTTTCTTTATACGAATGTATTACCTCTAAACCATATTCTTTAAGATAATATAAAATCGCATATTCAGGGAAAGAAGTATGTCGTTCGGAATTGCAAACAGGACAACCATATCCATAATTTCTATTAGCTATCGACGTCTGCCACTCGTGTCCTTTTTGACATTTCCACCAAACTTTTTTATTGCTATTGGGCATTACATCCTCAGGTGTTAATCCTTTATTTTTTTCATAATGCCATTCATTTGCTAATGTTGGATTAACTGTTTGTAAATCATTTTCACCTTTTATAACTTTTTGTCCAGCGCAATATGGACAACCAGAACCATTAGTACGGTGAGAAATTGTTGTTTGCCACTCGTGTCCTTTTTGAC
>JAFOYI010000045.1 GCA_017391425.1 Clostridia bacterium | reverse complement strand
ATACGGTCGGTCAGCACCTCTTAAACGCAATTTACAGATAATTGATTGCGCCGATTTTGTAATTGCCTTTTGGGACGGTAAATCGCACGGCACGAAGTATGTTATAGAGAATTGCAAAAAGAAAAATAAACCCGTCCGAATACTAATAAAAAAAGAAAAGGAAATTACGAAAAAATAAAAATTTTTCAGTCGGCACACAAGAAACAAAGCTTTCTTATGTGCATTTTTTTCACTTTAGTTCAGTTTCTTTGTTTCTTTTTGTTAAAATTAAAGAAAACATTGAAAAGGCCTTTTCCATTTGCTATAATTCAAATTGAAAATAGGTATGAGGTGTTTACCGATGAGAATTTCACAACAAACAGAGAAAAAGATTGACGAATTACTTAAAGAAATGACCATTGAAGAAAAGGTCGCAATGTGCCATGCAAATTCAAAATTTGCCTCGGCAGGTGTGGAACGGCTCGGAATAGATGAGCTTACTATGATGGACGGACCTCACGGCGTGCGTTCTGATGTTGAAAAGGATTCTTGGGCGTGTCTTAACCGTGAAAAGGATAAGTGTACATACCTTCCGACAGAAACGGCGCTTGCTTCTACCTTTAATCCCGAGCTTGCAAGGCGTTTCGGCGAAACACTCGGCTCGGAGGCAAGGTACAGAGGTAAGGATATAATTTTAGGACCGGGAATCAATATAATAAGAACACCGCTTTGCGGAAGAAACTTTGAATATATGAGCGAAGACCCTTGTCTTATAGAAAAAATGGCGCCCGAGCTTGTAATGGGTATCGAATCGCAGGACACCGCAGCCTGCGTTAAGCATTATTGCCTTAACAATCAGGAATTGCATCGTTCACGAGTTAATGCCGATGTAAGCGACAGAGCGCTCCACGAAATATATTTAAGAGGCTTTTATGCGGCTATTATTGAGGGCGGAGCCTCCTCTGTTATGGGTGCTTATAACAGATATAAGCAGCAGCATATGTGCCATAATAAATATCTTGTAAAGGATTTGCTTAAGGACAAATGGGGTTTTAAAGGCGTTTATTTAAGCGACTGGGCAGGTGTTCACGATACAGATCAGGCAATAAACAACGGTCTTGATATAGAAATGGGAACCAATAAGCCGTATAACGAATATTTTCTTGCTGACGCTTTTCTTAAAAAGGCAAAGGAAAGCGAAGAAGTAAGAGAAAAGCTTGACGATAAGGTTCGCCGTATATTAAGGCTTATGTTCAGCATAAATAAGCTGAGTCCGGACAGAAAAAAGGGAGAATACAACACAAAGGCACATCAGCAAACAACTTACGATATTGCCGCTGAGGCTATGGTGTTGCTTAAGAATAAAAACAATCTACTGCCGCTTGATAAATCGAAAATCAAAAAGCTTTTGGTCGTCGGAAGAAACGCCGCCGTTAAACATTCCGAGGGCGGAAGCTCAAGCGGAGTCAGAACAGTGTACGAGGTTACGCCGCTTGAGGGAATTAAAAACAAGTTTTCCGATACCTGTGAGATAGAATACGAAAGCGGTGTATTCGATTTAAAGTATAACACCATTCCGATGCAAAACCTTAATATTACCGATTTGAAGGCAGGTTGCCGAAACTATAAAATAGTTACCAATACGCAGGATGAGAACGGCAATACCGTTTCATCCGAAGCGTTAAGCGATTCTGCCGACATTAAGGGAACAGATGCCGTTTCTTATGATATTTACTTCTCGGTTGCAATTCCGGAAAGCGGCGGTTTCTCATTCAGGGCGGCTACAAACGGCAGTGCCGTTGTTAAAATCAACGGCGAGACCAAAATCGAGATTAACGAGGTCGGTATGGACCTTGAGGGTTCTGTAAGCTATGATTTCAAAAAAGGCGATAATCTTGATTTTGAAATTCATGTAAGCAAGAGCAAGGTTCATAAGGAAACTTACTTCAACTTCGGTTGGATAACTCCTTCGGAATATGCTTCATGTTCGTCTGAAAAGCTTTTGCTCCAAAAAGCAAAAGAAGCAGATTGCGTTATTTACTGCGGCGGTCTTGACCACAGCTATGATACGGAGTCAATAGACAAGCGCTCTATGAGACTTACAAACGAACAGGATGTAATTATACCAAAGCTTTTAAAAGCCAATCAAAATACGGTGATTGTAATTACTGCCGGTTCGCCGGTTGAAATGCCGTGGATTGATGACGCAAACGCAGTCTTATGGACATGGTATGCAGGTATGGAGGGCGGAAACGCACTTGCCGACATTCTTACCGGAAAAATCTGTCCGAGCGGCAAAATGCCCTTTACGCTGCCGTATAAATGCGAGGATACCCCGGTTGCGAGATACGGCGAATACAGGAAGGAAAACTGCAAATATAACGAGGATATACTTGTAGGCTACAGGGCGTTCGATAATGACGGAATAGCGCCTATGTTCCCATTCGGACACGGACTTTCGTATTCCGAATTTGAGTATTCCGATTTAAAGCTTTCGGCAGAAAATGACACGGTAACGGTGGAATATACCATTAAAAACATCGGTAACTGTAAAGCAAAGGAAACTACACAGGTATATGTCGGCGATCCGGTTTGCAGTGTTAAAAGACCGCCTAAGGAATTAAGATCGTTTATGAAGGTTGAACTTAAAAGCGGCGAAGCCGTAAGAGTAAGCTTGACGCTTAATGCAAAGGATTTATCGTTCTATGACGAGGCTTCGGCGGATTGGAAGCTTGAAAAGGGAGAGTTTATTATTTATGTAGGCTCTTCTTCGGGTGATATAAGATTAAGCGGAAGTATTGATATTTAAAAAAATCGGTTGTCCTTTTGGGCAACCGATTTTTATCACTGTTACAGAATTATTGATTCTATTATAAAAACCACTGCGCAGGAGCAGACGGCAACACCGAAAAGGCTCACTCCGAAATACGCAAGCAGCACACCGGCTATAAGTGCCGCAATTCCCGACCATATGCTTTGCGTGCAGTCTATAATTGCAGGGAAAGTCATTATTGCAAGAGTTACATACGGAACATAATAGAGAAAGGAACGCAATGTGATGTTTGTGATTTTTTTGCGTATCAGTGTAAGCGGTAACACCCTTATAAGAAATGTTACTGCCGCCATTACCGCTATATAAACATATACATTATGCTTCATTGCAGTTTTCCTCCGTTTCTTCATCCTTTACCGGGAAAAGCAAAGCCGCTGTAAGGGATATAATTACCGTAAGAATGATTATTCTCATTCCCTCTGAAATAGATGCAAATGGCTGCAATTTTGAAAAAAGCAGGCTTGCCGCCATTGATAAAATTACAAGTACTGCAATAATTCTGTTTTTCCGTGCAGGCGGTATAATTATTGCAAGAAACATACCGTAAAGTCCCACACTCAGGGCGCTTACAAGGCTTTGAGGAAGAATATTGCCCATAATTACGCCGAACAGCGTTCCGAAAGCCCAACCCGGAATTGCCACCGACATTGCACCGTAGTTGTAAAAGGGGTTAAGCGTACCCGGTACCGATATTGAAATACCGAATATTTCATCTGTTACATCAAAGGCTATAAGTGTTCTGTGCAAAAGAGATGTTTCGGGTGCTAACTTTTGACTGAGTGCACAGGACATAAGCAGATACCTTGCGTTAACAATAAGCTCCGTTACGGCAAGCTCAATATAGGCGGCATTTGCCCCGATAAGAGTAAATCCGGCATATCCGCCGGCAGACGCATTTGTAAGCGCAGAGGTGAGCCATGCCTGAAAGGGGGTAAGTCCTGCCCTTTTCGCCGCTATTCCGAGAGTAAAAGCTACCGCAAAGTATCCGAGAGCTATCGGAATACCGTCCTTTGAACCTTTTAAATACCATTTTTTATTTTCTGACATTAAGGTCACGCCGTTTCTTAGAAAATTGCCAAACAATATTTTACATTTTTCGCACAGGATAGTCAATATGTTTTTCTATCTTATTCCAGTCTCTTTTGGCATAGCTAAAATATCACTTGTTTTAAATCGGTTATGGTAGTATAATACCATAAAAGGAATGATGTATATGTATGACGAGCTTACCGAGGTAGATATTAAAAAAATGAAGGACGAGCTTGAGTACCGTATAGGCACGGTGCGTCCTAAAATACTTGAAGAAGTGAAATTTACAAGAAGTTTCGGCGATTTAAGCGAGAATGCCGAGTATCACGCCGCCAAGCGTGAAAGGGGAAAAAACGAAAGCCGTATAAGGTATTTACGGAATATGATTAAAACCGCAAAGGTGATACACCCCGAAAGTAAGGCGGATGAGGTGGGTTTATTTGATACAGTTGAATACTATGTCGAAGAGGATGACGCTACGGAAAAGGTGCGTATCGTAACTTCTTTAAGGCAAAACTCCCTTGAAAGGCTCATAAGCCGTGAGTCGCCGATGGGTTCGGCACTTATGGGTGCCAAAGTCGGGGAAAGGATATGCGTTAAGGTAAGCGACGAATACAGCTACTATATAGTCGTCCGCTCAATAGAAAAGGGCAATGATGACGATAAGCTTGAAATCAGAAAATTTTAAAATTCGGTTGATAAGCCGTAATGTTTTTGTTATAATCAATTAGAATACGGAGGAGATTACACAATGGCAAAGGTTTTTTTACTTGCATACACACCAAACCCAGAGCGTACTGTTGCAGAGGCGGCAAAGCTTTGTTACAGCAGTTCCAATATTGAGGATTTGAATGACAGTCTTACAGATGAAAAGGCGGCGGCATTTGTTGAAATGCTGTCGGAGATAGGACACGAAAGTCCCATTGAACACGCAAGCTTTACTTTCGGTATAGAGGGTGTGTCCCGTTCCTTGCTCGCACAGATTACAAGGCACAGAATAGCATCTTATTCGGTTAAGAGTCAGCGTTATGTCAGGGAGGGGAGCTTCGGTTATGTAACTCCGCCGGAAATAGCCGCAGACCCTGAGGCAAAAAAGCTTTATGACGAAATAATGGCTGAGGATCAAAAAAAATACGATCAAATTGCCGCAATACTTAAGGAAAAACACATTAAAACCTTTTTGGCAGAGGGAAAGGACGAAAAAACTGCTGCAAGACTTGCCGAGAAAAAGGCAATAGAGGACGCCCGTTTTGTCCTCCCAAATTCCTGTGAAACGCAGATGATAGTTACTATGAATGCCCGCTCCTTAAAGAATTTCTTTAAAATCCGCTGCTGTAACAGGGCGCAGTGGGAAATACGGGATGTTGCCGTTCAGATGCTTGCGCTTGTATCTAAAGCGGCGCCTGAGCTGTTTAAAAATTCGGGACCGTCTTGTATAAACGGCGCTTGCAGCGAGGGGAAAATGTCCTGCGGAAAAGCGGCAGAGGTAAGAGAGAAATTTAAGGAACTGAAAAATAATGGGTAAGCTTATAGTAATTGAAGGACTTGACGGCAGCGGTAAATCAACGCAGCTTGACCTTCTCCCGAAAAGACTTTCGGAAAACGGAATTGACTGCAAAACAGTTTCGTTTCCGGATTACGGCAGTATTTCAAGCGCTCTTGTAAAAATGTATTTAAACGGTGAGTTCGGAACCCATCCGTCTGATGTTAATCCATATGCCGCCTCGGCTTTTTATACGGTGGACAGGTTTGCGTCGTATAAAACAGGGTGGGGCGATTATTATAAAAACGGCGGAACGGTGGTTGCCGGAAGATATACCACTTCAAACGCCGTTCATCAGGCATCAAAGCTTGAAAAAAAAGACTGGATCCCTTTTCTTAACTGGCTTTATGATTTTGAATACTGCAAAATCGGAATACCCAAACCCGATAAGGTGATTTTTCTCGATATGCCGGTTGAGGTTTCTCAAAAACTTCTTGATAAACGGTATACCTCGTCCGGCAAAAAGGACATACATGAAAGTGATGTGGAATACCTGCAAAAATGCCGTGAAGCCGCTTCATTTACCGCAGATTATTCGGGTTGGGAAACGGTACCCTGCGCCGAAAACGGCGAGCCCAGAACGGTTCTTGATATATCGGACGATATTTTAAAATCCGTTATGAAATTATACGGGAGGTAAGCTTTATGGTTTACATTTTTTTGGCGGACGGTTTTGAGGAATGTGAAGCGCTTGTGCCGCTTGATATTTTGAGAAGAGGCGGTATAGAGGTAAGCACCGTAGGCGTTACGGGAAAATCGGTGACCGGAGCGCACGGTATAACCGTTACTGCGGATATCGACTCCGAAGAAGCCGTTACAGACAACCTTAAAGCCGTTGTTTTGCCGGGCGGTATGCCGGGAACTCTTAATCTCGAAAAAAGCGAAACGGTGCAGAAATTTATTGATTTTGCGGCAGATAAAGGCGCTCTTATATGCGCCATATGCGCCGCACCGTCGGTTTTAGGTCACAAGGGCCTCTTGAATGGCAAAAAAGCCACCTGCTTTCCGGGCTTTGAAAAGGAGCTTTACGGCGCACGGTTTGAAGATGTGAAAGCCGTGTCGGACGGTAAAATTATAACCGCTTGCGGTGCCGGTGCGGCTTTTGAGTTCGGCTTTAAAATCTTAACGGCACTTACAGGTGATAAAACTGCCGCCGAACAACTTGCAAAAGCAATGATGTATACAAAATAATTTTTGCGGAGAATAAAATGGACGATAAAAACATTAACGAAAGCAATATAAATAACGATGACGACGATTTTGTTATAGGTAAAGGCTTTGAAATCAGCGAAACGCCGGAGACTGTGAGCTGCAAAAAAGGTAAATCAAAACATTCGGCAGGTAAAAGCGCTGTAAAGACTGTTGTGTGGATAGTCAGTATTATTGTAGTTTCCGTCGGTCTTGCATTCGGCGTTATTTTCGCAGGGGCGGATTATATGGGAATAGGCTTCGGCAGGGGTACGGAATGTGTTGTAGAGGTCAGCAAAGGAACATCTACAAAGGCGATTGCCGAACAGCTTAATGAATGCGGCGCCGTAAAAATTCCCGTGCTTTTCAGATTATATGCAAAGCTTAAACACTATGACAGCCAATTTAAATACGGCGTTTACAATTTTAACAACGAAGCCGGATATGAGGCGCTTTCTCAAATGCTTATTAAAGAGGGCTCTGCCGCCGAAAGCGCAAGGGTAACTATCCCCGAAATGTCTACTGTTGATGATATTGCAAAAATTCTTGAGGAAAAGGGCGTTTGTACCAAGGCTGATTTTATAGAAGAGGTTCAGCACGGCGAATTTGATTATGATTTTGTAAAACAGATTCCCGGTGAAAAGGTATATTACCGTCTTGAAGGCTATCTTTTCCCCGAAACTTATGATTTTTATTCCTATGAATCAAAGGAATGTGCGCATCTGGCTGTTGATAAAATGCTTAAAACGCTTGACAGCAAGCTTACCGATAAAATCCGTGAAAGCTTTACTAAGGGCGGTTACACCTTGCACGATGGTATGACGCTCGCATCCCTTGTAGAGCTTGAGGCGGGCGGCTCACCGGAAGAAATGGCAAATGTTGCGGCGGTATTCTGCAACCGTCTTAATAATAAAGCGGATTATCCTAAGCTGCAATCTTCACCAACGCAAAAATATCCTTACGGTTCCGGCAAATATGATACTTATAAGTCTGACGGATTGCCGCCCGGACCTCTGTGTTCACCGAGCTTTAATTCCATAAAAGCGGCGGCAGAACCGTCAAAAAGCTATGACGGATATTATTATTTTGTAACCGATGCTCAAATGAAATTTTATTACAATAAAACTCTTAACGAGCATAATGCTACAATAAACAGGCTTAAAAAGGAGAACAACTGGATTGGCGATAAATAATATTCCCGAGCTGCTTTGTCCGGCAGGCGATATCGTGCGGCTTAAAGCCGCAGTAGATTACGGTGCGGACGCCGTTTATCTCGCCGGCGAGGAATTCGGTATGCGCACTGCCGCATCTAACTTCGGAGCGGAGGATTTGAAAAAAGGCATTGAATATGCCCACAAGAACGGCGTTAAGGTGCATATTGCCTGTAACACCGTTCCTCATAATGAAGAAATACCGAGGTTGCCGGCATTTCTTGAAATGCTTGAAGATTACGGTGCCGACGCAATTATCGCCGCAGATCTTGGTACAATAGGTCTTGTTAAAAAATATGCTCCGAGTGCAGAACTGCATATTTCGGTGCAGTCGGGTATTTGCAATTACGAAACCGCAAACGCTTTTTATAATATGGGAGCCGACAGAGTGGTGCTGGCAAGAGAGCTTTCACTCGGCGAAATTGCCGAAATCCGTGCCAAAACGCCCGAAAAGCTAAAATTAGAAGCTTTTGCTCACGGAGCTATGTGTATTTCCTTTTCGGCAAGATGTCTGCTTTCAAGCTATATGACGGGAAGAGACGCAAACAGGGGCGACTGTGCACAGCCGTGCCGATGGAGCTATTCGCTTATGGAGGAAAAACGCCCCGGTCAGTACTTTGATATAACCGAAACCGATAAGGGTACATATATCCTTAATGCTAATGATTTGTGTATGGCGGAGCAGCTTGATAAAATGAC
Source organism: Clostridia bacterium (assembly GCA_017391425.1). Taxonomy (GTDB): domain Bacteria; phylum Bacillota; class Clostridia; order Oscillospirales; family Acutalibacteraceae; genus UBA737. Next base: position 21,148 of record JAFOYI010000045.1, on the reverse strand, counting down.
CGAAAGCGGTATAGACAGTATAAAAATCGAGGGCAGGGCAAAGTCCCATTATTATGTTGCCGTAACCGCAAATGCTTACAGGGGTGCGCTCGACAGTCTTAAAAACTCGGACGGCGATTGGAAATGCCCGCAGTGGGTAACCGACGAGCTTAATAAGATAAGTCATCGAAACTACTCAACCGGATTTTATTTCGGAAGACCGCAAAATTCACAAACCTATGAAAATGCAGGCTATGTCAGGGATTATTCGGTTGCGGCGATTGTTGACGGTTACAGTGACGGCTGTATCACCGCAGTGCTTAAAAATAAATTTTTAAAGGGTCAGGAATTCGATTGTCTTGAGCCGAAGTGCGAACCGTTTACCGTTACGGCAAACGAGCTTTTTGATGAAAACGGCGTTCCTATTGAGAGCGCACCGCACCCGATGATGAAAATTAAAATTCCGTTTTCAAGGCCTGTGAAATCAGGCTCATTGCTTAGAATGAAAGCTTAAAAGGAGTAATAACCAGATGAAAATTACGGTTGTCGGCTGCGGCAAAATTGGCTGTACCGTTATTGAATCCTTACTTGCCGAGGGTCACGAAATCATAGCTGTTGACAATGATGAGGATGTAATATCCGAAATAACGAATATTTATGATGTTATGGCGGTATGCGGCAGCGGTACCGATTCGGATGTTATTTTGGAAGCCGGAATTTCCGAACTGCTTATTGCGGTTACGGGTTCTGACGAGTTTAATATGCTTACCTGCTTTATCGCAAAGCGTTTGGGCGTTGCACATACGATAGCAAGAATAAGAAATCCCGAATATAATGATAAAAGTCTTTCTTTTTTAAAAAAGGAACTCGGTCTTTCCATGGCAATAAATCCGGAACGCTTTGTTTCAAGGGAGCTTTTCAATATTCTTAAATTGCCGAGCGCAATAAAGGTTGAGGCGTTTTCAAGAGGCAACTTTGAAATGGTTGAGCTTATTTTAAGGGAAAATTCGCCGCTTGACGGAATGAGCCTTATTGAGCTTAAAAAGAAGCATCCCGATAATTTTCTTATATGTGCCGTTCAGCGAGGCGATAAGCTTTATATACCGGACGGTAATTTTGTGCTTAAAAGCGGCGATAAAATAGGTATTACCGCATCATCAGTTCAAATACAAAGGCTATTAAGAAAGCTCGGTATTTTGCAAAAGCAGGCAAGGGATGTAATGCTTTTGGGAGCCACACGCACCTCTTATTACCTGTCAAAGCTTTTGCTTGCCGCCGGCAACTCGGTTAAAATAATCGATGCCGACCGTGAGCGTTGCAAGGAATTCAGCGATTCTTTACCCGGTGCCGTTATAATAAACGGCGATCCGGCAAGGCAGGAGCTGTTGCTTGAAGAGGGAATAGGCAGCGTTGACGCTGTAGTGGCGCTTACAGGTATGGATGAAGAAAATATACTGCTTTCCTACTTTGCAACAATGCAGAATGTTCCAAAGGTGATTGCAAAGGTAAACCGCAATGAATTTTTGCCTACTGCCGCAAGACTCGGAATAGAATCGGTCGCCTCGCAGATAAGAACTGTTGCGGATGTTGTTGTAAGATATGCCCGTGCGCTTGAAAATTCAAAGGGCAGCAAGGTTGAAACCCTTTATAAGCTGATGAACGGCAATGCCGAAGCGCTTGAGTTTGCGGTAAATGCCGATAGTAATATAATTAAAATACCGTTTAAAGAGCTTCCGATAAAATCAAATATACTTATTGCCGGAATTATAAGGGGAAGAAAAACAATAATTCCGTCGGGCGACGATATGATTTTGCCGGGCGACCGTGTTGTAATAATATCCGGAGGAATGAGAGTTAACGACCTTTCGGATATTACCGACAAACAGAGGTGAGCCTATGAATCGCAGAATGATATTCAACGCCGTGGGTATGATGCTTATGGTGGAATCCGTGCTGTTGCTTTTGCCGGCGGCAGTAAGTGCGATTTATAAAGAGCGTGAGTGCTTTGCCTTTCTTGCCGCCGCTTTAATCGGATTTGTTCTCGGAATTTTACCAAGGCTTTTTTATAAGCCGAAAACGCATGTTATCTATGCAAAAGAAGGCTTTATAATAGTTGCGTTTACATGGGTGATGCTTTCACTTGTCGGTGCCGTACCGTTTATGATAACTGAAGAAATTCCGTCCTTTGCCGATGCGTTTTTCGAGACAGTAAGCGGTTTTACAACCACCGGAGCATCAATTTTAAAGGATGTTGAGGCACACAGCCACGGCGTTCTTTTTTGGCGCAGCTTTACACACTGGATTGGCGGTATGGGTATAATCGTATTCGTTACGGCTATTATACCGAATGTTTCGGAAAGACCTATCCATATTTTAAGGGCGGAAATGCCCGGTCCTACAATGGGAAAGCTTGTACCGAGAATTAAGGATACGGCGGTCATTCTGTATCTTATTTATATGGCGATGACCGTAATAGAGGTAATTCTTTTATGTCTTGGCGGAATGCCTTTTTTTGAAAGCCTGCTTCATTCATTCGGAACGGCGGGTACAGGCGGTTTCGGTGTAAAAAGCGACAGTATTGCCGGATATTCTCCGTATCTTCAATGGGTTATAGGAATATTTATGGTTCTGTTCGGTATAAATTTCAATTTATACTATCTTATTATCGCAAAGAAGATAAAGGCGGCGCTTAAAAGCAGTGAGCTTTGGTGCTTTGTTAGTATAATTGCGGTTTCATCGCTTCTTATAACATTTAATATCAGAAATTTGTTCCCAAGCTTTTCGGATTCACTGCGTGCGGCGTTTTTTCAGGTGTCCTCAATAATATCAACTACCGGATATGCAACTGCCGATTTTAATTTATGGCCGGCTTTTTCGAAATATTTGCTGTTGCTTTTAATGTTTGTGGGCGGTTGTGCAGGCTCGACAGCCGGCGGTATAAAAGTCTCACGCATTATTATGATGTTTAAAATGGTTCATAATGAAATCAAAAGACTTATTCACCCGAGGGCGATAACCTCCTTAAGGTTTGAGGGGAAAAGCGTAGGAGGTACAACCTCAAAAAATGTAGGCAATTATTTTTTGATTTATTTACTGTGTCTTGCGGCGGTTATTATGTGTTTAAGCTTTGAACCGTTCAGCTTTGAAACCAATTTTTCGGCGGCGGCTGCCTGCTTTAACAATGTAGGACCCGGGCTTGCGGCAGTAGGTCCTGCAGGTAACTACTCAGCCTATTCGGATTTTGCGAAGTTTATCCTTTCTTTTGCAATGCTGCTCGGAAGACTTGAAATTTTTCCGCTTATCATTGCGCTTTCGCCGTCTGCATGGTCAAAAAACAAATAATGAACAGGTGCTGTTCGGAATAACATCTGTATATCAAAATCAGGTTAGTTGGAATAAGCTTAAGCCGTCCGAAGTTTTGTTCGGGCGGCTTTTGTAATTAAAATCAAGAGGGCTTCATAGTATTATAATGGGATGTGATACGATGGAGCTTATAAAATACGGCGGAATTGCAATTATTTCGGTTGGAGCATTGGCGGTTTTTATATGCGCTTTAAGAACGCATAAGCCTTTTAAAATGCTGCTTATAAATGCGCTTGCAAGCGTTTTAATTACGGCAATAATTGATTTAACCGCCCGATATACGGGGGTAAATATTCCTATTAACGAATGGACTGCCTCGGGTGCGGCGGTTTTCGGAATACCGGCCTTAATCGGCTTTGTTATAATGCCTGTAATTTTTAAATAAACACTTAAAATAATTCTCGTAAAAAGCCGCAAAGTGTGTTAAAATAAATTTAAGTGAGGTGCAAGCAATGCTTAAATTTATTTTCGGACTGCCGGTTTCGGGTAAAACCTATAAAGTTATGCAGATGATCAAGGAAAATGCTCTTAACGGCAAGCAATCGGTTTTACTTGTCCCCGAACAGTTTTCGTTTGAAAGCGAACGCTCTGTTCTTAAAATGCTCGGTGATAAGTCAGCAAGGAGCGTCAGCGTTATGAGCTTTTCGAGACTTTGCGATGAAATAGGCCGCAGCACGGGCGGTATTGCAGGCAGAACGCTTAATGACGCCGATAAAGTCATTTTTATGAATAGGGCGCTTACCTCTGTTCGGAATGATTTAAAGCTTTGGTCACGGTATTGTAATTCGGTTGCCTTTGCAAAAACTATGCTTGACACGGTGGGGGAGTTTAAAATCAATTCCGTTACCGCACAGGATATAAAAAATGCGGCACTTTCCGTAAACAGTGAAAATCTTTCCGCAAAGCTTAATGATACCGCACTTATATTTGAGACATACGATGCGCTTACTGGCGAAAAATTTATAGATCCTGCCGACGCACTTACAAAGCTTTACAGACAGCTTGAGGATTTTAAGTATTTTGAGAATAAAACAGTTTACATAGACTCCTTTAAAGGCTTTACAGGTCAGCAGTTTAAAATTATTGACCGCATTTTGGCGCAGTCAGAGGATGTTATAATTTCCCTGACCAACGATATCAGACTTGATAAGGAATTTAATATTTTTTCAAATATCAGAAAATCGGCGGAAAGAATAAGAAAATCTGCTGAAAGGTTCGGCGTTACTGAGGCGGAATCGATTTTTCTTGATAAGAGTAGATATAATTCTCTGTCCGTTGCGGCGCTTGAACGACTTATTGCAGGCGGTGAAACAGTAATATCCGACGGTCAGGGTATAACGGTTTGCAAGGCGGCACTTATGTTTGACGAGGCGGAGTTTGCCGCTCGAACAATAAGGCGGCTTGTGCGTGAAGACGGTATTCGCTACCGTGATTTTGTTATAATTGCAAGAGATGCGGAGCAGTATGAGACCGCTGTATTATTGGCTTGCCTGCAAAACGGTATACCCTGTTTTGCGGACAGGCGTATTCCGCTTGCATCTTTTCCCGTATCTGCGGCAGTAAATGCGGCGGCAGAGACGGCATTAAGCCCTACAACGGAGTCTGTATTAAGATTTAACAAAACGGGACTCGGCACACTTACGGAGGACGAAATATCCATTCTTGAAAACTATACGATGCTTTGGGGAATAAGCGGAGATATGTGGGAAAAGGAATGGACTATGGATCCGAGAGGCTTTGTCTCGGAGGAACAGAACGACGGCACCGCCGACAGCTTAAAAACAATTAACAAATTACGCATTAAGGCGTGGGAACCGCTTAAAAATTTTATTGCTGATTTTAACGGTACAGCCGCAGATATGGCGGCGGCTTGTGTTGAGCTTTTGTTCGCTTGCGGCGCACCCGATAAGCTTGCACTGCTTGCTCAAAAATATGCAGAAGACTGGAACGAATGGTCCGGTGATGCATTAAGGCAATCGTACGATAAATTTATGAAGCTGCTTGACAGTATGGTAACCTGTTTCGGTAATGTAACCCTCAAAAAAAAGGAGTTTTGCGAGGCGTTAAGGCTTGCCGTTTCTTTTGACAGTGTGGGTACAATCCCGAGAACGCTTGACGAGGTAACCTTCGGCTCTGCAGACAGAATACGCCCGTCCCGACCTAAGGTGGCGTTTATATTAGGTGCAAATCAGGGTGTTTTCCCGAAAACGGTAACTGCCGCAGGTATTTTTTCCGCTAATGAACGGGGAAAGCTTATAGAGTCCGGTATTGAAATTTCAGACGGATCTGCCGACGCAATGACAGATGAGGATTACCTTGTTTACTGCAACCTCTGCTGTCCGTCGGACAGGCTGTATGTTTCTTATGCCACAGGCGGTATAACAGGGGAGAAGTGCGAGCCTGCCGCCTTTGTAAGCGAACTGACGGAGAATATACCCTGTAAAACGATTACGGAACCGCAGGAGCGGTTGACCGAAGAAAACCTGCCGGAAACCGCCGAAAGCGCATATTCGGCTTATTGCCGTGCAAGACTTGCGGAAAACGGCGATTCCGCTTCCTTAAAGGCGGCATTGCCGTCTGATTTAATTATAAAAGCCGAATATCTTGAAGACAGATTATCAGGCAAGCCGTTTTGTATTTCCGAAGATACCGCCGCACGGCTTTACGGTATGGATATTAATATGTCCGCTTCAAAATTCGATACATATAACAGATGTCGGTTTTACTTTTTTTGCAAATACGGTATAGCCGCCAAAAAACTGCAACCGGCGGAATTTGATGTACTGCAAAGGGGAACGATTGTCCACTTTGTGCTTGAAAAGCTTGTAGGAAAGTATAAAAAAGGCTTTGCAGAGCTTAGCGATAATGAGCTTGACGGACTTGTCGACGAATATATAAACGAATATCTTGACGGAGTTGCCGGCTACCGTTCCGTTGAAACACAAAGAGGGAAATTTTTGGTATCAAGAATATCCCGCTCACTCAAAGAGGTAGTAAAACAGCTTGCAAAGGAATTTGCTCAAAGCGGATTTGAACCTGCATACTGCGAGCTTAAAATAGGCGGTAAGAACGCCGATATTCCTGCACTTAAGATGCCTTATGACGGCGGAAATATAACCCTTACCGGCAGTATTGACAGAGTGGACGAATATAACGGATATGTCCGAGTTATAGATTATAAAACCGGAAGCCGCAAATTTAAGCTGCCGGATATTTTATTCGGACTTAATCTTCAAATGCTTATTTATCTTTATGCGGTGGTACGGGCAGGCGGTCTTGATGACGAAAAGGCGGCAGGAATACTTTACATGCCGTCAAAACGGGATATAAACGATACCGGAATGGCTATGAACGGACTTATAAGGAACGAAAAAGAAATTGTTTCGGCAATGGATAAAAATATGTCGGGCGAGTTTGTACCTAAGCTTAAGCTTAATAAGGACGGAAGTCTGAGCCGATCATGCACATCGTTTGTCTCGGCGGAGGATTTCACAAAAATTTTTGATTACATAGAAAAGCTTATGAGGGACACAGGAAACGGCATATCAAGCGGTGATATTGCCGCCGCTCCGCTTGATGGGCGAGACTCGCCTGCATGCAAGTATTGCGATTATTCCGCTGTTTGCGGCCGAGAGGGCGCTCCTTGCGAAAGGGTGCCAGATTTAAAAAATGAAGAAGTATTTGAAAAAATGGAGGAGGCGTCGGCAAATGGCATTTAAACCCACAAAGGAACAGCAGTACGCTATTGATACAAAGGGGAATGTGCTTGTGTCGGCGGCGGCAGGCTCCGGCAAAACGGCTGTGCTTGTAGAAAGGGTTATAAGCAGGCTTATAGATAAGGTCTCACCTGTAAGTGCGGACAGACTTTTAATAGTTACATTCACAAATGCGGCGGCTGCCGAGATGCGTACAAGAATAGAAAAACGCCTTGACGATGAATGTCGCAAAAATCCTGAGGATATAGGACTTTTAAGGCAAAAAAGACTTTTGGGTAGTGCAAAAATATGTACCATAGATTCCTTTTGCATTGATTTGGTTCGTGATAATTTCGAAAAGGCGGGCGTTTCTCCTGATTTTAAAATGAGTGACGGATATTCTCTCCGCCCCGTGAATGAAGCGGTACTCAGTGAAATTTTAAGGGGGTATTATGAAAAATCCGAGCCTTCGTTTTATAAGCTGCTTGATACGGTCGGGGCTGAATACGACGACGGTGATTTTTCCGATTTTTTACTTGAAATTTACGAGTACAGCCGCCAACTGACGTTTCCGCAAAAGTGGTTTTCGGCGCTTAAAAACAGCTATTCATCAGGCGGATTTACGCCCGAAAACAAATGGTATTCGCTTGCAATAAAAAAAGCGGCGGATACAGCCTGCAACTGGAAAAAAACCGTAGCCTGTATTCTTGATATGCTCTTTTCGGATGAAAAAGCCGACGCTGTATATTCGGAATCATTCAGATTTGCCGCCGACTGTGCGGAAAAGCTGCGCTCTGCTGCCGATTCGGGTAATTGGGATACTGTTTTTTCGGCTGTAAGCGAAATCTTTTTCGGCAGTCTGCCGAGGGCTAACGGACTGTCCGGCTCATATGCGGCAAAAACAGCAAAAACGGCATGGAAAGGCTTTTCAAAGGACCGTGAAGCATTACTTAAAATTTTCTATGCGGATTGTGACGAAATATCAAACCAGCTTTCAAACCTCAGCGAGCCGATAAGCGTTTTGTCCGATATTCTTATTGAATTTGACAATAAGCTTTTTGACGAATACACAGAACGCAACACATATACTTTTCATAATACCGAGCACTTGGCGCTTAAACTTCTGACAGGCGGCGAGGCTGATGAGCTTGTAGCTTCTTATGACGAGGTTATGGTTGACGAATATCAGGATACCAATGATTTGCAGGACATGCTTTTTTATATACTTTCCGATAAAGGCAGAAGGCTTTTTGCCGTGGGTGATGTTAAGCAAAGCATTTACGGCTTCAGAGGTGCCAACCCCGAAAACTTTTTAAGGAAAAAGAATGACGCTGTTCCTTTTGAAAAAGCAGGGGAAAATGACCCTAAAAAAATTATTTTAGGCGCTAACTTTCGTTGTAAACCTCAGGTGTGCGATTTTATAAATTTCTTCTTTTTTAATATGATGACTGCGAAAACCGGCAGTATCGTATATAATGACGAAGAAAAGCTTATTCCTGCGGCGGTATATCCGGAAACTGATACGCTACCGGTTCAATTTGATATTTTAAGCGTAAAAGGTACTGCGGAGGAACGCTTACTGGCAGAGTCAAGGCATATAGCCGAATTTATCAAAGAAACGGTGAATTGCGGAGAGTGCATAAGGTCCGCCGATAATACGCTCAGGGCGGCACGGTATTCCGACTTTACTATACTTTTGCGTAATGCAAAAAATAAGGCGCCTGTTATCGCAAAAGAGCTCAGGAAAAACGGTGTTCCTGCCGAATTCAGTGTTGAGGGATATGCAGAAACTAAGGAAATATCTGTTTTTTTAAGTCTGCTTAAGATAATTGACAATCCCGACTCCGATGTGGAGCTGCTGACGGTTTTGATGTCTCCGATATTCGGCTTTACGGCAGATGAAACAGCAACGCTCAGAATAGAAAAACGCTCAGGCAGCTTGTATTCGGCACTTGTTTATGCTGCCGAAAACGGTTCCGATAAAGCAAAGCTTGTGATATCAGCACTTGAAAAGTACCGTCTTTTAAGCGTTACCTATCCGACAGCAAGGCTTATTTCTTCATTGCTTACAAAAACCGACTATCTTAATATAGTTTCTGCCGGTGAAGACGGCACAAGACGCAGGAATAATCTGCTTCTTCTTATCAGCTATGCCGAACAGTATGATGAAGATAACAGCGGCGGAATAGGCGGATTTGTGAAATATGTGTTAAAGCAGTCACAGCACGGTATGAGGTCGGCAGCAGTTACAGCCGGAACAGACAGCGTGAAAATTATGAGTATACATGCTTCAAAGGGACTGCAATTTCCGGTATGTATTATTGCCGATACGGCGGCGCTGTTTAATGACGCCGATGCACGCTCAAAAACAATTTATAATTCCGAACTCGGAATAGGCTTTTCATATTACGATGAAAACGAAAAGACTAAAAAAACAACCGTCGGCAGGGAAATTATAGTTGACGATATTCGCCGCCGTTCAGCCGAAGAGGAATTGAGACTTCTATATGTTGCAATGACAAGAACACAGGATAAACTTCTGTTTACGGCTGCATTTAATGACGCCTTAAAGGCGGTCGATGAAATTGCGGCTGAATTATCTGCCGTATCGGGAAATGCAGACGAAATATTTTCAAAGCAACGCTCATATGCAAAATGGCTTGTTTCCGCACTGCTTTTGCATCCGGACGGTTCGGCTCTGAGAACTGATAATTGCGGAATTATTCCGCAGAAAACAAACAGCCGGATTAAAGTGAATATTACAGAGTCCACCGTAGAGTCGGGAGAAATATTGACCGAAAAAGCCGAATTTTTGCCGGACGGTAAGCTTACCGAAGAGCTTAAAAAAAGAATTGCCTATGAATACCCATATGCTCCGCTTTTTAAAATCGAGTCCAAAAGCTCCGTCTCCGCACTTGCAAATAAGGCTGAAAGCGATAAATATGCATTTTCGTCAAAACCGTCATTTATGTGCGGCGGCGGTATAACCGCAACCGAACGGGGTACGGCAATGCATAAAATTATGGAGTTTATCGATTTTCACAATGCAGATAACATAGAGGAAGAAATTGAGCGCCTTTATGAATGGCAGTATATATCGGAAAGGGAGGCAAAGGCGGTTTCAAGAGAAAAGCTCCGTGACTTCTTTTCAAATGATATTTTTGAAAGGATTAAAAAATCCGTCAATGTACAGCGTGAGATGAGGTTTCTTACAGAGCTTCCCGCACGGCGGATAGATCCTATGCTTGACAGCCTTTTTGATAACGAAACGGTGATTGTTCAGGGTGCGGTTGATTTGCTGTTTGAGGAGGAAGACGGAATAGTTCTTCTTGACTTTAAGACCGACAGAACAGATAACGCAGAACAACTCAGGACGGCGTACGGTGAACAGCTTTCGATTTATGCGGCGGCATGTGAAAAAATATTCGAGAAAAGGGTTAAGCAAAAGGCAATATACTCATTTGCTTTGTCCTCTGTCATTGAGATCGAATAGTTTTCCGTATTTGACAAGCGGTATAAATAATAGTATACTTTATGCGTGGGGTGAATATTTTGCTTTTAACATTTATCTTTTTTGCATTCGGGTATTTTTCCGGAAGTATTTTGTTTGCACGCATTTACGGCACGCTTTTCAACAAGGATATAATCGGCAGCAGTAACGATAAAAATCCCGGTGCGGCAAACGCCTTTATAAACGGAGGATTTTTTTGCGGAACGCTTACGCTTATAGGCGATTTATTTAAGGGATTTATACCTGTTTTCCTTTATCTGTATCTTACAAAAAATACCGGACCCGGAATTGCGCTTGTTTTGGCGGCTCCGGTACTCGGTCATAATTATTCGGTGTTTTACCGTTTTACGGGCGGAAAAGGTATAGCGGTATCCTTTGGATGCTTGCTCGGACTTTTGCCATATGCAGTACCGGTGCTTATACTTGCGGCAGTTTATATAACGCTTTCCGTTGCAGTGGTGATTTCGCCTAATTACTACCGCAGTATTACTGCTTATACACTTGTGACTGTTATCGCATTTTTTGCGGTTGAACCGTTTGGCATAAAAACCGGAATGGGAATTATCTCGGCACTGATAATAATAAAACACCTTGCCAGCCGGGAAGAAAGGCAGAAACTCCGTTTTTCCGTTCCTCTGTGCCGATTTTTAAAGCGCAGATATTAGGATATACATAAATTAATAAAGCCAAGTAAAAACCGATAACCTTTATGGTTAGCGGTTTTTACTTGATGTCGCATAAAGCACAGGCATCCGAACCCGTTACTGAGTTCGGATGCTTTTATATTGCTTATTAAATTATGTAACCGCCGTTAATACCTAAAACCTGTCCGGTTATGTATTCTGCGGCAGGGGAGGAGAGGAATAAAGCGGCGGCGGCTATCTCATCTGCGTTTCCTATTCGTCCGAGAGGTATTTCCTCAACAAAGGCGTTAAGGTCATCAACCGAAAGATTTGAATTCATTGCGGTTTCGATAAGACCGGGAGCTATGCAGTTTACCGTTATTCCGCTTGGCGCAAGCTCCTTTGCAAGCGCCTTTGTAAGACCTATAACACCTGCTTTAGCTGCGGAATAGGCAACCTCGCAGGAGGCACCGACCTGACCCCACATTGAAGAAATATTAATTATTGTACCTGACTTTTGATTTACCATTACGGGAGTTACGGATTTACAGCAATTAAAAACGCCCTTAAGATCAATGTCAATAATACGGTCGAAATCGATTTCGTCGGTATCGGTTATAAGTCCCTGATAAGCGACGCCGGCGTTGTTTATAAGCACATCTACACTGCCGAATTTATAGAGGGTCTCCTTGACCATAAGGTCAACCTCCATTTTATTTGCTACATTTGCTTTCTGTGTTATTACCGAATAGCCGTTGCTTACAAGTGAACGGCAGAGAAGGCTCGCAGACTCATATGATTCATTATAATTTATTACTACATTATAACCCTTCTGTGCAAATAGAATTGCCGTTGCCGCACCTATGCCTTTTGACGAACCGGTTACAATTACCGTTTTTGACATACATTCTCCCCATTTCATAAATCAGTTTTTGCACATAAGAGTATAACACAAACAAATAAAAAAATAAAGCTTTAATTACAACAAATGGGGTTTACATAATAAGGGAAACGGCATATATTGTGTGGTTAACATAAATAGTTTACATAACATTTTATGATTTGAAAATTCGCAGTTGACATAATTTAAAAAATGTAGTATTATTATGTTGTTATCGCAATATGCGGATTTACTAAAGGCTGTTTTAATTTATGTTTGATTTTATTTGATTTACAGTCAGTTTACATAACAACAGATTTTAACAACATTTTGTATGTTTTTGAAAACAAATTAACTAAATATTGTTTTAAAGCTTTCGGTATATCTTGTCCCGTTTCGGCATATTATTTTTTAGAAACGGGAGTGATTGTATGCGAAAGGGTACGGTTTTAAGTATCAAAGGTTTGAAGATAGGCAGCTTTATTTCTAAGAATAATATCCTTGTTATTTTAGTTGCCCTGTTTATTGCCGGAATTGCGATAGGTACATTTTCTTATCAAAAGTTGAATATTCTTGCCGAGTATTCAGATACATATATTCAAAGATTTATTTCGCAGAGATTTGAGTCTTCTTTTTTTTCTGTTGTACTTAATTCTTTTATGGAATCTATGCTTATGCTGCTTATTCTGTTTACTTTCGGCACATCGATGTTGGGGGTTATTTTAGCGCCCTTTTCTCTTCTTGCAAGGGGCGTACTTTACGGCGGTGTTACGGCATTACTTTATTCGGATTATTCCGTAAAGGGAATTGCTTTTAATGCGGTGCTTGTTTTGCCGTCGGCTATAATTCTTATTACGGCATTGCTGTTGGCGTCCCGTGAATCGGTGAAATTTTCCCTTATTATCGCACGGATGTCACTTCCGGGTTCTTCTTCTTTCAATCTTTCGGTTGATTTTAAGAACTATTGCGGAAGATATTTATTTATAACTATGCTTGTACTTGTGTCCGCTTTGGCAGACGCAGTGCTGTCCTGCTCTTTTATGGGCAGTTTAAAACTGTAAAATTAAGGAGGTGCAATATGTCGGATACCGCAAATTTTAAAGAATATCTTTTAAAGGTTAAAAAATCATCTGCCAATACAGTTGAGTCATATCTTCGGGATGTAAATCAGTATTCTGCATATTGCTCTGCCTCGGGGAAAAGCGTCGGCTCTGCCGATAATGTATTTTTACGCAGTTATTTTGATTATCTTACCGCAATGGGCAAGTCTGCCGCTACCAAAACCCGTATACTCGCTTCGCTGAGATGTTATTACAAATTTCTCATTAACAACGGTGTTACCGAAAATGACCCGGTAGAGGGTATAAAGCTCCAACACAGCGAAAAGAAATTACCGGGTATACTTGACTCAAATGAAATAGTTTTGCTTTTATCCCAGCCGGACGGAAACGATTATAAAAGCATTAGGGATAAAGCTATGCTCGAGCTTTTATATGCAACCGGTATTAAGGTTTCAGAGCTTATAGAGCTTACCGTCAGCGACATTAATCTGCAAATAGGTATTCTCCATTTACATAATGAAAAAAAGGAAAGAATAGTACCGATGTATCCTGCGGCTGTTAAAACAGTGGCTACTTATCTTGTTAATGTAAGACCCGCGATAGTTACCGACGAAAAAGAGGATAGGCTTTTCACAAATATGAGCGGTCAGCCTATGTCAAGACAGGGATTTTGGAAGATTATCAAGCATTATTCGGAAAAAGCGGGTATCAAAAAGGATATTACGCCGCATACACTTCGTCATTCTTTTGCCGCACATCTCCTTGAAAACGGCGCCCAGCTTAAGGATATTAAAGAAATGCTCGGACATTCCGATATATCGTCCACACAGGTTTATGCTCAGTTTATGAAGAATAAATATACGGTAGCATATGCAAAATATCATCCGTTGGCAAAATAAAAAGGTCTCCCACAGGAGACCTTTTTTGTTACTTAAAAGCTCATTATACTGTTCATATCGTAAAGTCCCGGCGCTTTTCCGTAAAGGAATTTGGCGGCCCGTACAGCGCCCACTGCGAAAACCTCACGGGATTGTGCCGAGTGGGAAAGCTTGATAACCTCGTCGTGACCCGCAAATATAATTTCATGCTCGCCGACTATGGTACCGCCCCTTACAGAGTGAATACCGATTTCGTTTTTAGGGCGTTTTCTGCGGACGGAGTGGCGGTCATATTCGTAATTGAGCGTATCTCCGAAAACAGAATTTACAGCGTTAGCAAGCATTATTGCAGTGCCGGAGGGTGCGTCGATTTTCTGATTGTGATGCATTTCCACAATTTCAACATCAAAGCTGTCGCCGAGTATGGCGGCGGCTTTTTTTGCAAGGCTTGCAACAAGATTTACCCCGATTGACATATTGAATGTGAAAAATACGGGGATTTTGTGTGAAGCCTGTTTGATTTTCTCAATTTGAGCGTCATCATATCCGGTGGTGGCGATTACTGCCGGAATATTATTTTTTACTGCGTAATCGAGCAGTCCGTCAAGCATTGAAGTATGTGAAAAATCAATAATTATATCGGCTTTTACATTAATATCCGAAAATGTTGAAAAAACCGGAAAGCTTTCGCCGTTATTAATCTTATCAATGCCGGCAACAATTTTAATATTTCCGTCGTCTTTTGCGGCATTTGCGACAAATCCGCCCATTTTTCCGGATGCACCGCAAAGAATTGCATTTATCATATTTTCACTTCCGTTTTATTTGATTACAGACAACCGAATTCTTTAAGTTTTTCTTTAAGAGAGTCGATTGCGCTTTCTGCCATAGGGTAGAGCGGAAGTCTGCACGGACCTGCGTTCATTCCCAGAATATTCATAGCTTCCTTTACTGGGATAGGGTTGACATCGCTGAAAAGCGCATTCATCAGCCCCGTATATTTAATCTGCATTTCCGTGGCTTCTTTAGTATTGCCGGAGAGATATTCCTCACACATTCTATGCATAACACCCGGCAGGATGTTTGAAAGAACAGAGATTACGCCTATTCCGCCGAGAGACATTATAGGAACTGTTTGGTCGTCATTTCCCGAATATATGTCGAGTTCGTCTCCGCACAGATATTTTGTCTTTGCGACAGCGGATAAATCACCGTTGGCTTCTTTAACAGCAACAATGTTCGGGTGCTTTGAAATTTCTTTATAGGTTTCGGGTTTAATTGCAACACCTGTTCTTGAAGGAACATTATAAAGTATAATCGGTTTATCAACACGGTCTGCAATGTAATTATAGTGAGCTACAAGACCACGTTGTGAAGTTTTATTGTAATAGGGAGTTACCATTAAAAAAGCATCCGCTCCGGCTTCCTCGGCGTCCTTGCAGAGTCCTACGGAATACACGGTATCGTTACTGCCGGTTCCCGCAATCAGCGGCACACGGCCGTGATTCGCTTTTGCGGCGGTTTCAATAACCTTTACATGCTCTTCGTAGTTAAGCGTTGATTTTTCACCGGTAGTACCGCAAATAACAAGAGCGTCTATTCCGCCGTTTACCTGCTCATCAACAAGTGAGGAAAGGCGTTCAAAATTTACGCTGCCGTCGTTATTCATCGGTGTGATAAGTGCTGTGGCTGCGCCGGTAAAAATTCTCTTCTTCATAAAAGACCACTCCTTAAAATATGTTAATCCATATAACCCTTTGCACAAAGTAACTCGGCAAGCAGAACAGCTCCGCCTGCGGCGCCCCTCAGGGTGTTATGGGAAACGCAAACAAATTTGTAGTCATACTGTGTATCTTCACGGAGACGGCCTACGGAAATTGCCATACCGCCCTCAAGGTCACGGCAAAGCTTGGTTTGCGGCATATCGTCCTCCGTATAATAATGCAGGAATTTTTTGGGTGCGTGGGGAAGTCCGAGCTTTTGCGGTTCGCCTGAATAGCTGTCCCAAATCCGGAGTATTTCCTCTTTTGTCGGTTTCTGCTTGAAATCAACAAAAACAGAGGCTAAATGTCCGTCCGAAACAGGTACACGGATACACTGAGCGGTAAATTTAGGCTCATCTGCCGGAACAATCTCACCGTTTTTAACGCAGCCCCAAATTTTAAGCGGTTCTTTTTCGCTTTTTTCTTCTTCTCCGCCGATATAGGGGATAACATTATCAATCATTTCGGGCCAGCGTTCAAAGGTCTTTCCGGCACCCGATATTGCCTGATAGGTAGAAACAAGAACCTTGTCAACGCCGAACTTTTCGTCAAGCGGATAGAGCGCCGGAACATAGCTTTGCAGCGAACAGTTGGATTTTACCGCTATAAAGCCTTTTTTTGTGCCGAGACGCTTTCTCTGAGCGTGAATTACCTCCAAATGGTCGGAATTGATTTCCGGAATAACCATAGGAACATCAGGGGTAAAGCGGTGTGCGCTGTTATTTGATACAACAGGACACTCATGCTTTGCATATTTTTCCTCAAGAGCCTTTATTTCGTCCTTTTTCATATTTACAGCACAAAATACAAAGTCAACAAGACCTGTTATCTTATCAATATCCTTTTCGGCGTCAAAAACCTGCATACCCTTTAAATTTTCAGGGATAGGCTCTTTCATCGCCCAACGGTTGCCGATTGCTTCTTCATATGTTTTGCCTGCCGAATTTGCGCTTGCGGCAAGAGCGGTGACATTAAACCACGGGTGATTATGGAGAAGCAGGGTAAAACGCTGACCTACCATTCCGGTAGCCCCTATTATACCTACGCTGTATTTTTTCATTTTAAAACATTCCTTTCAAGGGTGATTTTCAAATTGGCACTTGATATATATTGTATTTTGCAATATAATTATACCGTTACATTTAAATATAGCATTGTAAATATTATTTGTCAATTTATTTTATGCTTAAAACGGGGAGAAGTTTATTTTTAAATGATGAAAACAAGTGACTTTTTTTATAATTTACCGGAGGAGTTAATTGCTCAGACTCCTGTTGAACCGAGAAATTCTTCACGGCTTATGGTTCTGTCCGTAAAGGACGGAGCCGTCCGACATGACCGCTTTTACAACCTGCCCGACTATTTAAAACCCGGCGACTGCCTTGTGCTTAACGATACAAGGGTTTTACCGGCAAGAATGTACGGCATCAGAAAAGATACCGGAGCAGTTGTTGAATTTGTTTTACTTCGTCAGCACGGTAATATGCTGTGGGAGTGTCTTGCAGGACCCGGAAAAAAGGCGAAGGAAGGTTATCAGTTCAAGTTTTCAGATAAGCTTTCCGCAACGGTTACAGAGGTTTTGCCCGACGGAAACCGAATGATTGAATTTGTTTGCGACGGCGATTTTTTCACCGTGCTTGATGAAGTGGGTCAAATGCCGCTTCCGCCTTATATTAAGGAAAAGCTTGAGGATAAGGAACGCTATCAAACGGTATATTCAAGGGAAAAGGGTTCTGCCGCCGCACCTACTGCCGGACTGCATTTTACTAAGGAAATGCTTGAGAGCATTAAAAAAAGCGGAATTAACATTGCATATGTCACATTGCATGTAGGTCTTGGAACATTCCGCCCCGTTAAGGATGAAGATGTTACAAAGCACAAGATGCACACGGAGCATTTTTATATTTCGGAAGAGGCAGCCGACATCATTAACACTACAAAGAAAAACGGCGGCAGAGTTATTTGCGTGGGAACAACCTCATGCAGGACGGTGGAAAGCTGTGCCGCAAAATACGGAGATATTCGCTCCTGCTCGGGAGATACCGACATTTTTATATACCCCGGCTTTGAATTTAAGTGTATGGATGGACTGATTACTAATTTTCACTTACCGGAAAGCACGCTTATTATGCTTGTTTCCGCCTTTGCCGGATACGATAATGTTATGAATGCCTACAATATCGCCGTAAACGAAAAATACAGATTTTTCAGCTTCGGCGACGCTATGTTGATTATATAAAGGAACGATTATATGTATAAGCTTTTAAAACAGGAAGGCCGTGCAAGACGGGGCGAGTTTGTAACGAACAGGAGAACGGTGCAAACGCCTGCATTTATGAATGTGGCTACGGCGGCGGCAATTAAGGGCGCTGTTTCCGCAAAAGATTTAGAGACGCTCGGTTGCCAAATAATGCTTTCCAATACATATCACCTGCATGTAAGACCGGGTGATGAAGTGATCAGGGGCTGTGGTGGACTTCACAAATTCACAACATGGAACGGTCCTATTCTTACGGATTCGGGCGGATTTCAGGTGTTTTCGCTGGCATCACTCCGCCATATTACAGAGGAAGGCGTTACCTTTGCCTCGCATATTGACGGCAGGCGGATTTTTATGGGTCCCGAGGAAAGTATGACGATACAGTCGAATTTGGGCTCAACTATTGCTATGGCGTTTGACGAATGTGTAGAAAATCCTGCGGAATACTCATATTCAAAAGCCTCCTGCGAGCGCACGACCCGTTGGCTTGTACGCTGTAAGGAAAAAATGGCGGACCTTAATTCAAGACCGGATACAATTAATAAGGAACAGCTTTTGTTCGGAATAAATCAGGGTTGTACCTACAGGGATTTAAGGGTTGAGCATATGAAGCGCATAGCCGAGCTTGATCTTGACGGTTATGCGATAGGCGGACTGGCAGTCGGTGAGCCGACCGATGTAATGTACGATATTATTGAAAATGTAACGCCGCATATGCCGGAAAATAAAATCAGGTATCTTATGGGTGTAGGCACGCCGGCAAATATACTTAACGCCGTAGAACGGGGTGTAGACCTGTTTGACTGCGTAATGCCGAGCCGCAATGCAAGGCACGGTCATCTCTTTACATCTAAGGGAATTATTAATTTAAACAACAAAAAATACGAATACGATATGTCTCCGATAGATGAAAACTGCGGATGCCCCGTTTGTAAAAACTACAGCAGGGCATACATCAGGCATTTGCTGAAAAGTCAGGAAATGCTTTCACAGCGTCTTACCGTTATGCATAACCTGTGGTTTTACAATCATCTTATGGAGGACATAAGAAACGCACTTGACAACGGTAATTTTACCGAGTTTAAGCGTGAAAAAGAAGAAATACTTTCACAAAGAATTTAAAATAATTCTTGCAATAAAGGTAAATATAGGATATAATACTTTTAACAGTTATTTGGAGGGCAAAAATTAATGAATTTAAAGTTTTATACGCTTGCCGCTGAGTCGGCTGCAAAACAGGGCGGAGCACAGAGCATATTGGTAATGGTTCTTTACCTTGCCGTTATATTCGGAGCAATGTATTTTTTGCTTATCCGTCCGCAGCGCAAAAAGCAAAAAGAAGAAAAGAAGATGCGTGACAATCTTCAGGTCGGCGATGAAATAGTTACTATCGGCGGTATTTACGGCAGAGTTATTTCGCTTAAGGAAGATACATTGGTTATCGAGTCTGCAAGCGATCACTCAAAGCTTACCGTTGCAAGATGGGCTTTACAGACAAATCTTACCGTTCATGACGATACGGCTTCTAAGTAAATAGAATAAGTTTTGTCCCTCCCGAATAGTAATGTACGGGAGGGATTTTTTGTGAATAATGAGTTTGTAAAAAAGGGTATCGGTGCAAGCTATAAGAATATAATTGCCGCTTCTTTGATAGGCTTGGCCGTTACCGCTGTGTTTATTGCCGCCTTTGCGGCGTTTATGTATTTTTTTGCTTCCGGATTTAAATATGCTGCGCTTTTTGCTACGCTTTCCGCAGCATTCGGCGGTTTTGCCGCAGCATTTTTTTTGGCAGGCAAGTCAGGCAGTAGGGGCTGGCTTACAGGTCTTTTCACCGGAATTTGTACTTTTCTTATAATAACTGTCGTTTCTCTTGCCGTAAATCACGGCGCTCTGACAGGCAATACGCTTTTTCACCTTGTTATTATTGTTTTGGCGTCGGTTATCGGCGGCATTTTGGGGATTAATAAACCGTCGGGGCAAAA
Organism: Clostridia bacterium; assembly: GCA_017391425.1. GTDB lineage: Bacteria > Bacillota > Clostridia > Oscillospirales > Acutalibacteraceae > UBA737. Next base: position 1,153 of record JAFOYI010000045.1, on the reverse strand, counting down.
ATATCTTTGAATACAATTTTGAGTTTTCGGCAATAATAAATTGTCTGACAAAATTCTTGACAATTATATCTTGCGGATTGTACAATATAATGTACGTTTTAATATCGGTTATACTGCCGTCTGATTGTGGAGAGACGGTTATATTGTTATACATAAAAATGAAAAATCGGAGGATTATTATTTAATGAATGAAAAAAAAGAAAAAAGAGACGGCGAAAAGACCGTAAATAAGTCTGCCCAGAATAAGACAAGAAGAACCTATAATAAAAAAGGTACGGCAGACGGTTCTAAGTCGGCAAAGGGTACTTCTGCCGTTAAAAATGCGGCAAGGAGCAGGAACGACAGCGCCAAAACACAGGCACAGCATAACAGACAGGGAACACGCCGCTACGGTAACAGACAAAATTCAAAGCCGCTTAAAATTATACCCCTCGGCGGACTCGGCGAGATCGGAAAAAATATAACGCTTTTCGAATATGACGGCGATATGTTCCTTTCGGATTGCGGAATGTCTTTTCCGGATGAAGAAATGCCGGGTATCGACATCGTTATACCCGATTTTACCTATGTGCTTGAAAACAAGGATAAAATAAAGGGACTTGTTGTAACCCACGGTCACGAGGACCATATCGGCGCAATTCCGTATTTATTAAGGAATTTCAATTTGCCTATTTATGCCACAAGGCTTACAATAGGTCTTATCGAGGGTAAGCTGCGTGAGCATAAGCTGCTTAACGAGGCAAAGCTTAATGTTACAAACCCCGGCGATGTAGTAACCTTAGGTAAATTTAAAATTGAGTTTATTCATGTAAACCATTCTATACCGGACGCTGTCGGTTTTGCGGTGACCTGCCCTGCGGGAACGGTTATTCAAACGGGAGATTTTAAAATCGACACTACGCCGATTGATGATTATGTTATAGACATCGGCCGATTTGCCGAACTTGGCAAAAAGGGCGTTTTAGCGCTTATGTCAGATTCAACCAATGCCGAAAGACCCGGTTTTACACCGAGTGAAAGAATTGTCGGCGAATCGTTTTCAAACCTCTTTAAAAAGGCTGAAGATCACAGAATAATAGTTGCAACATTTTCTTCAAATATTCACCGTATACAGCAGATAATTGATGAAGCTTACCGTTGCGGCCGTAAGGTT
>JAFOYI010000044.1 GCA_017391425.1 Clostridia bacterium | reverse complement strand
ATTGCGTAAACCTCCAAGACGGTATAAAACAGGAATATCATTTTGGAGGTTATTATTATGGCTTGACGAGGACTAAATTATCATCTTGTATAACAGTTATTGCAGAAAAACAATCATCATCTTTTGACTCAATTTCTCATTTCAACTCTTTACCCAACTATCGACAAAGAGCCAAAAATTATCGGTTTGTGCCTAAGAAAAACAGCGCAAGTGTTCCGGGACCCGAATGGGCGCCGATAACCGGACCGATGGTGTTTATCTGAATTTCTTTCGGATGAAATTCTTTTTCTACCATTTTTTTAAGTGTCAATGCGTCTTCTTCGCAGTCTCCGTGACTTATAAATATAATCTGCTCCGATGGATTTACGGCACTTTTTTTCATATTTTCTAATATTGTTTCAATAGAGAGCTTTCTGCCCCTTACCTTGCCGACATTGATAAGGTGACCTTCGTCATCAACGTGTAAAATCGGTTTAATGTTAAGCAGAGAACCCACAAAAGCCGTAGTAGCCGAAACCCTGCCGCCCCTTTTAAGGTGGTTTAAATCATCAACCGTAAACCAATGGCAAAGGTTAAGCTTGTTGTTTTCCGCAAAATCACGGACTTCGTCTATTGTCTTGCCGGATTGCTTTTGCATTGCAGACAAGTAAACAAGCAGTCCCTCACCCATAGATGCGGCGAGTGTGTCAACACAGTAAATCTTATTTTCAGGATATTTCTTCGAAAGCTCTTCAGCAACGAGTGTGCTTACATGGTAGGTGCTGCTCAGTCCCGAAGAAAAGCCCAAATACAGTACATCTTTTCCCTTGTTCAGAATTTCCTCGAAAACGCTTGTAAACACATCCATATTTACGGCAGAGGTGGAAGCATTTTCACCGGAACGGAGTCTTGCGTAAAAATCCTTTGAGCCTATTTCTCTTTCATCAAGATAATTGTGGTATTCGGTACCGGAAATATTCAGCACCATAGGTATTACGGTAAGCTCTGCTTTTTTTGCAAGGGCTTCTGTAAGGTCGCAGCAGGAGTCGGTAACTATAACATAATCATTCATAATTCATTCTCCTAAACTAATATATATAACAGTATGCAAAAATACTGTAAAATACTTCCTATAACAACAAATATATGAAATACAGAATGCATATAGCGGTGTACGCTTTTACCGGCAATTCCGTAAAGAACAGCACCCACCGTATATGAAATACCGCCGGCAAGCAGCCATAAAAATCCGGCTTTACCGATTGCATTAATTGCGGTTTTACCCGTAAACACTATGCACCATCCGAGCGCTATATAGCATATACCCGAAAATATACGGTATTTTTTTAAATCTATCGCATTAAGAGTTATACCGAGAGCCGAAACGCCCCATACAATTCCGAACACCGTCCATCCGAGCGGAGTGCTGTGCTCCCTCAAAGCACATAGAGAAACCGGTGTATATGTGCCTGCTATAAGTATAAATACTGTACAATGGTCTATTACCTGCATTACTTTTTTTGCGGTTTCCGGTATAAGACCGTGGTAAACACTTGAAACAGTGTAAAGCATAACCATGGAAAAGCCGTAAATAAAAGCACTTACAACCTGATAAGGGTCGCCGTTCAGAAATGCTTTTACCACGCAGGTGGCAAGTGCCGCTATACCGAAGGCTCCGCCTACTATGTGCGATACCATATTAAATATTTCTTCACCCCGTGTATAATCGGGTAAAACTCTGTCTTTAATTCTCGTTCTTTTCATAGCACACCTCTTACCATATTATAATACTACATTCAGGTGAAAAAATAAAGATATTTTTTTCGTTTGAATTATGGTATAATTATATAGAGGTAGATAAAATGGAAATAATTGAAATTAAAAAATTTCTTTCTGAAAACTCCGAAGAAGAATATAGGAATTTTTCATTAAAGCTGATAAATAACTCAAAGTATCCGCTTTTGGGTGTGCGATTACCGACTCTTAAAAAGCTTGCAAATATGATACGCGGGGACTTGTCCGCTGAACGCTTTTTGAATGAATGTGATTTTTCCTGTATAGAAATGTGTCTTTTGTATTCTTATGTTTTAGGAAAAACAAAAGGAGATATTACAACACTTTGGCAGTATTTCAGTCGTGCTGCAGAAAATGCCGATAACTGGTGTACATGCGATATTTTATGTCAGTCATTTAAGCAATGCCTTAAAAACAGGGAATTTGTGCTTGAAAAGCTCATAATTTTTTTGGAAAGCGGAAAAACTTATTATATGCGAATTGCGGTTATAATGTTGATGAGCTATTATCTTACCGACGAATACATCGATATGGTGCTGCTGCTCGCAGAAAAATATGAAAATGACGGTTATTACTATAAAATGGGTGTTGCTTGGCTGATTGCAACTGCACTTGCAAAGCAGACCGAAAAAACGATGAATTTTATGGAAACCTGCAAGCTTGATGATTTTACATATAATAAGGCAATACAAAAGGCTGTCGAATCAAGGCGAATTTCACCTGAACTTAAAGTACAATTAAAGAAAATGAAGCGCAAATAACGCAGTCGAAAAAGCTCGAAAGCTTTACATAATTATTTTATTCATTTTATTTTGAATAAACTATTATTCAACTTATTAACATAGTTATCCACCGAAACGAAACGGAAAATCGGGAATTTTTGCCCTTTTGATTTTAAAAATGTTAATATCACGGTGGATAAGTTGGATAACTATTAAGGTTGTCCAAGTTTACATAAATTGGATTTTGCAAGAAATAACAGCTTTTAAAGCAATATGTAAACAAGTGCAAATAATAGTCTTTTATCCGCCTTTTCGCTCATCAAAATTAACAAAAGTCCGAGTATAAGCGAGCTGTCTGCCTCCTTAAAAAGCTTGCTCAAAAACGGTATTTCCGAACCGAAAATACCGTTGGATTCTTTTTTGATTTCTTTTTCTTTATTATTTGTATTGCGGTTTTCTTCCTTGCTTTCATTCTTTTTTTGCAAGGGCACCCTGACAAACGGCGGTACCGGCGGCATTGCATTACCGCCCGGAGCTTTTGAAGCCCTTGCATTCATTTCACGCATGCGTTCAACAGCCGCCTGTTGTTGCCGCATAAAATCATTTTCGGTCATATTTGCCTCCGTTTAAAGCTTTAAAAGGCCGCTTTCTTTAATTAAAGGTAATACATCAAGAAATTTAAGAATTTTAATCGCTGTATCGGCTCTTGCTTTTCTTTCGTCGCTTAAATGCGGCTTCAGCGCATAAATCAGCTGTACTCTTGTATCGTTGCCCGACCCTTTCATTTTTGATATTACGGATACGATAGTTTTTAAATCATCGCTCCCCAAAATGCTGCTCAAATCGGTTGTTTCAACAGCCGGAATCGGCGGCGGGGGAGACGGCTCATCAGAACCGCCGAGTATACTTTCCGCCATCTTACGCACCCGTTCCATACTTTCTGGGTCGTTCAGAATATCGGTAAGCTTAGAGCTTAAATCATCCATTGCTTCCTCCGCCCTTTAGAATGGATTTTAGTATAGCCTGCGCCTGGGGACTGTTAAGCGTTTGTTCAAGAATTTTTTTGTCAGACATAACGCGGTTAAGCTTTTGTCTGTCTTCATCTGACAGGCTGTTTAACAGCGCACCGGTGTCGTTATTGTTGATTGCGCCGTTTATTGCGTTTTGGTTTAGCTTTCCGCCGGAAGAAGCAAGCAGTGCATTTAAAAGTTTTTGTTTATCAATTTTTTCGTTATTCATAGCGTTACCTCCGTTTTTTTCTACTTTAATTTTATGAGATTATTAAATATATTAGAATAGGTGGACAAAATGAGAATTACCGTAATTTCAGATTCGCACAGAAACAGTCGTGTTATCCGTAAAATACTTGACGCACAGCCCGACTCAAAGACAGTTTTCTTTTTAGGGGATATAACTGCGGATATTGAGGATATGCAGTATGAATATCCCGATAAAACATTTAATATTGTATCGGGTAACTGCGACTTCTTTTCGAATTTTCCGTCTATCGGAATTGCAAATGCGGCAGGTCATAATATTTTTTATACACACGGTCACACGCTTTCGGTGAAGTACGGAACAGACCGCCTCAAAGCCGCCGCAATGGAAAGAAATTGTGATATTGTGCTTTACGGTCACACACATATTTCAAAGATATTATATGAAGATGGCATATATATTGTTAACCCGGGTTCGTGTTCGGAACCCCGTGACAGCAGGGCAAGCTATGCGGTTATTGATATTGAGGAAAACGGTATAATGCCTATAATAATCAATGTATAAAAATTTTGAAGAAAAAACACTTTTAAGTATTGACAAATTGAAAATTTATGCTATAATAAATCTTGCTTGTTCGGACCATTAGCTCAGTTGGTTAGAGCAACCGGCTCATAACCGGTCGGTCCGCGGTTCGAGTCCGTGATGGTCCACCAGACAAGCATTTTTTTATTTTTAGGGGTATAGCTCAGTTGGTAGAGCATCGGTCTCCAAAACCGAGTGCCGAGGGTTCAAGTCCTTCTGCCCCTGCCATAAAAGGGCTACAAAATAGATGTGCCCCGTGAAAACCCCGATTTCATCGGGGTTTCACCGTTTATACGGCAAAATTTCAGCGAACCGTTTTGACAGATATAAAAATGATGTTTTCCCTTTGTTGGATGTCTTGAACTCTCACACAACCGAATAGTGATACGCAGGCAGATAGAAATCAAAAATCTATCTGCCTTTTTTTATTGCCCTCAAAAAAGGAGAAATCAGATATGCTGCAGAAAGAATTAGCCAAACGGCTCAGGGCTCGGTACGACGCCAAGATGGACGGCAACGAATGGATGGAGGTGTTCTCGGACGGCATCCCCCTCTGCCGGATAAAATACAACGGTCAATTTCTAAGCAACGCCGACCAAAACCTATCCGATGAATACCGCAGTAAAATTGCAGACATTCAGGATAAGATCTCTATAGTGCGGGAATATGTCGGGCTGTACGAACACGCAGCGCAGATGAAAGCTGACGGCGCCTCTGATTACAGACAGCTTGCCTCTTTCGGAGATACCGTATTGGCGGCAAACTACAGCGAAAAAAACGGCTTTATGTTCTGCACATGGAAGCAGAATACAGACGGCGACTCGGTGTTCTGGGGAGATCACTCGCCGAACTATGAATATGTCAAGGAGGCCTTTGCCGTGCGCTCCGGTCTCGTCAGCAAAGACCGCCTGTTCAGTGAGAATGAATCGGCATACCTTTGTCGCTGTGTGGACTTCACCAAAGGCAACTGCGCCTATACGCTGACAGGTGCCACCTGTCATGGTGGAAGGAGAAAGTGAACTACCCAACTGAAGATAGATTACAGCAGAAAGAAAAAGACACAGAGGTTTCTTTTTGAAAAAGCCGGAGATAACAAAGACATTTTTATTAGTACGGTTGTGATCCATTGAGGCCGGCCGCTGTTTTCTTTCTGCTGTACACTACAAAGTTAAAGAAAACCATCAGTATGTAACCCAAGCCGCCTATGTGGTCTTGGGTATCAACATGGACGGCTGCAAGGATATTCTCGGCATATGGATCGGCGAACATGAAAGTGCGAAATTCTGGCTTAATGTGCTGAATGACCTTAAAAACCGCGGTGTTCAGTCGGTTTACGTCTTTTGCGTAGACGGTCTTACAGGATTTCGTGAGGCAATAAGCTCGGTGTATCCCAAAGCCCAAATTCAGCGCTGTATCATTCACCAGATACGGTCTTCGACTAAATTTGTAAGCTATAAGGATATTAAAAAACTAATGGCCGACCTGAAAACCGTGTATCAGGCAATTAACGAAGAGGAAGCACTGAATAACCTCATGAAATTCAAGGAAACATGGGGCAAGACCTATCCCTCCTGCGTTAAAAGCTGGGAAGAGAATTGGGACATTCTAAGCACATTTTTCGCATATCCGGCAGAGGTTCGGAGAATCATATATACGACGAATATCATTGAGGGGCTGAACCGACAGTTCCGAAGCATTACCAAAACGAAGCCGTCGTTTACAAATGACGATTCTTTGCGCAAAATGCTGTATTTGGCGTCGAAAAAAATTGTCGAACACTGGACGGCGAGATGTCGAAATTGGGATCAGGTTTTAAATCAGCTTGATATCATGTTTTCGGAACAAAAGGTCGGTTGATTTGCCTTTAAAATTAGTATGCTCTATGCCGTCTGCCGTTATTCACACCTGCGGTGCGCATATCGTCATACAGCATAGAGCGAGCAGCTAATAAGGGCAAATGAATCCATCCGTTTTCTAAACGAAAACCATATTTGTTATCTGTTTTCTTATCTGTTTGGATTCCTTTTTACACAAAATTTTCCGAAGTGCCGATTTCCTCCGCACGATTGCGGATATTGTTCATACGACGCACCCATTCCATTTGGTCAGCCGCTTTAAGTGCTTCGGTCACGCCCTCCTGCTTCGCCATAGCGGGAACGATGATCTCCATACGCTCGTTGCAGGCTTGGTCGATCTCGGACAGATGCTTGAATAATGTACCATCCATCACATAATTGGTGTAGAGGATTTTTCGGTGTTCTTTCAGATAGCTGCGGCGTATACGCCCGAATTTGCCGATCTGATAATTGCCGTCATCCGGCAAGACAAGGTTGGGGATGAAATAATCGCCCACTTGACGATATGTACCGCCCATTTCCTCAAATAGAGATTTCATAGACAACAGCTCCTTTCTGCGTTGAATTTGTAGCAGTTATAAGGCTTTTTCTGCTCCTTTCTTACAACTGCTTTTCAATTCACCACAAATGAGCCGCAGTCATATGTATTAGGGTGGAGAAACCACCCTTTACATATTACCACTTGAAAAAAGATATTGGGGAAATACTGCGAAAATTATGCAATCAAAAAGATGTGCAAATAATAGAAGCAGAAGCATGCCCCGACCATATACATATGCTGGTGAGTATCCCACCGCACATAAGTATAGCACAATTCAAGGGATATCTCAAGGGAAAAAGTACATTGATGATTTTCGACCGACATGCGAATTTAAGGTATAAATACGGTTCAAGAAGCTTTTGGTGTAGAGGATATTATGTGGATACGGTCGGTCGAAATAAAAAAGTTATAGCGGAATACATAAGGAATCAGTTAGAAGAAGATTATGCGGCAGACCAAATTAGCATAAAAGAATTTACCGACCCGTTTACGGGTGACAAGAGAAAGTAGGCAAAAAAAGACAGCCGCACGTGAGCGGCTGCCGGAGAATGTAATGCGGTGCTAAACTTTCGAAACCCCTTTTAGGGGTCAAGCCAGTAATCACCCCTTATAGGGGTTGAGCAAACCACCGGTTCAACCGGTGGTTTTGATTTTTCGTAAAGAACGGGGACAGACATTTTTGTAAAGGCGGTTAAAACCGTAGGCGCAGGGGATTCGTCAGTTGCGGGATTTGTAGCGGCAATATCGGATAAGACCGATTATGACTATGCTCTGAAAAACGCCATTTGTGCGGGAAGCACCACTGCTTTTTCGAAGGGAATGGGCTCATATGAGCTTGTGCAAAGTCTGCTTGATAAATCCTATTCAGTCACAGAAGATTGTTTCATATAAAGTGTGTTTGTATGGCGCACACTTTATTGTGTAGCGTGTACAAATTAACAAGCTTTGAATTGGCCTAAACCCAAAAAATGTTAGAAATTTTTATGCTTTGTTGACAAATAGCCTAAAAAACAGTATAATTTATAAAAATTGAATAAGAATACACTCTTATTCATTCTTTAATCTTTACGACGGAGGAAACAACTATGAAGAAAATTTTTGCGGCAATTCTTTGCGTAGCTGCTATATGTGCAAGCTTCGCCGGTTGCGGCGGCAGCTCCAGCAGCTCTGACACAATTAAAATCGGTATTTTCGAACCGGCATCAGGCGCTAACGGCGCAGGCGGTAAGCAGGAAACCTTGGGTGTAAAATATGCACACGATGTTCAGCCTACTGTTGAGATAGACGGTAAGACATATAAAATTGAATTGGTTGAGGTTGATAACCAGTCAGCGGACGATAAGGCTGTAACCGCAGCTGCCGAGCTTGTTAATAAAAAGGTTTCGGTGGTTCTCGGTTCTTACGGCTCAAGCGTTTCAATAGCGGCGTCGCCTACATTTAAGGAGGCAAACATCCCTGCTATCGGTATTACCTGTACCAATCCTCAGGTAACAGAAAATAATAAGCATTATTTCCGTATCTGCTTCCTTGACCCGTTCCAGGGTTCTGTACTTGCAAAGTATGCCTGGGATAACGGCGTTAAAACCGCTTACACATTAGCCGAGCTCGGAAACGCCTACGATTTGGGACTTGCGAGCAGCTTTAAAACCGCTTTTGAAAAATTGGGCGGCAAGGTTGTTGCTGAAAACTTCCCGACAAACCAGGCAGACTTTACTTCTTATATCACAAACGCTAAAAACAGCGGTGCTCAGGCAATATTTGCTCCTACTTCAATTTCATATGCACAGCTTATAATAGAGGCGGCTGCAACACAGGGCTTAAAAATTCCGCTTTATGCCGGCGATACTTGGGACAGCAATGTTATCCTTGCGGCGGCAAAGGGTAAGGATGTTGAAATTAATGTTACAACCTTCTATCAGGAGGGCGGCAACAAGGAATTTGACGATGGCTTCAAAAAATGGCTTAACGCTGATTCTTCAAGACTTACAAATAACGGCGGCAACGATATAGTATCTGCCGTATCTGCAATGGGTTATGATTCTTACTTTACCGCACTTGAGGCTATTAAGGCTGCAAAGAGCGGTGACGCACAGAAGATTATGGACGCTCTTTGGAATGTTGACTACACCGGTGTTACAGGTCAAATCAAATTTGATTCCGTAAACGGTGATGCGCAGCGTACAGTAGCTTATATTAAGGCTGCCGACAATACAACCGGCGAGTGGAAATTTGTTAAGGAACAAGGCGTTAATTAATTTTTGTTTTCGCTTCGGACCGGATGAATACCATCCGGTCCTGATTTTTTAAATCATCTGTTTTGCGGAGGAATTTTAATGGACTATTTATTGGCGGGGATATCCGTCGGCGGCCAGTATGCGCTTATAGCTATCGGGTACACGATGGTTTACGGTATACTCCGTCTTATTAACTTCGCCCACGGCGATATATTTATGGTTGCGGGACTTATAATGGTTTATGCAACAACTGCAATGCCGCTTTATTTATCAATACCGTTTGTACTTCTTGTTACGGTAATAATCGGCGTAACGATTGAACGGGTGGCGTACAAGCCGCTGAGGTCGGCACCCCGTATGTCGGTTATGATATCCGCTATCGGTGTTTCCTACACGCTTCAGAATATAGCGCTTTATGCTACGGGCGGTCTTGCAAAGGTTTACCCGACAATACCGTTTTTATCAAATACGGTAAAAATTTTCGGTGCTACAACAAAATGGGTTACGGTAATTACCCCTGTGCTTACAATCGCATTGGTTTTAGGACTTGTAGCTATAATCAAATTCACAAAAATCGGTATCGCAATGCGTGCCGTTTCAAAGGATTTTGAAACAAGCCAGTTGATGGGTGTTAAAATCAACAGGGTTATCAGTATGACCTTTGTAATAGGTTCGTTTTTGGCGGCGGTTGGCTCAATACTTTATTTTTCAAACTATCCGTCGGTAGTTCCTACATCCGGTTCAATGCCGGGACTGAAATCTTTTGTTGCGGCGGTTTTCGGCGGTATAGGCTCAATACCGGGTGCTGTTGTAGGTGCGTTTATTATAGGAATTTGCGAAAACCTTATCCGTGCGGTAAGCATAGGCGGCGTAAGTCTTACTCCGTTTTCGGACGCTTTCACTTTTGCGTTGCTTATAGTTATACTGTGCGTTAAGCCGTCTGGTCTGTTTGGTGAAAAAGTCACCGATAAGGTATAAGGGGGAGAGTGTTTATGAAAATATTAAGTCCTGCGGACAAGAAGAAAAATACTGTCTGCAATCTTATAATGTTTGCGGCGCTTATTGCCGTGCTTATATACATAGACGCAACCTCGCTTTCGGTTGATATGATAGTCAAGGTTCTTCAAAAGGGCTGTGTGTACGCAATAGTTGTTGTATCCATGAACCTTTTAAACGGATTTACCGGACTTTTTTCACTCGGTCAGGCAGGCTTTATGCTGATAGGCGCTTATATGTATTCGGTCTTTTCGGTTGATAATGCAAGCCGTGAAATGGTTTACAGCTTTTCCGGAAAGCCTGTAATAAATTTTCAGCTCCCGATAATAGTTGCTATAATTTTAGCAGGTCTTGCGGCGGCGCTCTTTTCTTTCCTTATCGGTCTTCCGGTATTAAAGCTTAAAAGCGATTACCTCGCTATTGCAACGCTTGGATTTGCCGAAATACTGCGTACTATAATTCAGTGGGATAAATTCGGAAGGGTTACAAACGGTTCTTTCCCGATAAGTCAGTTAAACACATTTAAGGCACGCCTGGCAGATACGGCTTTTGCAAAAATGTCATTTGTTATACCGTTCTTTATTGTGGCGGTTATCTGTATAGGTATTATAACGCTTATGATTCATTCAACCTACGGCAGGGCTTTTAAGGCTATAAGAGACGATGAGGTTGCTGCTGAGGCTATGGGAATAAATCTTGCAAAGCATAAAATGATAAGCTTTGTAACAAGCTCGTTTTTTGCAGGCATAGGCGGTGCGCTTTATGCGGTATTTGTAGGCTCTACAAATGCGGCGCCGTTCACATCGGCTCTTACCTACGAAATACTCCTTATAGTCGTTATAGGCGGTATCGGTTCAATTACCGGTTCAATACTTGCAAGCTTTTTGTATATAGCCTCGCAGGAATGGTGGCTCAGAGGTCTTGACAGCGGAACATTTATGGGTATCACTTCTCCGATATTCAGAAACGGATTTCGTTTGGTTGTGTTCTCGGTAATTATTATGATTTTCGTACTTTTCTTCCGTAACGGTATTATGGGAGACAGGGAATTCAGTTCTTTAGGTATATACAGGGCAATTAAAAATCTTCCCGGAAAAATAGCCGGTAAATTTAAAAAATCGAAAGCGGAGGTACAGGAATAATGGAAAGTGTACTTCGCTTGTGTGATATTACAATGCAATTCGGCGGCGTTATTGCCGTTAATAACCTTTCTATGGAAGTAAATAAGGGCGAAATAGTAGCTCTTATCGGCCCTAACGGTGCGGGAAAAACAACGGCGTTCAACGCTATCACCGGTGTTTACGAACCGACAAACGGCGCCATCTACTATAAGGATAAGCTTGTTATTTCAAATAAACCGAGAGGCAAAATGAAAAAGCTGTACGCCGGTGAAAATAACGGAAAGTACCACACCGTTATGAGCAAAACTCCGGATAAGCTTACAAAGCTCGGAATGGCAAGAACATTCCAAAATATCAGACTTTTTAAATCTATGACGGTTTTTGAAAATGTACTTACCGCAAAGCATTTAAGAAGAAAATCAAATCTGTTTACCGCTACATTTCATTTGAATTATAAAGAAGAAGCAAAAATGCGTGCAGAAACGCTGGAATTACTCGAGCTTGTTGACCTTTTGGATGTTAAGGATGAGCTTGCAACAAGTCTTCCTTACGGTAAACAGCGTAAGCTTGAAATCGCCCGTGCGCTTGCTACAAATCCGGAGCTTTTATTGCTTGATGAGCCGGCTGCCGGTATGAATCCGCAGGAGACAGAGGAGCTTACGGAATTTATACGCACTGTAAGAGAAAAATTTGACATAACAATTCTTCTTATCGAGCATCATATGAATTTGGTTATGGATATTTCCGACCGAATATATGTTATAGATTTCGGAAAAGAGATTGCCGAGGGTACTCCGGCGGAAATTCAATCCAACCAAAAGGTTATAGACGCATATTTGGGGGTGGCTGAGGAAGATGAGTAATATACTTGAAATTAAAGACCTTTCGGTAAATTTCGGTGGTATTAAAGCCGTTGACGGCATATCAATGCAGGTTCCCAAGGGCAAAATAATAACCCTTATCGGTGCAAACGGTGCAGGCAAGTCAACCATTCTCCGTTCTGTTTCGGGTATAGTAAAGCCTCAGCACGGCGATATTATTTTCGACGGCGAGAGCATATTCGGAAAAACACCGGACACTATTGTAAGCAAGGGCATAACTCTTGTTCCCGAAGGAAGAAGAATTTTTCCTAATCTTACGGTTCTCGAAAACCTTAAAATCGGCGCTTATCTTCGCAAGGATAAGCTTGATAATGATATCGAATATATTTATTCGCTTTTCCCAAGGCTAAAGGAGAGGTATTGGCAGCTTGCAGGCACTCTTTCCGGCGGCGAACAGCAGATGTTGGCGGTCGGCCGTGCGCTTATGAGCAAGCCCCGTCTTATTATGATGGACGAACCCTCTCTCGGTTTGGCACCGCTTGTTGTAAAGGATATTTTTGATATTATAAAAACAATAAATAAGAGCGGCATAACGGTTTTGCTTAATGAGCAAAATGCAAATATGGCACTTAAAATAGCAGATTTGGGTTATGTAATAGAAACCGGAAGAATTACTCTTACAGGAACCGGCGAAGAGCTTCTTTCAAACGAATCCGTAAAGGAAGCATATCTCGGAAAAAGTAAATAATGACTTAAAACGAATAAGCCTTCTTTTTCAGCAAATAATAGCTGAAAAGAGGGCTTAATTTTTTTATACGGGAGTTATTATAATGCAAAGAGTAGGCAAAAGAACAATAATTTTTGAAAATAAACCGCATATTATAGGGTACGGTTCGGTCGTCGGCAAAAAGGAGCACGAGGGTCCGCTTTCAAAGGAATTCGATTCGTATACTATTGATAGCTTTTTCGGTGAAAAAAGCTTTGAAAAAGCAGAAAGCAAGCTCCAAAAAACCGCAGTACAGACAGCTCTTAACAGAGCAGGTCTGCACTATAAGGACATTGACAATATATTTGCGGGAGACCTTTTAAATCAGTGTATAGGAAGCTCTTTCGGACTGCGTGAATTCGGAATACCCTTTATCGGTCTTTACGGTGCATGCTCTACAATGGCGATGTCTGCCGGTCTTGCCTCGATTTTTGTGGATTCCGGTGCAGCCAAAAGGGCTGTTGCCGTAACATCTTCGCATTTTTGCTCGGCTGAGAGACAATACCGTTTTCCTCTTAATTACGGTTCTCAGCGTACACCAACCGCACAGTGGACGGTTACAGGCTCCGGCGCATTGGTGCTTGAAAACACCGAAAACGGCGTTTATATTAATTCAGTGACCTTTGGTGAAATTGAGGATTACAAAATTAAAGATGTAAATAATATGGGTGCGGCTATGGCGCCGGCCGCAGCAAGTACCCTTATGCATTATTTTAAGGATACAGGCACTTCGGCGGAAGATTACGATATTATTTATACAGGTGACCTCGGATATGTGGGAACAAATCTATTATATGAGCTGTTAGACCGCGAAGGGATAGACATCAGGTGCCGTCATAACGATTGCGGACTTCTCATTTTTGACCGAGAAAAACAGGATGTACACGCAGGCGGTTCGGGCTGCGGATGCAGTGCCAGCGTTTTATGCTCGTTTATAATGCACCGTTTTGAAGAGGGGGACTTCAACAATATTTTATTTATGTCAACAGGCGCCCTTATGTCTCCTACATCTTCCTTTCAAGGCGAAAGCATACCGGGAATAGCTCATCTTTTGAATATAAAAAGGGATTGAATGTTATAAAGGAGTAAAAGGAGCAATGCTGCGGTTATAACTCAGCATTGCTCCTTTTAACTGTGTAGAAAAAATTAAGTTATTTTTTAGAAATTATGCTTGACAATAAATACATAATCGCTTATAATACTTAGGTCAGTCAATTAAATATGCTGCTATGGCTCAGATGGTAGAGCACATCCTTGGTAAGGATGAGGTCACCGGTTCGATTCCGGTTAGCAGCTCCAGTTTCTTTAGTGCCATAAACCCGTTAAATAAAGGGTTTATGGCATTTTTTTGGTGTCTAAAGACACTAAGCAAAACATCCGAACCCATTTTTGAGTTCGGATGCTTGTGTATTGGTGGAGACGAAGAGGATTGAACTCTCGACCTTACGGATGCGAACCGTACGCTCTCCCAACTGAGCTACGCCCCCATAGCATAAGCAGCTAAGGCCACTTACACACAACAGTATTATTTTACTCATTCCAATACTTTTTGTCAAGTGTTCTGAATGAAATTGCGGAAAAAATATGCTCTTTTTTAATTATTTCTTCGTTTGACAAGTCAGCTATTGTTCTTGCAACCTTTAAGATGCGGTCATAAGTTCTTGCAGACATACCGAGTCTCTCAAACGATAGCTTCAGATATTTTTGTGCATCGTCATCCATAATGCAGAACTTTTTAAGCATTGAAGAGGTAAGATGTGCATTACAGGTTATTCCTGTGCCTGAATATCTTTCAATTTGAAGTTTTCTGGCTTTATTTACACGCTTTTGGATTTCAGCCGAGGACTCACCCGGTGTTACAGAGCTTAGTTCGCTGTAGTCAACAGGAGGCACCTCAACATGCAAATCAATTCGGTCAAGCATGGGGCCCGATATTCTGTTCAGATATTTTCTTACAGCAGTAGGCTGACAAATACATTCATGCGTGGGATGTCCGAAAAATCCGCAGGGGCATGGGTTCATAGCGGCAACCAGCATCACACGGCTTGGGTATGTAAGTGTGCCTGCTACTCTTGATATTGTAACCTTTCCGTCCTCAAGCGGCTGCCTGAGCGCTTCCATAACATCACGCCTGAATTCGGGAAGCTCGTCTAAGAACAAAACACCGTTATGTGCCAGTGATATTTCACCGGGGTGCGGCACAGTGCCGCCGCCTGTTATTCCGGCAACCGATACGGTGTGGTGCGGCGAGCGAAACGGCCGATTGCGTACAAATGGGTCGTTTTTATCAAGAATTCCCGCAATGGAATGAATTTTTGTTGTTTCTATTGATTCTTCAAAGGTCATTTCCGGCAATATTGTAGGTAATCTTTTGGCAAGCATACTTTTACCTGAGCCGGGAGGACCTATAAGGATGATGTTATGACCGCCGGCAGCGGCAACCTCAAGGGCCTTTTTTGCGGCAAACTGACCTTTGACATCGCTGAAATCAATGTGCGAAGCAAGGCCAGCCGGTGTAATATCCGTCCTCGGCTCAGGAGTAAGGATATTTATACCTTTAATGTGTTCGATAAGCTCCTTTACGGAGTTTACGCCGTATACATTTATACCGTCAATAACCGCAGCCTCTGCGGCGTTTTCGGCAGGAACAAAAACATTTTTAATTTTGTTGTTAAGCGCTGTTATCGCTATTGCGAGTATTCCGCCGGAGGGACGGACCCTGCCGTCAAGTGAAAGCTCACCTACAAATATGCTGTCGTTTAGGTCGGCTTTAAGCTGACCTGATGCTTTTAAAATTGCAATCAGTACGGGAAGGTCATAAATCGAACCTTCCTTTTTTAAATCCGCAGGCGCTAAATTAATTGTGATTCGGCTGACAGGGAACTTATATCCGCAGTTTTTTATTGCGGCTCTTACATGGTCCCTTGATTCTTTTACTGCGGCATCAGGTAACCCCACAATATCAAAAGCAGGAAGTCCGGTGGAAATATCTGCCTCTACTTCAATCATATATGAATCAATACCAAACAGTCCTACGCTTTTTAACCGTGAAAACACATTCGCACCTACATTCAATTACTTAAAATACGCTATAATTATACAATAAATAGCCATAAAATGCAATATAATAATAATTTAAGCGACTTTATTAAAAAATACTTGATTTTATAGCTTTGGTATTGTATAATAGCTTGGTAATAATTTTGCCGGTGTGTCGGAATTGGCAGACGAGACAGACTCAAAATCTGTTATCCGCAAGGGTGTGTGGGTTCAAGTCCCACCACCGGCACCAACAGAGTGCCTCGGTGCGCAGATGCGTAATCGAGGTGCTTTTTTTTATATCCTTTTCTTTAGCGTTTCGGCAACAACTTTCAGACCGTTGACATCTAAACTCCCAAACCTATATGGTTCGGGAGTTAATTATTGCAAAAAAATCGCCGCAGACGATAAAATATCTGCGACGACATGGCTGGGGTGGCGAGATTCGAACTCACGAATGCAGCAGTCAAAGTGCTGTGTCTTACCGCTTGACGACACCCCAATATTAAGTTTTGTTAAAAAAATTCCGCCGCTGTACGGCAGCAACGGACAATTCGGAAACAGCACGGCAAGCGTGCCTTAAATTATGGGGTGGAAGATGGGATTCGAACCCACGGTCTCCAGTGCCACAAACTGGCGCTTTAACCAACTAAGCTACATCCACCATAGAACAAGAACTATTATACCATAGAAAACGAATTTGTCAACAAAAATTTTTGCCTAAAGTGAAAAATCTTCCGGTGTGTAGTTATCCGCTATTTTGATGCGCTCGGGTATGCGCTTAAGCGGGTCATATTTATAATGCCGACAGG
This sequence comes from Clostridia bacterium, assembly GCA_017391425.1. Lineage (GTDB taxonomy): Bacteria > Bacillota > Clostridia > Oscillospirales > Acutalibacteraceae > UBA737. Next base: position 18,837 of record JAFOYI010000044.1, on the reverse strand, counting down.
AGTCACGAAGCTCTGTAACCCCATGCTTTTTGCAGAGAATTTCATTGCCAATTAAGGATTTTTTCCCGTAAACGCAGTAACTGCAGGAGCGTGGAAGTTTTTTGTTAAATACATCAGACATATAATCACCAAGTGTATTATACGATATCATTAATGATTTTTCCAGTATTATTTTTATAATAAAGCGAAAGTATAAGAATTATTACCATACTGAGCATTGATATACTAAGTGCGGCGTTTGTAAAGTACGGTTTAAAAACAGGGGTGCCGGCGGTTAAAACGGTTATTTTAAAGCATTTAACAAGGATTTTTGTAAAAGCGGCGGATAATGTGCCGTGCAGTAAACGAAATGCTATAAACAGGGCGGGCTTGATTTTTATGTTTCTGCCAACACTTAAAACCTGACACCAGATACTTATTCCTGCAAAGCCCAGCAAAAAAGCCGCCACAGACACGCTTTTAATGCCGTAGACCGCATTTGTAACCTCTGTTACGGCAGACAGATATTTTAAAAAAGGCAGTTTTGCCGAATAGTGGTTAAGATAAGCGTTAAAGCACGAAAAGAATATAACATATCCGAAAATTCCGAATACTGCTTTAGCTGCCGAAGCTACCGATACAACAAAATTTTCGGAAACAGGCAGAATATTTGACCGCTTTGACTCGAAATCAGAATCCTTACGCAACAAAAAACCGCAAAAAATACTTATTATAAACGACGAGGTTATATGAGAAATAAGCAAAACCCAGCCTAATGACCTTGAACCGTATATACCGTTGCCAACAGCCATTACAATAAATGCAGGACCGGCATTTATGCAGTAATTAAGCATTATTCCGGCGTTTTCAGGCGTAATTCTGCCGTTTTCGACCGAATCGTTCAGGAGCTTTGCGCCTATCGGGTATCCGCCTATCATACTTAAAATCATAACCGAAAACATTTCACCCGACAGACCGAACACTTTTTTTGTAAACGGTGAAATAAACCTCAGGCAATCAAAAAAACCCGAATTGCTTAAAAAAAGCACGCAGACAGTGAAAGGAAACAGGGACGGAATAATTATTCTTCCCGAAATCAGTATGCCCTCGGCTGTGCCGGAAGCGGATATTTTCGGCTCTGACAGCATAAACACCGTAAAAACCGAAAGACAAACAGGTAAAATTATTTTAGGTAAAGCGGATATATTTTTCATACACATCTCTCCCTAAATAACTATATGCTTTTAAGAATTATTATAGCAATATTTTCATAACATTAATTGCAGGGGGAGTTGTGCTCAGTGTCGAAAAAATTTAAGTTTGTATCGCAAAAGGCAAAGGAAAAATGGCGGATTTTTTCTTATGCCGAAAAAAATGTAAATTCGGATATGGTTAAAGGTCCGCATATAGAGCTATTCGGTAATCGGGAAATCACGGTTGAGGGGTGTCTCGGGGTTCTTGAATACAGCAGTGCGTATGTTAAACTTCGGCTTAACAGAGGAGCGCTTATACTTTGCGGAACGGATTTTGATATATCCTGCTTTGAGGGGACTACCATAACTGTAAGGGGTAAAATTTCTTCGGCGGAGTTCTGTGTGTAGGTGATATGAATGTTGTTCTTATATAGGCTTGCAAACGGTTTTGTAGAGCTTGAAATATCCGGAGATAACGCAGAAGTATTTATAAATATATGCGTAAAAAACGGTATAACGCTTTGGTATATAAGTCGGTCGGGCAAAAAAATTTATTGCCGTATGTCGGTAAAATGCTTTAAGGCTGTGCGCTCGGCGGTTGCAGGCAGCAAAGTTAAAATTCACATAATAAAAAAATACGGATTGCCGTTTTTAACCGCAAGGTATAAAAAGCGTTACGGAATTTTGGCGGGAGCCGTTATTTTTTTCGGTATTTTAAAGCTTATGTCGTGTTTTGTATGGACAGTAGATGTTGCAGGAAACGAAAGGGTAAGTACAGAAAAAATACTTACTGCGTGCGAGGAACTCGGAGTCAAAGAGGGAATGAAAAAACACGGTTTTAATTCGAAAAATGCCGGTCAAAAGTTGTTGCTGAAGGTTGACGGACTTTCTTGGGCGGCATTTAATGTTGAGGGCTGTAAAATTACAGTTAATGTGAGTGAAATTAAAGAAAGCATAAAGAAAAACAGCGAACCGTCTAATTTAAAAGCAAAGGCGGACGGAATTATAACAAAAATAGATGTAACCGCCGGAAACTGTGTGGTTAAGGCGGGCGATACAGTAAAAAAGGGAGATCTGTTGGTTTCAGGCGTTATAGAAAATGAAAGTGCTGTAAAATTCGTACATTCAAGCGGCAAAATAGAAGCAAAAACGCAACGGGAAATAATTGTTTCCGCCGATTATGTTAAGAAAGAAAAAGTGAAAACCGGTAAAATAATCAAAAAGCGGGTTGTTGATTTTTTCGGTTTAAAAATACCGCTGTATTTGGGGTGTGTAAATAAAGATTACGAAAGTAAGTTTGACACAAAAAAGCTAAAGCTTTTCGGTAGTGAGCTTCCGCTGAAGATTTATACACGAACCTTTGAGCTAATGGAGGAAAGAACGGAAAAGCTTAATAAAAAACAGCTTGAAAACGAGCTTTTAGGGATGTTTGAGGAAAAGGTGAAAGTAGAAAAAATCGGCGATTTTGAGGTCGAAAATCGTGAATTTGACGAAATTCAGGGCGGTATGAGGCTAAAAACGGTGATTTCGGCTTCGGAAGACATTGCGACCGAGGATTTTCTGTTATTTAATACTGGAAATTGAGAAAAATTGTGGTATAATATTATAAAAGGATAGCGTAAGGAGATAAAAGCTTGTTTGAGCAGACGGTCGATATTGAGCGTATCGAGCAGATTGTAAATTTGTTCGGTAATTTTGATGCTAACATTAAACAAATCGAAAAAAAGTACGGGGTTACGGTGACCTCTCACGGAAGTCAAATTAAAATCAGGGGCGATGTAACTGCGGTTATGAACGCCGTGCGTACCGTTGAAGCTTTGCTTACAATGATAAATAAGGGTGAAACAATAACAGACCAGAATGTTGATTATGTCGCCTCCCTTGTTGAGGACGGAGAGGACGGCAAGATAAATGCCGTTATAGATGCAAATTGCGTTTGCATTACCTCTAAGGGCAAGCCGGTAAAGCCTAAAACAATAGGTCAGCGCCACTATATCGACGCTATAAAAAGCAATACAATAACAATCGGCGTAGGGCCTGCGGGTACGGGTAAAACCTACCTTGCGGTCGCCTGTGCCGTAAGTGCCTTCAGGGCAAAAGAGGTAAACCGTATAATACTTACAAGGCCTGCGGTCGAAGCGGGTGAAAAGTTAGGCTTTCTTCCCGGAGATCTGCAACAAAAGGTTGACCCTTATTTAAGACCTCTGTATGACGCCCTGTTTGAAATGCTGGGTGCGGAGAATTTTCAGAAATGTCAGGAACGGGGCGACATTGAAGTGGCTCCGCTTGCATATATGAGAGGCCGCACGCTTGACGACAGTTTTATAATCCTCGATGAGGCCCAAAATACCACAGGCGAGCAAATGAAGATGTTTCTCACAAGGCTCGGATTTAATTCAAAGGCGGTAGTTACGGGCGATGTAACACAGATAGATTTGCCTGACGGCAAGCGTTCGGGACTTAAAGAAGCCGTTAAAATACTTAAAAATGTTGATGATATTGCAATTCATTACCTGACGGGAAAGGATGTTGTCCGTCACAGACTCGTTCAGGAAATTATAAAAGCTTATGAAAGAAGTGCTGAAAAGAAATGAGTATTAAAGTTAATATTACCGATGAGCAAAAGAAAATTAAGCTTCCCACCGGAACGAGATTGCTTATCAGAAAGGCTTGTATAGCCACTTTAAAGCTTGAGGGTTTTGAAGACTCTGCCGAAGTAAATGTAACGCTTGTTAACGATGAAATGATTAAGGAAATGAATACGAAATTCCGTAAAATCGAGTCGTCAACAGATGTTCTGTCCTTTCCGCTTGGTGAAAACGGTGTTTATGATGTCAATCCCGAAACAGGCGCTAAAATGCTCGGAGACATTGTTATATCTGTTGAACACGCTTACGCTCAGGCTGATTTATACGGTCACGGTCTTGAAAGAGAAATTGCTTTTCTTACCGTTCACTCAATGCTGCATTTGTTAGGCTACGACCACGAAAAGGGCGGACTTGAAAAGACCATTATGCGTGAAAAAGAGGAAAAGGTGCTTGACGCACTCGGTCTTGCACTTAATAAAATCTGATACATAATTATTTAAGGAAAGAATTAATGAAGGAACAATCAGCATTTATAACCATAATCGGCAGACCTAATGTAGGCAAATCCTCGCTTATGAACAGGATACTCGGCACCAAGATAGCAATAGTATCCGATAAGCCGCAAACTACACGGACACGCATAATGGGTGTCCATACAAACGGTGCCGACCAGTTGGTTTTTATTGATACACCGGGTTTTCATAAACCCATTAATATGCTTGATAAGAATATGAACAAGGCTGTCGGGGACGGTATGTCCGATGTTGACGCCGTCGTTCTTGTAGTAGAGGCGGCTCCGAAGTTCAGTCTTAAAGACGGTATTCCGCCGGCAGAGGCGGAGCTGATAGCCGAGCTTAAACGCAGAAAGCTTAAGGCAGTGCTTGTTATTAATAAAATCGATTTACTTGAAAAAAAGGACGAGCTGCTCGGCTTAATTCCGCTTTATATGCGTGAATTTGATTTTGACGCAGTGGTTCCGCTTTCTGCCGTAACGGGTGACGGAACAAGCCTGCTGTTGGATGAGCTTAATAAGTACTTAAAGCCCTCACCCCATTATTTTTCGGACAGTGATGTTACCGATCAACCCGAAAAGGTAATGGTTGCGGAAATGATCAGGGAAAAGCTTTTAAGACTTCTCGATAAAGAGGTTCCGCACGGTATTGCGGTAGACCTTGAACGCTTTTACGAGCGTGACAAGGCGGACGGCGAGCCTATACTTGAAATTGAAGCGTCGATAATATGCGAAAAGGAATCGCATAAAGGCATTGTTATCGGTAAAGGCGGTTCGATGCTTAAAAAGGTAGGAACGCTTGCAAGACACGATATTGAAGAATTTTTCGGTATACCAGCATCGGTCAAGTTGTGGGTAAAGGTTAAGGAGGATTGGCGTAACCGTCAGGGACTGATTCACACCTTCGGACTGGACTGACTTTTATTACCTGTTATAAATTGAGATAGCTTACAGACACTTTTAATGTTATCTTAAATTTGGCAGGCGATAAAATGAAAACCGATAATTTTTGGAATGATTTTTTAAAAAGCGGCAGGATTGACGATTATCTTACCTTTGTAAATTCACGCAAGGAGAACGGCACAAGTGAGCGAGACTGTAAATCGTTTTACAACAGAGGCACTGGTGATAAGGGAAATGAAAGTGGGGGAGAGTGACCGTTTGGTTACTCTCTTTACTCGTGATTACGGCATTATCCGTGCTTTTGCCTCGGGTGCGGTGTCGGTAAAATCAAGACGCTGTACCGCTACAAGTCTGCTTTCTTACTCAAGCTTTACCTTAGTTAAAAAAAAGGATACATACAAAATAAGAGAAGCTGTTCCGATAAGAATATTTTTCGGCAGCGGATGTGATATTGAGCAGCTTTCACTGGCACAGTATTTTTGTGAGCTTGCCGCAATTTTTGCGCCTGACGGCGGCGACGGTGCGGAGTTTTTCAGACTTATTTTAAATTCATTGCATTTTTTAAGCACAGGCGAACGCTCTCCTGCACTTATTAAGTCTGTAACCGAGCTTAGAACGGCGGCGGTTTCCGGCTTTATGCCTGACCTTGTTGCATGTGAAAAATGCGGAAAATTCGAAGACGGTATAATGTATTTTGACGCATTTAACGGCAAGATATATTGCAGTGAATGTAAGCCTGAAAACCAAAATATACAGCCGATTTCAAAAACCGTTTTGTCGGCAATGCGTCATATAGTTTATTCCCGTTTTGAAAAACTGTATTCGTTTTCAATACCCGAAGATCAGGCTATAATTCTTTCGGATATAACAGGCAGATATATTACCGTTCAAAGCGACCACAGGTTTACTGCGCTTGATTTTTACGAGAGTATTAAGGAGAAAAGATGAAATACGATATTTCAAGATATGCAAAAACGCTTGAGCTTGATAAGATACTTGAATTGCTGTCGCAGCAGGCAGGAATTGCGGATACGGCGGAGGAGGCCGTTTCGCTTGTTCCGTCAACTGATTTTGATGAAGTAAAAACCTTGCTTTCAAAAACAAACGACGCATATATATTTATGTCAAAATACTCCGCACCCTCATTCGGGGCGGCGAAAAATGTTTCGTCCTCACTTAAAAGGGCGCAGGCCTCGGCAGTGCTTTCAATTAAGGAACTGCTTGATATTGCCGAGGTACTCAGAATAATAAGAGGAGTAAAAATTTGGCGTGAAAACTGCGACGGTATTAAGGATACCTCGCTTGAAGAATACTTTTATTCTTTAATTCCCAATAAATACCTTGAGGATAAGATTAATTTTGCAATTAAATCCGAAGAGGAGCTTAACGACAATGCCTCGCAGGCGCTTTACGATATAAGACGCAAGCTTACGGCAAAGTCTGCTAAAATTCGTGAAATACTTGAAAGAATCGTCAGGGGACCTACTGCCAAATATTTGCAGGACGCTATTATAACCCAGCGTGACGGCAGATTTGTAGTACCGTTAAAATCCGAATACAAGGGTCAGATAAGCGGCGTTGTTCACGATACCTCGGCTACCGGTTCTACAATATTTATTGAGCCTATGTCGGTAGTGGAAACCAATAACGAAATCAGGGTTTTAAAATCCCGTGAACAGGAGGAAATCGAAAGAATTTTATCAGAGCTGTCGGCAGATGCCGGCGGTTCGGCTGACAGTATTATATCCTCCTACAACGCACTTTGCAGTATAGATATGGCGTTTGCAAAGGCAAAGCTTGCTTATAAAATGAAGGCTTCATTGCCGATTATTAACCGTAACGGAAATATTTTCTTAAAAAGGGCAAGGCATCCGCTTATTCCATATAAATCGGTAGTGCCGGTAACGGTTGAGCTCGGAGGAGATTATGATACCCTTGTTATAACCGGGCCTAACACCGGCGGTAAGACCGTAACACTTAAAACTATCGGACTTTTGACGCTGATGACAATGTGCGGACTTATGATCCCCGTTGATGACGGAAGCCGCATTTCTGTTTTTAAAAAGGTTTTTGCAGATATAGGGGATGAACAGAGTATCGAACAGTCGCTTTCAACCTTTTCTTCCCATATGGTTAACATAATATCAATAACCGAAAATGCGGACAATGATTCGCTGGTTCTATTTGACGAGCTGTGCGCCGGAACAGATCCGGTTGAGGGTGCGGCGCTTGCAAAGGCTATTCTTATGCGTTTGGCGTCAGCGGGAGCAAAAATTGCCGCTACCACACACTATCCAGAGCTTAAATCGTATGCGATTGACACTAAAAGGGTTGAAAACGCTTCCTGCGAGTTTGATGTCAAAACCTTAAAGCCTACCTACCGCTTAATTATAGGAATGCCGGGGCGTTCTAACGCTTTTGCAATATCGAAAAGGTTGGGACTCGGTACAGATATCATAGAAACGGCGGAAAAAGAGGTTTCTGATGAGGACAGGCGGTTCGAAAGGGTTGTCGGTTCGCTTGAAAGCGCAAGAAAAGCGGCGGAGGATGAGCGTAAAAAGGCACAGGAGCTGCGTATAAATCTTGAAAATGCAAAGAAAAAATCCGAACAGCGTGAAAGAGATTTGGAGCTAAAGCAGGAAAAGCTGTTGGAAAAGACAAGGGAAGACGCAGGCAGAATCATAGAAAACGCAAGGAATAGGTCTGCCATCCTTTTAAATGAGCTCGAGGAAATGAAAAAGCAGCTTAATGCCGAAAATGCGGCAATAATTGCCCAAAAGGCACGTGCGGCTTATAAAGCTACCGTTAATGAGCTTGAAAAAAGCTCTGATCCGGTGACAAAACGGAAAGCATCGGGAGAGGCGGTAACTCAGCTTAATAAGGGAGATATAGTTCTTATAGCCGATATTAACAGAGATGCAACGGTGGTTGACATAAAACAGAATGACAAAAAAGCGCTTGTTATGTCGGGTTCTATAAAAATGTGGGTTGATTTTGAAAATCTGCGGCTGAAAAGTAAAACTGCTCCGTCTTCGGAATTTAAGAAAACAAGACGGGTTACGGGACTTGTCTCAAGGGGACAGCGCACCGTTTCCGGCGAGGTAGATTTAAGGGGTATGGCATCGGATGAGGCTCTTATGGAGCTTGATAAGTATATAGATAACGCCGTTCTTTCGGGAATAACTACCGTTACCGTAATTCACGGAAAGGGAACAGGTACTTTGCGGAAAGCGGTGCAGTCTCACCTTAAAAGCCATAAAAATATTTCGTCGTACAGAACCGGAACCTTCGGAGAGGGTGAAAACGGCGTAACCATTGCTGAAATAAAAGAGTGAGGAAAATCCTCACTCTTTTATACTCTCAAGTATTTTTTTTACCGTTTCTTCGGTAGTGCTTCCCGTAACCGTAATATCGGCGTATTTTTTATACAGCGGCAAACGCTCTTCATAAAGACATTCAAGTGTTTCGCCCCTGCGCATTGCAATTCCTCGTGTTGTTATATTGTTTATGCGCCGCTTGATTTCGTCTATCGGCACATCCAAAAACACAACAGTGCCCAACCTTTTAAGGTGATTCATTGCAATTTCCGTACATACGGCACTTCCGCCCGTTGAAATTACGCTGTGTTCGCAGGAAACCTCGGAAAGTATATCGCTTTCGGTTTTTAAAAAATAATCAATGCCGTAGCTATCAATTATCTCCTGAAGCTTTTTTCCGGTTTTTTTCTGTATCAAAAGATCGGTGTCTGTAAATTCCATACCGGCAGATTTTGCAAGAATAACACCTACTGTGCTTTTGCCGGAGCCTGGCATTCCGATTAAAATAATATTTTTCATATCAGTTCTTAAGGCTTTGAAGCGGCGCGGGTATTCTGCCGGCACGGTCTATAAACTTTTTGGGACTTTTATTAAGGTGGACATTCATTATGGGACCTGAACCCAAAAGTCCGCCGAAATTAAGCTCCTCGCCGGCTTTTTTACCGATTGCCGGTATAACACGCACGGCTGTTGTTTTTGAATTTACCATACCTATTGCGGCTTCATCGGCAATAATTGCGGAAATAACCTCTGCCGGAGTTTCGCCCGGTATTGCAATCATATCAAGACCCACAGAACAAACCGCCGTCATAGCCTCAAGCTTTTCAAGCAGTAATTCACCCGAACGGGCGGCATTTATCATTCCTGCGTCTTCGGTTACGGGTATAAATGCACCCGAAAGACCGCCGACCGATGAAGAAGCCATAACGCCACCTTTTTTAACTGCATCGTTAAGCAAAGCAAGCGCCGCTGTTGTGCCGTGTATTCCGCAGGTTTCAAGTCCCATTTCTTCAAGTATATGCGCTACCGAATCGCCGACGGCAGGGGTGGGGGCAAGTGATAAATCAACTATGCCGAAGGGAACGCCCAAGCGTTTTGAAGCCTCTGTACCTACAAGCTGTCCCATCCTTGTTATTTTAAATGCGGTTCTTTTGATTATTTCGGCAAGGGCACCCAAATCGCCGTCAGGGCATTTTTTAAGCGCCGCCTGAACAACGCCGGGACCCGATACGCCGACATGAACCACGCAATCCGGTTCACCGATACCGTGAAAAGCTCCTGCCATAAAGGGGTTGTCTTCAACAGCATTACAAAATACAACCAATTTTGCACAGCCGATACAGTCACGGTCGGCTGTTTTTTCTGCGGTTTCTCTTACAACCTCGCCCATAAGCTTTACAGCGTCCATATTAATTCCCGATTTGGTTGAACCTATGTTGACCGAAGAACAAATATTTTCCGTTATGGATAATGCTTCGGGAATAGACTGTATAAGCGCTTTGTCACCTGCGGAAAAGCCTTTATGTACAAGGGCGGAATATCCTCCGATAAAATTCACGCCTGTTGCATCAGCGGCTTTTTGCAGAGCCTTTGCGTATATTATCGGGTCGCCGCCGGCAGCAGCAAGCAGAGCTATCGGAGTTACCGAAATTCGTTTGTTTATAATCGGTATTCCGTACTGCTTTTCAATATCCTCGCCTGTTTTAACAAGATTGCCTGCAAGACGGGTGATTTTATCATATACCTTTTCAGCCGAGCGTTTTGCATCGGAATCCGCACAGTCAAGCAGGGAAATACCCATTGTTATTGTGCGTATGTCAAGATTTTCCTCGGAAATCATACTAATGGTTTCCATTATATCGTTTATGTTAAGCATCGGTGTCAATACTCCTTTTAAATTCGGTGCATAGAGTTGAAAATATCTTCATGCATAACACGGATATCAAGTGCGTTTCCACCGTCTATATTTTTCATTTTATCGGAAAATTCTGCAAATGAGCAGTTAAGAGAGCTGATTTCCGTCAGCATCACCATTACAAACATATCCTGTAGAACCGACTGCGTTATATCTACAATATTGGCGTTACATTCGGCGCATACGGCGCTTACCTTTGCAATAATGCCGACCGAATCCTTGCCGATTACAGAAACAACTGTTTTCATAAATTTCACCCTTTATCAAGTTATTATCGTGATTAATAGTAACACAAATTATCATTAATATCAATTATAATTTTAAAAAGTAGCCATTTGCACAAAAAAGTTTCAAATATTATTTTTTTCCGCAACATCATAACAAAATGTAGGTTAGGTTATTGACTTTAAGCACAATATATAGTATCATTTTATGTACTTAACGGGAGGTTGAAAATTAATGACTCACAAGAATTGGGAAGGCTTTAAGTCCGGTGCTTGGCAGGAAGAAATAAATGTCAGGGATTTTATACAGCATAATTATCACGAATATAAGGGTGATGACAGCTTTTTATGCGGCGCAACTAAGCGCACAAAGGAGCTTATGGGCAGGGTAAACACACTGTTTGAGGTGGAAAGGCAGTTCGGCGGCGTGCTTGATGTTGACGCAGAGACTGTATCGGGTCTTACCTCTTATTCGCCCGGTTATATTGATAAGGAAAAGGAAATTATTGTAGGTATGCAAACCAACCGCCCGCTTAAAAGAGGGGTAAATCCTTTCGGCGGAATGCGTATGGCAAGGCAGGCGTGCGAGGCTTACGGCCATACATTGAGCGACAATATAGAAAAGCAGTTTAAATACAGAACCACCCACAATGACGGTGTTTTTGCGGCTTACACCGACGAAATGCGTACCGCCAGACATTGCCACCTTATAACAGGACTTCCCGACGCATACGGCAGAGGAAGAATTATAGGCGATTACAGGAGAGTTGCTCTTTACGGTATTGACCGACTTATTGAAGAAAAGAAAAAGGATAAGCGGGATTTAGCGGAGTTTAATTTTGATGAGGAGCATATCCGTCTTGCAGAAGAGCTGTCACAGCAGATAAAGGCGCTCGTCGGCATTAAAGAAATGGCGGCTATGTACGGTTTTGATATCAGCGAACCGGCGGAGAATGCCCGTCAAGCGGTGCAGTGGACATATTTTGCGTATCTTGCGGCTATAAAAGAGCAAAACGGCGCAGCTATGTCACTTGGCAGAGTAAGCACATTCCTTGATATATATATGGAGCGTGACCTTAAAAACGGCAAAATCACCGAAAAAGAAGCTCAGGAAATAATGGATGATTTTGTTATAAAGCTTCGTATCGCAAGACACCTGCGTACCCCGGAATACAATGAGCTTTTCGGCGGCGACCCTATGTGGATAACCGAAAGTGTCGGCGGTATGGGCGAGGACGGAAGAACTCTTGTTACAAAAAACAGCTACCGTATGCTTAATACGCTGTATACTCTGGGACCGGCACCCGAGCCCAATCTCACGATTCTTTGGTCTAAAGACCTACCGGACAGCTTTAAGAAATACTGTGCAAAGGTTTCCTGCGATACCGATTCTATTCAGTACGAAAACGATGATGTAATGCGCCCGATATACGGAGATGATTATGCGATTGCCTGCTGTGTTTCGGCTATGAAGATAGGAAAACAGATGCAGTTCTTCGGGGCAAGATGTAACCTTGCTAAGCTGTTGCTTTTATCGCTTAACGGAGGCTATGATACTTCAAGCGGAAAAAGCGTTGGGCCTAAAATGAAGCCCTTTGACGGGGAAGTCCTTGATTACGATAAGGTTTATGAAAGATTTGCGGAATATGCCGTATGGCTCTCAAGGCTTTATGTCAACACAATGAATGTTATTCACTATATGCATGACAAATACGCTTACGAGCAGTCACAAATGGCATTGCACGACAGCAGTGTTCATAGATTTATGGCATTCGGAATTGCAGGTCTTTCGGTTATAACCGATTCACTTTCGGCGATCAAATATGCAAAGGTTACTCCCGTAAGAGATGAAAACGGTTATATTGTTGACTTTAAAACCGAGGGTGATTTCCCGAAATACGGTAATGACGACGACCGTGTCGATAAAATAGCAAAAGAGCTTACGCACCTTATGATAACCGAGCTTAGAAAAACACCGACCTACCGAAATGCCGAGCATACGCTTTCGGTGCTTACCATAACCTCAAATGTTATGTACGGCAAGCATACCGGTGCCACACCGGACGGAAGAAAAGCGGGCGCTCCGTTTGCACCGGGCGCTAACCCGATGCATAACAGAGAGGAAAACGGTGCGCTTGCTTCACTTAACTCGGTTGCAAAAATTTCTTATGATGACTGCCGTGACGGTATTTCAAATACATTCTCGATTACTCCTGATACCTTGGGCAGAACAAAGACAGAACGCATATCCAATCTTGTTTCGGTGCTTGACGGCTATTTTGCAAAGAAAGCGCATCACATTAATGTAAATGTGCTTAACAGAGAAACGCTTATCGAAGCCTATAATGACCCGACCGCTTATCCTAATCTTACAATCAGGGTTTCCGGATATGCTGTAAACTTCCATAAGCTTTCCCGTGAACAGCAGAGAGAGGTTATAAGCCGTACCTTCCATGAGGCTATGTAATGAGTGCGGATATAACCGGAAGAATCAGCTCCTTTCAAACCCTCGGTACGCTTGACGGGCCGGGAGTGAGATTTGTTGTATTTTTACAGGGTTGTCCTTTACGGTGTGTGTGCTGTCACAACCCCGAAACTTGGGATAAAAACGGCGGCACGCTTTATACAGCAGAACAGGTTTTAGACCGAGTGCTGAGATATAAGGCATATTTCGGTGAAAAGGGCGGAATAACCCTATCCGGCGGAGAACCGCTTTTACAGCCTGAATTTACAGCCGAAGTATTTAAGCTTTGCCGCCAAAACGGAATAAACACCTGTCTTGATACATCGGGCTGTGTAACCGAAGTAAACAATGTTCTTGATTATACGGATTATTGCCTTTTGGATATTAAGTATTCAACGGACGATTACTATAAAAAGTATGTCGGTTGCGGTATTGACGGTCCGCTTATGTTTTTAAAGCGGCTTGACGAAAAGGGAATACCTACCCGTGTAAGACAGGTTATTATTCCCGGGCTTAACGATACCGCCGAAGATATGAAAAAACTTAAAAGTGCGGTATCAAAGTATTATTGTGTGGAGGAAATCGAGCTTTTGCCGTTCCGTAAGCTGTGTATATCAAAATATGAGAAAGCCGGAATTGATTTTTTGTTCAAGGACACACCAGAGGCATCACAAAGCTTAATTGACAATTTAAAAAATTATTTGTAAAAGAGGACGCCGTTAGGCGTCCTCTTTTCAGTCTGTCGATAAACCCCGAAAATCTATTTTTGCGGCGTGAACGCCGCATTTTCGTTTTTCCGCTGACATGTGCGGCGGAAAAACACCTTACAAGCGAAAAACCGCTGAATAAGCGGCTTTTCAAGGGTACGGGGTGGTTTTGGCGGGGATAGAGTGCAGTCCGACAATCTTTGATTTTCGAGCGAATGGCATCCCCGTCCAAGAGCGTGTCGACTTTTTCAACACGCTCAAAAGAGGACGCCGTTAGGCGTCCTCTTTTTTGGATATAGCTGTGTATTAGCAGCCGCATCCGCAGCCGTTGTCGCAACCGTTGTTGTTACCGCAACCGCCGAAACCGCAGCCACCGCAGCAAACGAGGATGAGAACGAGGATAAGAATCCAAGTACAGCTATTACCGCCAAAACAATTATTAGACATATTAAAGACCTCCTTTTTTGTCTTCATCACATACTATGACAGATTGAAGATATGTGTTACCTGAAAAAAGTATTTGACTTTTACTGACTATGGTGTATAATTAAAGTCAGTAAAGGTCAGTGGAGGATGTCAATATGAGAATGAGTGATTTAATAACCCACGAAATAATAAGAATGTTAAACGAATCCGGCGCAAATACCGCCGAAATACAGCGAAACGAATTTGCCAATAATATAGGCTGTGCGCCGAGTCAGATAAATTATGTGCTTTCATCCCGTTTTACACCCGAACACGGCTATATAATCGAAAGCCGCAGGGGCGGCGGCGGTTATATACGCATAAAGCGTGTTGTGCTTAATCATACTTCGGCTCTTATGCACATAATAAATTCTATAGGCGACTCGGTGGACGCTATGACAACGAGGATAGCAATAGAAAACTGTATTGAGTCGAAAATCATAACACCGGAGGTTGCGTTGCTTATAGCTTCTGCGGTTTCGGGAAATGTTATGCAGTCTGTTCCGGTGGAGAGCAGGGACAGGCTCCGTGCGGCATTACTTAAACAAATGCTGCTTACACAAATCAAATAGGAGGAAAGCTATGCTTTGCGATAAATGCGGAAAAAATACCGCAACCACACATATAAAACGCATTATAAACGGAGTTGTAACCGAAAGTAATCTGTGCTCCGAATGTGCTGAAAAATCCGGTTCACTGTATAAGGGCGGACTTTATAATATGCTTGCGTCTGTTTTAGGCGATGTTCCGGAGCTTAAAATAAATGAAAATCAGAAAAAGTGTCCCGTATGCGGAGCAACATTTTCCGAAA
Source organism: Clostridia bacterium (assembly GCA_017391425.1). GTDB lineage: Bacteria > Bacillota > Clostridia > Oscillospirales > Acutalibacteraceae > UBA737. Next base: position 3,760 of record JAFOYI010000044.1, on the reverse strand, counting down.
TTGCAAAAACAGGCAAAATGGGATGCGCCGAGTGTTATAAGACCTTTGGGGCGGAGCTGATGCCATATCTTAAAAGAGTTCACGGAACGGTTAAGCATACAGGAAAAATTCCGAACAGCGCACCGCTTGCGGTAAGACCCGAACCCGAAAACGCCGATACGCTTCGTATGGAAATGAACCGCCTTGTGAGCGAGGAACGGTTTGAGGAAGCGGCTGTTATCAGGGATAAAATAAAGAAACTGGAGGAAAAGGAAAATGAGTAGCTGGTATGCCTGCGGCGCACCCGAGGACGATATTGCCGTAAGCTGCCGTGTAAGGCTTGCGAGGAATGTATCGGGTCTGCCTTTTCTTTCTAAAATGACTGATGAGCAAAGACGGGAGCTTATGGAAAGAGTAAAAAATGCTCTTCTTGAAAGCAATACTCCGTATGCCAAAAGTTTAAAGTTCATTGATATGTCTGCCGTTCCGCATAATGAGGCGTGGGCAATGGTTGAGAGACATATTATAAGCCCCGAATTTGCCGAAAGTACTTTAAGCCGTGCGGTAATACTTTCCGATGATGAAAGCATAAGTATTATGATAGGCGAGGAGGACCACATCAGAATTCAGGTTATATTAGGCGGTATGCAGCTTGAAAAGGCTTACGATATTGCCGAAAGACTTGATGCTTTTCTCTATGAAACCCTGCATTTTTCATTCGATAAGGATTTGGGCTTTCTGACCGAGTGTCCTACCAATCTCGGTACGGGACTCAGAGCCTCGGTTATGCTTCATCTTCCTGTTACGGAATCGGACGGAGAAATAAGGCATATATCCGAAACGGTGGGTAAAATAGGCTTTACCGTTAGGGGAATGTACGGCGAAGGCTCCGGGGCTAAGGCGTCAATGTATCAGGTTTCAAACCAAATAACCCTCGGTATAAGCGAAAAAAGCGCTATAAGCAATCTTAATATAATAACCCGTCAGTTAATCCAAAAGGAGCGTGTAAAAAGAGAATCGCTCGAACAGCTTAAAGCAGAGGATATCTGCGGCAGGGCGCTCGGGATACTTAAAAACTGCCGTATTCTCACAAACGAGGAAATGATGAAATTACTTTCTGCGATTAAACTGGGCGTAGGTATGGGCATAATAGAAGAAAAGGCAATGCCCGTAAAGCTGCTTATTGAAGGTCAGCCGCATATGCTTATGAAGAAGTACGGCAGCATTGCGGAAAACGAATACGATATATACAGAGCAACCTTTATGAGGGAGCAGTTAAGCGGTATTAAGGAGGTATGATGATTGAAGTATAATTTTAACGGTTTTACATCAAAAGCAAACGAAGCGCTTAATCAGGCGATAAGCTCGGCAGAGGCTTTAGGACATACCTATGTCGGAAGCGAACACCTGCTTTTGGGACTTCTTAAAATAGGCGGCGGATTTGCGGCGGCACTGCTTAATAAGGCGGGTGTTACAGCCGACGGCGTAGAGGAGCTTATAAGGGCGGAAATCGGCTGCGGTACACCTACCAAGCTTTCCCCCGATTACTTTACGCCCCGTGCAAAACGGGTTGTGGAAAGCGCCATGGCAAGCTGTGCCGGCAACGGTAAAAAATATGTGGGAACCGAACATCTGCTGCTTGGAATTTTAAGCGACGGAGATAACTATGCAATAAGATTTTTGGGGGAGCTCGGCGCAGATGCGGCATCCCTTACTTCTGCGGCGCTTAAGGCGTCCGGTATTGACCCGTCAGACAGCGGGGAGCCTAAAACCTTTTCTTCGGCAGGAAAGTCGGACTCAAAAATTCCTACGCTTTCAAAATACGGCAGGGATTTAACCGAGGAGGCTAAAAAAGGTAAGCTTGACCCTGTTATTGGCAGAGAAAAGGAAATTGAAAGAATAATACAAATACTTTGCCGCCGTACTAAAAATAATCCTTGCCTGATCGGCGAGCCGGGAGTCGGCAAAACCGCTGTGGTTGAGGGCTTGGCGCAAAAAATAGCGGACGGCGATGTTCCGGGATTGCTTGAAAATAAAAGGGTATTTGTGCTTGATATAACCGGTATGGTAGCCGGCACAAAGTACAGGGGAGATTTCGAGGAGCGCATAAAAACAGCTATAGAAGAGGTAATTAACGCCGGAAATATAATAATCTTTATTGATGAGGTTCACACGCTTGTGGGGGCGGGAAGTGCGGAGGGTTCAACCGACGCCGCAAATATTTTAAAGCCGTCGCTTGCCCGTGGGGAGTTTCAGCTTATCGGTGCTACCACAGTATCCGAATACCGCAAAAACATTGAAAAGGATCCGGCGCTTGAACGCCGTTTTCAGCCTGTAAATGTTGCCGAGCCGTCGGAAGAGGATGCGGTTTTAATTCTTAAAGGACTTAAGGATAAGTACGAGGCACACCATAAGGTTAAGATTACGGACGGTGCAATCGAAGCCGCAGTAAAGCTTTCGGTACGCTATATAAGCGACAGATTTTTACCCGATAAAGCCATTGATTTGTTGGACGAGGCATCTTCCGGTGTAAGGCTTGTTTCCTGTGCCGCCCCGAAGGAAATTAAAGAGACCGAGGAGCAGATTGAAAAAACAGAGGCGGAAAAGAACGAAGCTATAAACGCACAGGAATTTGAGCGTGCGGCGGCTTTAAGAGACAGCGAAAAACAGCTGAAAGAACAGTACAAGTCGCTCAAAGAGGAATGGCACAGCAAGACAAACTCCGTTACAGGCGAGGTTACTGCCGAAGATATTGCAAAAACAGTTTCTTCTTGGACGGGTATACCCGTAACAAAGCTTACCGAGGAGGAAAGCGAAAGGCTTTTAAATCTTGAAAGTGAGCTTCATAATTCCATTGTAGGTCAGGATGACGCCGTAACTGCAGTCGCAAAGGCTATAAGACGGGGAAGAATAGGTCTTAAAGACCCAAAACGCCCGGTAGGCTCGTTTATTTTCTTAGGACCTACGGGCGTCGGTAAAACCGAGCTTTGTAAGGCGCTTGCAAAGGCGATGTTCGGCAGTGAAAGTATGATGATAAGGCTTGATATGTCCGAATATATGGAAAAGCATACGGTTTCCCGTCTTGTCGGCTCGCCACCCGGTTATGTCGGTTTTGAGGAGGGCGGTCAGCTTACCGAAAAGGTGAGAAGAACACCCTATTCGGTTGTTCTTTTTGACGAGATTGAAAAAGCGCACCCCGATGTTTTCAATGTGCTTTTGCAGATACTCGAGGACGGTATTCTCACCGATTCGCAGGGACGAACCGTGGACTTTAAAAATACGGTTATAATTATGACCTCGAATGTCGGAGCAAGGCTTATAACGGAGAAGAAAATATCCTTTGGATTTACGGAATCCGGCTCAGATGCGGAGGAAAAGAATGTAAAGGAGCTTGTGTTAAAAGAGCTTAAATCCGCTTTCCGCCCCGAGTTTTTAAACCGTGTGGACGATATTATCGTATTTTCAAAGCTTAACCGTGAGCAGATTGCTGAGATTGCGGTAAAAATGCTTGAAGAACTGTCCGACCGGCTTAAAAATCTTAATATAAAGATAGAATTTTCGGACAGCGTAAAATATGCTCTTGCGGATAAAGGCTTTGACCCCGTATACGGTGCAAGACCGCTCCGCCGTGAAATTCAAAACAGTATTGAGGACGCATTAAGCGAGAAAATTCTTGACAAAACGGTTAAAAACGGCGATACGGTATATTGCGACTTTAAAGACGGCAAATTTGACTTTTCGGTAAAGTGATTTAAACTGTAAAGGCGGCGAAAGCCGCCTT
>JAFOYI010000004.1 GCA_017391425.1 Clostridia bacterium | reverse complement strand
GCCACGAAACAACGGGCGGCTTTAACGGGTCGTTATCCGGAAAATAATTTTCGGGAATTTCTATCGGCTCGCCGGCTTTTAAATCACGGAAATATTCGTCCGCAAGGGTATTTGCGTCATATTCCGAATGTCCCGTAATAAAAATCTGCCTGCCGCCGCCTGTGGAAACGGCATATACTCCGGCTTTTTTTGAAGAGGCAAGTATTTTAAGCCTGCCGTCCGCCTTTATATCCTCCGTTTTAAAATAGGTGTGTCGTGAATGCGGCACCATAAACACATCGTCAAACCCACGAAACAGGATTGATTTTTTATAATCCGCCTGATGACGGAAAACACCGAACAGCTTTTTTTCAAGCGGATACTTTTTTATTCCGAAATGGTAGTAAAGCGCCGCCTGCGCTCCCCAACAAATTAAGTCACTCCAAATTGAAAATTTCACATGCGTTTTTGTTTAAGATTTTTTGGTTTTCGTCCTCGGTAAGCTCTAACGATAAAAATGCGTCAAGCTCCGATTTCGGAGACCGCATGGGGTAGTCGCTCCCGAACAGTACACGGTCTGCCCCGTAACGCCGTATTATCTCTTTTGCGGTTTCCCTTTTAATATAAGGAAGCGAGGAAGAACAGTCCACATAAAGATTCGGCGTGCCGCAGAGCTTGCGGCTTGCTTCTTCCCAAATCGACCAGCCGCCGAAATGTGCGCCTATCACCGTAAGATCGATATAAATTTTCAGCACAGGCAAAAGTCGGTTGGGGTTTGAAAAATCATACCTGCTGTCGCCTGTGTGCATAAGTATGGGTAAACGGTTTTCCTCGCAAAGCTCATAGATTTTAAGACAACGGTAATCGTCAATTTTAAAGCCCTGAATATCAGGGTGAAGCTTTACGCCTTTAAGCCCGAGATCGAGCAGATGCTTAATGTCACCCTTTATATCGGTGCTGTTCGGGTGCAGAGTGCCAAGTCCCACAAGCTTATCGGGGCGTTTTTCAACCTCGCCCGCAATAAACTCGTTAATGCTTTTCACCTGATGCGGAGTAGTAGCCACCGACTGAACAATAAAACGGTCTACACCCTCTGAATTTTCGGCTTTTAAAAGTCCGTCCGCAGTGCCTGCGCATACAGAATGTTCATGATAAAATCCGTCCGTACCGGCAATCGCCCGTGCGGCGATTTTTTCGGGATATATATGGCAGTGTGCGTCCGTTACAAAATATTTACCTATCATTAAAAGCGTATCACCTTACTTTTTAACCGCCTTATTATATTATACCTGATTTTTCTTTTATTTCAAGGGTTATAATACAAGCTTTGAAATCAGATTTACAAGAATACACAGTATTGCTCCGCAGAGCGTGGGTATAATAACCGAAAGCGCCGTCCATTTAATGCTCCCCGTCTCCTTTTTTATGGTAATCAGTGTGGTTGAGCAGGGCCAATGCATAAGCGAAAATAAAATTACATTTACGGCAGTAACGGGCGTCCAGCCGTTTGATACAAAAAGGTTGAATGTTTCCGCAAGTCCGGCAGAATCCGTAAGCGTTCCCGACGCCGCATATGCCATTATCATAAGCGGAATTACCGTTTCGTTAGCCGGGAAACCCAAAATAAACGCAACCAGTATAACACCGTCAAGTCCCATAAATCTGCCTATCGGGTCAAGGGCTGACGACATAATGGAAAGTATGCTCTGTCCGTTTATAAATACATTTGCGGTAATCCAGATTATAAGTCCTGCGGGAGCGGCAACGGCGGCGGCACGGCCTAAAACAAAAAGGGTGCGGTCGAAAACCGAGCGGACTATAACCTTTCCTATCTGCGGTCTGCGGTAGGGCGGCAGCTCAAGAGTGTAAGAGGAAGGAACGCCCTTTAAAAGCGTAAGCGATAAAAGCTTTGTTACAAGCATTGACACGGCAAGGCTTAAAACTATTGCGCCGGTAAGCAATGCGGCGGCAAGAAAGGAAGAAACCGCTCCCGAAGAGGTGCCTATAAAGAACATTGTTATTACCGAAATAAGGAGCGGAAATCTGCCGTTGCACGGAACAAAATTGTTTGTAAGTATGGCAAGCAGGCGTTCCCTTTTGGAGTCGATTATTCGGCAACCCACAATTCCGGCGGCGTTACAGCCAAAGCCCATACAAACCGTAAGCGCCTGTTTTCCGCAGGCATTGCATTTTTTAAAGGGACGGTCAAGATTGTATGCAATTCTCGGCAGATAACCGGAATCCTCAAGCAGGGTGAAAAGCGGAAAAAATATCGCCATGGGCGGCAGCATTACCGAAACCACCCACGAAAGTACACGCCATACACCGGATACAAGCGCACCCCTTAACCAATCGGGAGAATTAAGTCGGATAAACAGTCCGTCAAGCCGGACTTCGATTTTTCCGAAAAATTCGGACAAAATTTCAGACGGATAATTAGCTCCCGTTACGGTAAGCCAAAAAACAAGTGCCAAAAGCGCTATCATAACAGCATAACCGGTAAGCTTTCCTGTAAGAAAACGGTCAATTCTGCGGTCAAAGGCGGCATATTTCGGGTTTTTGTATGTTACGGTCTGTTTTGCGATTTCTTCCGCATATTCAACCAGCGAGGAAACGATTATATCCTTTAGCATATCGGGTGTTATTCCGTTTTCATAAAGCAGATTTTCCGCTTGCTGACGGGCTGAAAAAAGCGCCGGATCGGTTAAAAATTTTTCTCCCGTAAATTCGGCGAGCTCTTTTATAAGGGACGGATCGTTTTCAAGCAGCTTTAAAGCAAGCCATTTTGCCGTGCGGCGGTTCTTTGCAATCCGTCGGGTTTCGTTTTCGATAATGTTCACGGCTTTTTTTACCGTATCGGGATAATTTATTTCAAAATCAAGGTCGGTTTTTTTGTCTAAAACGCAGTCTATTGCGTCAAGCAGTGACCCGAGGGTTTTCTTTTTCCGAGCAGAAGTACCGACCACCGGAACTCCGAGTGTAAGGGAAAGCTTTTTTAAATCTATGTTAATGCCCTTTCGTGCGGCTTCGTCCATTAAATTTACGCAGACCACTACCCTGTCTGATATTTCCATTGTCTGCAAAACAAGATTAAGATTTCTTTCAAGCGCCGTTGCGTCGCACACCACCACTACCGCATCGGGCTTTCCGAAGCAAATGAAATTTCTGGCGACCTCTTCCTCTGCCGAATGTGCCATTAAAGAATATGTTCCGGGTATATCTACAAGAACGCAGCCGTGTTTTTCGGTTGAGCAGTACCCCTGAGCGTTTGCCACCGTTTTTCCCGGCCAGTTTCCGGTATGCTGGTTAAGCCCCGTAAGGGCGTTGAAAACAGTGCTTTTACCAACATTCGGGTTGCCTGCAAGAGCTATTACTTTATCGCTGTCGGAACGCTTTTTAATAAAAAGTCCCGAATCAACCGCACCGTATCCCACAGAGTTTTTTGTAAGACCCATTTTATTCCCCTCCAGACAGACTTCTGTTAATATCCTATTCCGACCGAGGAGTAAATGTTAAAAACAAAAAATTACAAAAAACTCATAATTTACCTTTAATATTATTTGCTTTGCAACGCAAAATAGTAATGCAAACGCAAAGAGTAATTTTTTATAGGAGAGAAAAAATCATGGCAAACAAGAATGCAGTACCTGAGGCTCGTGAAGCCCTTAACCGTTTTAAGATGGAAGCCGCTAACGAGGTTGGCGTTAACTTAAAGCAGGGTTACAACGGTGATCTTACCTCTAAGCAGGCAGGTTCTATCGGCGGACAGATGGTTAAGAAGATTAAACCCGTACGAACTTTGAGCTTCGACCGTAATTGTCGTATCGTTAAGGGTCATAAAACAAGCATTAGATATGCTTTTAGCCTTACAGTCTAGTCCAACCTAGGCCCAAAAATACATACTCCAAAACGCGATTATGGATGTGTTTTAAATATCTCTACTTTTAAACAATTGCTACATTGAAGAGGCTTTCCTCTTTTATGTAGCAATTGTCATTTTATTTGCTAAATTATACGAGCAATGAAATCAGTATTCTTGAAACAAGTTGTTTAGAAAGGTAGATTCCTATGGAACTAGATTCGAAATTTGAAAACGTGGCCAATCGTTCACTATATAAAAACTTAAGTAAACTTACACCGCTGCAGTTTAAGTATTTCTATTGTATTTTTGTGCATTGTTGGGCAAATCATAAATCTTTTATTAGCGATAAAAACTTCTTAAATCTATGGCTTGAACTAAACCAACTTTGTTATGATGTAAATGAAAGTTTTCCGGAACAATGCAATAAT
>JAFOYI010000002.1 GCA_017391425.1 Clostridia bacterium | reverse complement strand
GAAACAAAGAAACTGAAAAAACGCTCCAAGCTGCTTCTTGCATTAGCGGTCATTGCAGGCTGGTTCTTTATAGGAACGGCAATAACCTCTGTTACAAAAAGCTCGGGCGGACTGACCGTTGACTTTGAAATGTTCAGTGAACGAACCGAAATTTTAGGATTCTCGTTTGCAAAGACCACGGTTTTATCTTGGATTATAATAGGGATTGTACTTATACTGTGTTTGATATTCAGGTTTTTGGTTTTCCCTCACTTTGACCCCGAAAAACCGAAAAACGCATTTCAGAATATTACGGAGCTTGCGGTCGAGGCGGTGGACGGCTTTACCAAAAACACCGTCGGGGATTATTCGGATGCCCTCGCCCCTTATATGTTCTCGCTCGCAATATTTATGATATGCTGTGCGGCAAGCGAGCTTTTGGGGTGCAGACCCCCTACATCGGACTTGCTTGTAACGCTTGCAATGGGATTTATAACCTTTGCGCTTATAAATTATTACGGCATAAAGAAAAAGGGTGTAGGCGGAAGAATCAAATACTTATCCAGTCCTACTCCGCTAATACTGCCTATGAAGATTTTAAGCGATGTTGCGGTTCCGATTTCGCTTGCCTGCCGTCTTTTCGGCAATATGCTCGGCGGAATGATAGTTATGGACCTTTTAAAATCGGTGCTCGGCGGCTATGCCTCGGGTATTCCGGCGGTGGCGGGACTTTATTTCAATCTCTTCCATCCGCTTATACAAACATATATTTTCATCATCTTATCGCTTACATTTATTAATGAAGCCATAGAATAATTTTAGGAGGAAATAAAAATGACAGCAATAGGTGCAGGTTTGGCAATTTTAACAGCATTGGGTGCAGGCCTCGGAATGGGCATTGCAACAGGTAAAGCAACGGAAGCGGTTGCCCGTCAGCCGGAGGCTTCGGGAAAAATAAACGCCATACTTCTTTTAGGTTGTGCGCTTGCAGAGTCTACCGCTATTTACGCATTTGTTGTAGCGCTTATACTTGCTGCAAAAGTTTAATTAATTGAACGGAGACAAAGTTTATGGACGGCTTGGTTATATCGGACGCTGTAAAAGATCTGATAATTAACATTATAAATATTGTTATACTGTTTGTGATAGTAAAAACGCTTGCATATAAGCCGATAAAGAAGTTTCTTGATGACCGCAAGGCAAAAATAGAAAATCAGCTTAAAGAGGCTAATGATGCAAAAGCGCAGGCAGACGCCGCCGAAAAACAGTATTCTCAGCTTATTGCAGACAGCAAAGCTAAGGAAGCCGATATTATCCGTGAGGCGGAAAAGCAGGCAAAGGTAAACGCCGATGCGGTTATTGCAAACGCAAAGAAAACCGCCGACGGAATAATTGAAAAGGCAAAGGCTCAGGCAAAGCAGGAGCATGATGCGAAATTAGCCGCAATGAAGGACGATATTACCGATTTGGCATTCGGTATTTCGTCACGGATTTTATCCCGTGAGGTTGACAGTAAGGATAATATGCGTATTGCCGACGAGTTTTTTAAGCAACATACCGGCAGTGCCGAATAGGGTGATTTAATGAAAACGGTTATAATTACCGCTGCCGAAAATATGTCGGACGAAACCTACAACCGGATTTGCAGCGGTTTTAAGGAAAAGCTCGGAGAAGACGCCGAATTCAAACGAATTACCGATAACGGCATAATCGGCGGCTTTATTGCGGAGGTTGACGGTGAAATATACGACCTGAGTATCTCCTCCCAGCTTAAAAAAATGCAGAAAGAAATAATTGGGTAGGGCGGTGAACAGTTTGCAGGATACCGAAATCGAGAAAATAAGCAGCTTTTTGAAAAAGCGTGTTGCAGAATTTCATACAGAGCCTATTGTTTACCGTTCCGGAAAAGTGGCAACCGTTGGCGACGGCGTAGTCAGAGTAAGCGGATTGCCCGACCGTCTTTACGGCGAGCTTTTGGAGTTCGACGGCGGCGTATACGGAATGGCTCTTGATTTAAGCGAGGACGGCGTCGGCGCTGTGCTTATGGACAATGCCGATACCGTAAATGTAGGCGACAGTGTGAAGGGCACCGGCGTTGTTGCGGATATGCCGATCGGAAATTCCCTCATAGGCAGGGTTTTAGACCCGATAGGGCGTCCGCTTGACGGTATGCCGCTTGAAGTTAAGGAGCATTTGCCGTGCGAAACGCCTGCGCCTACGATAATGCAGAGGCGTCCTGTTGATAAACCGCTTGAAACAGGTATTATGGCAATAGACAGTATGATACCGATAGGCAGAGGTCAGCGTGAGCTTATTATAGGCGACAGACAAACCGGAAAGACATCTATTGCAATAGATACTGTCATAAATCAAAAGGACTCGGATGTAATCTGCATATATTGCGCTATCGGTCAAAAAGCTTCAAACATAGCACAGATAATAGATACACTCAAAAATTCGGGCGCAATGGAATACAGCCTTGTAGTTGCGGCTACCGCATCCGACAGTCCGGCTATGCAGTATCTGGCTCCCTATTCCGCCTGTGCGGTTGCCGAAGGCTTTATGAAAAACGGCAGGGATGTGCTTGTCATATATGACGATCTTTCAAAGCATGCTGTGGCCTACCGTACAATGTCGTTGCTTTTGCACAGACCGCCCGGAAGAGAAGCCTTCCCCGGCGATGTGTTTTATCTTCATAGCCGTTTGCTTGAGCGAAGCGCCTGTATGAGCGAGGAATTCGGCGGCGGCAGCATTACGGCAATGCCTATAATCGAAACTATGGGCGGAAATATCTCGGCTTATATCCCGACAAATGTAATTTCGATTACAGACGGTCAGATTTATCTTGAAACAGAGCTTTTTCACAGCGGTGTAAGACCTGCCGTAAATACCGGTCTTTCTGTTTCCCGTGTCGGAAGAGCGGCGCAGCACAAGGCTATGCGCAAGGTTTCCGGTTCGCTTCGTATTGAGCTTTCGCAATACCGTGAAATGGCGGTATTTACAAGATTCGGCAGTGATGTAGACGAGTCCACCGGAAAGCTTTTGAGCAGGGGGCATATACTTACAGAGCTTTTAAAGCAGCCTAAAAGCCGTCCGTACTCGCTGTTTGAGCAAACAGCCCTGCTCCTTGCTTACAGGAACAATATTTTCGACGGTGTTGAGGATTCAAAGATTAAAAGCTTTTCCGGCGAAATGCTTGAATACTTGCATACAAATTGCAGTATGCTTGAGAATTCTGTCCGCACCTCGGGCGACCTTACCGACGAGGACGAAAAGAAGCTCGGCGAGGCTTTAAATACTTTTAAGGAAAGCTATTTAAATGGAGAACATCAGTGAACTAAAGCAACATCTTCATGCGATTGAGCAAACAAGGCAGATTTCCAACGCAATGTATCTTCTGTCCACCTCGCGAATGAAGAAGTCAATGCAAAATATAGAATACAATCTTTCTTACCTTAAAAGACTCCGCTCTACTATGAAGGATATTATTTCGAAAACAAAGCACAATATGCTCACCGACCCGTATATTGAGCTTACGGAAAACGGAAAGGCGCTTTTCTTCGTAATAACCTCCGATAAGGGCTTATGCGGCGGCTATAATTCTGCCGTGGTACGCCTTGCAATGGAAAAAATGAGTGAGTTTTCCGACCCTGTGCTTTATTCGCTGGGGCTTAAAGGAACGGAAATGTTCACTTCGCACGGAATAAAGCCGGACGGTGCATGGTACGGCGCTTCCCAGCTTCCGTCACTTCATCTTGCAAGCGATTTGGGCGAGGATATAATAAGCCGTTACGACAGTCAGGATGTCAGCGAAGTATATATCGTGTATACCGAATATATTAATTCCGCAGTGCAAAAGCCTGTTTGCAAGCGTGTTTTACCGCTTTTGCGCCGTGATTTTGATGATGTTGAATACGAAAACAAGTACGACGCCGATGTTCTTTATGAGCCTGATTTGCAAACCGTATTCGATCAGGCGGTTCCGCAGTATATTGTGGGAATGATGTATGATATAATAATGCAGTCGGCAGCCAGTGAAAACGCCGCAAGGATGACGGCAATGCAAAACGCCACAAAAAATGCCGATAAAATGATAGCAAAGCTTTCCGAGCAAATCAATGCTGTAAGACAGCTTGTTATCACAAACGAAATCACCGAAATTGCTGCGGCAACACAGGTGCAGAACAACGGAGTTTAATGGGGTGAATTAAATGAAATATACAGGTAAAATCGTGAAGATTTCGGGACCCGTAATAGATGTCCGTTTTGACGGTGACAGGGTTCCGCCTATAAATTCACTTATAGTTATAAAAGAATATGACAAGCATGCAGAGGTTGCGGCGCATTTAGGCGGCGGAACAGTGCGTGCCATCGCCCTTGAAGCAACAGAGGGACTTCGTTGCAATTTAACGGTCGAGTCTGACGGCAAGGGTATAGAGGTGCCGGTAGGCGACGGTGTTATCGGCCGTGTTGTAGATGTTCTCGGCAGACCGATTGATGAAAAGGGACCGATAAATGCCGATCATTATCTGCCGATACACAGAACCGCGCCCCGCCTTGCAGAGCAAAAACCGGCAACCGAACTGCTTGAAACCGGCATTAAAGTAATAGACCTGCTTGTTCCTTATGCAAAGGGCGGTAAAATAGGTCTGTTCGGCGGCGCAGGCGTAGGAAAAACCGTTCTTATAATGGAAATGATACATAACATTGCCGTTAATCACGGCGGTTATTCGGTCTTCACAGGCGTAGGCGAGCGTAGCCGTGAGGGCAACGAGCTTATTCACGATATGGAAAAAAGCGGGGTTATAGAAAAATCAATCCTTGCTTTCGGGCAGATGAACGAGCCTTCGGGCAGCCGTATGCGTGTTGCAATGACAGGGCTTACTATGGCTGAATATCTGCGTGACGAAAGAAATCAGGATGTGCTTTTGTTTATAGATAACATCTACCGTTTTGTTCAGGCAGGCAACGAGGTAAGCGCATTGCTCGGCAGACTGCCGAGTGCAGTCGGATATCAGCCGACCCTTGCTCAGGAGCTTGGCTCTATTGAGGAGCGCATCGCCTCGACCGATAAAGGTTCAATTACCTCCGTTCAGGCGGTATATGTTCCGGCTGATGACCTTACAGACCCGGCGCCGGCTACAATATTTACCCATCTTGACGCCACTACCGTGCTTTCAAGAAGCATTGCCGAGCAGGGCATTTACCCTGCGGTTGACCCGCTTGAATCTTCAAGCCGTGTGCTTGAACCCGAGATCGTGGGCGAAAAGCACTACAGCGTGGCAAGGCGTGTACAGGAATGTTTACAGCGCTATGACGATTTAAAGGATATTATTGCAATACTCGGTATGGAGGAACTCTCCGCCGAGGACAGACTTACGGTTTACCGTGCAAGAAAAATACAGAATTTCCTTTCACAGCCTATGAGCGTTGCAAAGGCATATACCGGAGCCGAAGGACGGTTTGTACCACTCGGTGAGACAATAGAGGGCTTCCGCCAGATAGTTGACGGCGAAGCCGACGATATACCCGAGCTTGCATTCTTTATGGTCGGCAATATAGACGAGGCAAGAGCCAAAGCAAAGACCCTTTAAACGGAGAATGCCGTATGAGTGAATTTTTACTTGAGATTATAACTCCCCAAAAACAGTTTTTCAGCGGTATGGCAGAACAGGTTATATGCCAGACCGAAAACGGGGAAATCGGTGTTTTAAAGGGACACCGAACGATGGTCGCATCGCTTATTATAGGCGAAATAAAGCTTAAGGTAAACGGTGAATGGAAAAACGCCTATATATCAGGCGGATTTATGGAAGTAAGAAAAGACGAGGTGTTGGTTTTTTCGAACTGCTGTGAATGGCCGGACGAAATAGACGCCGCAAAGGCAGAAGAGTCCAAAAGAAAAACTCTTGAGCTTATAACCCATGAACAGAGTGTAAAAGAACACCGGCATAACGAAATTGTTCTTGCAAGAGCGCTTGCAAGGCTGAAGGTTAAAAAATACATGCAATAAACGGGACCGCCGCAGAATTTTCTGCGGCAGCCCCGTTTTATTTTCCGACAGCTATTTATATATGAGATTTTCAGCCTTCCGAATCTGAATTATCGGTTCGTTCACTGATAATGAATCTCGGACGGTGCTTGACCTCCATATATATTTTACCTATATACTCTCCTATAACTCCTAAAGAAATAAGCTGTATACCGCCCATAAAGCAAACCACAGATACCGTACTTGCCCAACCGGCAACGGTACCTCCCGTTAAATGCATAATGACCGCCCATATAACTCCGATAAAGCTTATAAGCGATATAATTATACCAAGGAATGATATCATCCTTAAAGGCTTAATGCTCAGACTTGTTATACCGTCAAATGCTAAAGCAAGCATTTTACGGAGCGGATAATGGCTTTTCCCCGCCTGCCTTTCACGGCGTGCGTAATATACCGATGTACTGCTAAAGCCAACAAAAGGAACAAGGCCCCTTAAAAAAAGATTAACTTCCTTAAAGTCAGCAAACTCTTTCAATACCCTTGCCGAAATCAAACGGTAATCTGCGTGATTATATACCACCTCGGCGCCCATAAAATTAAGAAACTTATAAAAGCCCTGAGCCGTTGTGCGCTTAAAAGCACTGTCGGTATCACGGTTATTTCTTACCCCGTATACCACTTCGTTTCCCTCGAGATATTTCTTCACCATATCTTCCATTACAGTTATATCGTCCTGACCGTCACAGTCTATCGATATTGTAATGTCGCATTTGTCCGTCGCTTCGTTAAGTCCTGCAAGCAAAGAGCTTTGATGCCCTCTGTTGCGGCTTTGACTTATACCGACAAATGAAGGATTTTCATGAGAAAGCCGTTTTATTATATCCCAGGTGCTGTCATTGCTTCCGTCGTTAACAAACATAATGCGGCTTTTGTTTGAAACAAGGCCCTCATTCTGTAAATGCTGTAATTCTTTAAGAAATTCAGGTGCTGTTATAGGCAACACCTCTTCTTCGTTATAGCATGGAATCACGATATACAATGTCGGTTTCATTTCTAACCCCCGCTCCTCCTTGCACAATCGGTTTTACAACTTCTGATTTTAATATAATCCGAATGATTGAAAATTTTAACCCTTGGTTATGCAATCGGCAACATATATGCCCATTGCGCCGGACTGGGAAAGTCCTCTGCATATTCCGCTGCCGTCGCCTATTATATAAACCCCGTCTATAAGCTCAAATTTATCGTTCATAAATTCCGGTCTTATAGAATAGTACTTGCTTTCACAGCCGTAAAGAAGTGTGTCGTCATTTGCGGTTCCCGGTGCTACACGGTCAAGCGCATAAATGGTTTCTATAATATTTGTAAGTATTCTGTGCGGAAGCACAAGCGAAATATCGCCGGCAGTAGCTTTAAGGGTAGGAATTACGGTGTTCTGACCTAAGCGGTGATCATTGGTTCTTCTGCCCCTTACAAGGTCGCCGAAGCGCTGAACAAGCACATTACCCTTGCCTATCATATTTGCAAGCCTTGAAATGCTCTCCGCATATTCGGTAGGCTGGTCAAACGGTTCTGTAAAGCGTATGCTTGAAAGAATTGCAAAGTTACAGTTTTCTGTCTTTTTGGCAGGATCGGCAAAAGAGTGACCGTTTGCGGTTATTATACCGTGATTGTTTTCTGCCGATACAAGTCCGCCCTTGTTGAAGCAGAACATACGGCAACGGTCCTCGAAGGTCTTTGTTTTGTAAAGAATTTTCGGCTCGTATATACGGTCGGAAAATTCCTTCCATATCATATCCTTCATTTCAACACGCACGCCGATATCTACATAGTTAGAGCGCATATGAACGCCGTAGGAACGGCAGAAATCCGCAACGAAATTAGCTCCGCCTCTTCCTGTTGCGATTATTATTTTTTCAGCCTCGATATCTTCGCCGTTTTCGTAGTGAAGTATATAACCGCCGTCGGTTTTTTCTATACTGCGGCAGTCATAAAACGCCAGTAAATCCGTACCCATTTCGTCAAGCGCATTTATAAGGTTCTGCATTGTGGCATAGTTTTTATCTGTACCGAGATGCTTTACATTCATATCCAGAAGTCTTAAATTATTCTGAATACATTTAAGCTTAAGCTCCTCGTTAGAGCGATAAACCTTAACCTCGCCCGAGGTGCAGTATTTGTTAAGCACCTTATCAACTTCGTCTATATATTCGTTGGCCTTTTCGTCGCCCAATTCCTCGCCTAAAATTCCGCCGTAAGCAGTGCCTAAGTTAAACTTACCGTCCGAAAAAGCACCGGCTCCTGCATATCCGCTTGTAATTGAGCAGTGCTTGCAGTGAACACATGTGTTGTTTTTTCCGGCAGGACAGTGACGGTTTTCAAGCGTGTTTCCCCGTTCTGTTATGACAATCTTTATATCAGGAGCATTACAATGAAGCCTGTAAGCCGCCATAAGACCGCCTATTCCGCCGCCGATTATTGCAACATCGTACCTTTTAAGTGACATTACCTAATACCATCCTTTAAGATTTATTACGCACAAAAGCAGGCTGCGTCCTCCTATCGGAAAACACAGCCTCTACTGCTTTCATATTTTAAACTAAAAAAGCCTTTTTGTCAACAGTTGTTTTGTGTGAGCTGTTATATTATTTCGGAATACACCCCCGCAATATCCCCGAATTTGCCTTAATTCGCTCATTCGGCGGATTTTCGCCCCACATTCCTGCCGTAATACAGCCCACGAATCATTCAAATTCATTTTCTATGATGTTAATTTCTCAACCTGTTTTAAAATTTTATTAAGAGCAGATGAATTAATTTTACCCATATCAATACCGTCTATGCTGTACTGATATTTAGTCTCAGCGGCTTTTTTGAACTCGACCGATGTCGGATTCCTTGAAGCGTCCGAATAGGTAAACACAAAGGTCATTTGCGGTTCGGACGAAAGCTTTTCCACCGTAAAGTCGGTGCAGGAAAGTGAAATACATTCCTGATAAAAGCTTTGGAAATCCGACGCCGTAAGCTTCTTGCCGTTATATGTTATAACATAGGTTTCTTCCGCATCCTCGCTGTCATCATAGACTATATCAAAGCTGTAGGTTTTATCGGGAGTCTTAACGGTGAAGTTTGAAAGCTCGTTTATAGATTGCAGACACACCCACGAAGCGTAGAAATTCGAGGTCTTGTAATTTATAAACGAAAGATTACTTGCGGCAATCTTATTAATAAGTTTTGCGCCGTCGTACCAAACCGCATAATTACCGTCGCTTTGCAGCTTGAACGAGTAAGAAAGCGAAAAATCGCCTATTTTAATCGTCGCTGTGAGGTCCGGATTATCAAGTCCCAGTTTTTTGAGCTCTGCCGCAGAGGTATCAAAGGAATACGCCCCCGATACGCTGACTCCGCTTTTGAACAAATCAAAAATTCCGTCTACATTGTCGGCAATTCGTTTGGTCGGAGAAACGGTCATATAAGCGGCATACTGCGAAAGGTTTTCATCGGTGTTAGGTGTTATAACTACCTTTTCGGGGAAATTAGTTCCCGTAACGGTTATTGAATCAAACGAAGTGAGGGCGCCGTTATCGTCGGTGTACGAGGTTTTCATTGCATCGGTCACCGTAATTCCGGGAACAGCCTCGGTTTTTGCAAGACTTAATGCGTCGAAATCGAAGACTTCCTTTACCGAATCCTCTGCAATATAAATCTTATCATCGGTTGAAAGCTTAATATATACACCTGTACCGTCCGGAGATTCGCCGCCGATTAAAACGGAAAGCTCCGCACCGTCGTTTGTGACTATATCCGCTTTTACCGCAGGATTTTCAAGCCCGCATTCAGCCGCACTTTTTGCGGTTATTTCACGGACGGCATCAACCGCCGCCGCACCTGACACGATATTCTTTACAAGAGTTGTATTAATAACATCCTTTTCGTATCCGTCAAGGTACCAATTAACCTCTTGCGTTGCTTCGGAAGCTGACGAATCGGAAGACTCCGCCGTTTCCGTTACCGAATAAAGCTTAAAGGTACCGTTTTCGTTTGTTACTGTAACGGACTTAAGATCGTCGGTTTTAAGCTCCAATACCTTTATTGTTTCAAAAGCGGAAGACGATGTGCTTTCCTCTTTTTCGGGTATAAGCTTTATAACCGCAACCGTGCCGCCTGCAAGCACTGCCACCGCCAAAACGGCGGCAATGATTACGGGAAGTCTGTTTCTTTTTTGCTTTTTCGGCGCTTCTTTGTACTGTGTAGGGTCTGAGAAAACAGTGGATTCGTTTTCTTCGTTAAGCGTATTTTTTTCGGGAAGGTCACTCATTATGCGTTCTTTCTCCTGACAAAAATGTATATGCCTGCTGCTATTGCGGCTATGGGCAGAATGAACATAAATACTATTTTAATCATATTAGCGGAGGATTCGGACACCGCATCTGCATAGCTTTCGTTTGTTATGGTTTTTGAAACAAACGAAATTCCGGTGTTTTCAGCTCCTACCGCCCTTTCCGCACATGCAAGCGTAAGATTTTTATTTGAAACAGATGACTGCTCATTATAAGCCGAGCTTATGAATTCATAGCTGTCGAATGCGAAAACATAGCTTGATATTTTGTTGTTGTCATCATCGTAATCGGTCATTTCCGACTGTATAACCGCCGCATACGATTCTTTTGCGTAATCGTCTGCTCCGGTCCAGTCTGCGGCAGTTCCCACAGGCGCCGCAACGGTGCTTTCAAGCGAAGATATAAGCTTTGTTACGGTGATATTGCCCTCGCTGTCAAATGCAGGAATAAGAGGAACATTATGTCCTGCAATGCAAAGCTGCATACCGCTTGTTATATCGTTATCAGAGCTTGAGGGGTAAAGTCCCACGGTCATCGGGTCATCGGGCATATGGTTCTGTGAATTGGTTTCAAAAAGCACGCCCTCGCCTACATCTATACCCCACTGGCTCAAGAAATCGTAAAGGTTTGTAAGGTACGGCGCAGAGTCATTTGCGAAGAACAAAAGACCTTTTCCGAGTTTCCCGTCATTCTCAAGAAATTCCGAAAGTGCGTCAAGCTCACTGCCCATAAAATCGGTGGTGGGAGCGGCAATTATAACAGCGTCATATTCATCGGATACAGAAGCTATTATGCTGTCCGAAATAACGGTTATATCATAATTATTGGCTTTAAGCAAGGTCTGGTAATCGCTTGTATAGTCGGTTTTTGAATGACCGGTAAGGAGTGCCGCCTTTTTTGTCTTTTCGCTTGTGACATACGCTATGGCGCTTGTTACCGCTGTTTCTACCTTGTTGCCGCCGACAGTTGAAGCAGAATATCCGTATGCGGCATATGTGCTGTCCTCCGACAGAGTGTATATATCGTCAAAGCCGAGTACCTTGTAACGCTCATTTCCGCCTTTTTCGGCAGAAACGATTATATCGCCGTAGGAAAGCTTTTCATTTGAATACTTTTGCGATATTTCGGTAAATTCAGAGGCTTGGGTATCTACATAATTAAGCTTGATTTTGCTGTTATAGTTCGGGTATTTATCAAGCAGTTTAATAGTCTGCTTATAATAATCCGAAGCGTCTGAGCTTACACCGTAAAGATTCTGAGCGTAATAGCTCATATATCCGCCGGTATAACCTTCCTCCTCGGCGCATACGGTTATGGTCACCTCGTCGTCAAGCTTTTTGATGTAGTCTATATTTTCCTCGCTCATTGAGTTTTCTTTTTCCGCAGACATATCGTATTCCAAAACAAACCGTTTTGAAAGAGCGTTTACAAGCACATTAAGCACTATAAGTCCCGCAAGCACTGCGGCGGTGATTGCCACCGAGTATCCTCCTCGTCTTAACAACGCCTGATTTTTGAGCTTTTTCGGTTTTGCGGCCTTTTTAGCAGCCTTTTCCGCCTTTTTAGCGGTCTTTTTATCTGCTTTTGTCTCGGTTTCTGCCGCAGAAGTCTCCTGTTCCTTTTCGGTTTCGGGATTAAGATTCTTATTTTCTTCCATTTCAAAAACCTCCTTTAAGCCCATCTTCTCTTATCAAGCGAACGCACGCAAAGGAAAAGGAATGCGGCGCTTATGCTGACAAAATAGAGTATATCCGGGACCGACAAAACATTTTCACCGAAGTTTTGGGCTGCTGAAATAAACGCCGCTTTTTCAACCACGGTTGCAAGCCATGAAATTTTTATCATACCTGCAAAGTTTGACATATAAAGCACAAGTATATTAATAACAAGGGTAAGTATCGCAGAAATAACCGAGCTTTCGGTAAGCGACGAAATAAACATACCTATTGCTATAAGCGCACTGCCGAGCAAAAGCATACCGAACAGGGCATAAATGTACGACATAACATTAACGCTTATATATGAAGCAATAATAATTTCAAATATAATCGTAGGTGCAAATCCTATGGCAAACACCGCAAGCGCCGCAAAAAATTTGCCTAAAACTATTCCCGTAAGCTTAACGGGAGCGGTAAGCAGCGCCTGGTCTACCTTTTGACGCCTGTCCTCGCTCATAAGTCTCATAGTAAGCACCGGCATGGTAAATACCGCAACGGTTGACATTGCCATTATAACCATTGATATTTCCGGACTGCCGCCTTGATATATTATTGAAAAATACAATCCCAAAAAGAAGTAGAATGCCGCTATTACTATAAACCCTATCGGGGTTGAGAAATAGGAGCGGAATTCCCTTTTAAATACTGCGTTCATTATTCCTTGTCCTCCTTGTCCGTCTTAACGGTTACACCGTCGCCGTCAAGCTCTATGCGAACCGACTTTTCATCGGCGGTTTTTTCAAAACCGAGCATACGCTTTGCTTCGTCATTATCCGCAGCCTCTGTAAGACGGAGGAATATCTGCTCAAGCGACATTTTGTTGCTTGTAAGCGAAAGAAGTGTCTTGCCCCTTTCCGCAATGCGTGCCGATACCGCCCCTCTTATATCTGCCCCGTTTTCGGGTTCTATAAGAAAATCAAACGAATTTTCTTCCTTTTTACCAAGAGAGGTTACGGATTTAACGCCCTTTACCGAACGCAATGCGTCAAGCATATCCTGCTCACCGCAAACAACCCGTGCCACAAGCGAATGGTCGTTTGACATTTTGTTTGAAAGATTTTCCGGCGTATCGTCGGCAATTATCTGACCGTGATTTATGATAATTACACGCTTACATACCGCCTGAATTTCGGACAGTATATGCGACGAAAGTATTATTGTGTGATTTTTTCCGAGACGGGAAATAAGATTTCTTATTTCTATTATCTGCTTAGGGTCAAGACCGACCGTCGGCTCGTCAAGAATAAGTACATCCGGATTTCCTATAAGCGCCTGAGCAAAGCCTACCCTTTGGCGATAGCCCTTTGAAAGGTTCTTTATAAGACGGTTCTGCACATTGTCTATTTTAACAAGTCTTAGAATTTCATCAATATGAGGCTTTTTCGGGAATTTAACCTTTTTAAGGTCATATATGAAGTTAAGGTACTCCCTTACCTTCATATCAATATAAAGCGGCGGAATTTCGGGCAAATAGCCTATTCTGCGCTTTGCGTCCTCGGGGTACTCCGTTATATCATACCCGTCGATTTCCACCTTGCCCTGCGTTAAGGAAAGATAGCCCGTAAGTATGTTCATAATTGTGGATTTACCTGCGCCGTTTGGTCCTAAAAAGCCGATTACCTCGCCCTTTTCAATGCTGAAGCTTACATCTTTAACAGCAAGATGGGTTCCGTAACGCTTGCTTAGTCCGGTTACTTCTATCATTTATACTCCTCCATGCCAGTTTGTTTCATTTTAGATGATACCAAACAAATTTACAAAATAATTAAACAAACTGTGAATATTATAACTCTTTACCACATATGTATCAAGAGAAAAATATCCGTTTCCCTATTTTTTTCGGAAAACGGATATTTTATTAAGAATACATTGAATTTGCCGCCATATAATCATACAGCGCCTTGCCGTGTCCCTGCTCCTCGCTTTGGATCTCATTCAGCACCTTACGCAGGCTTTCCTGCGTAAATTCGAAGACGCAGGTATCGTAAAGATGTGAAGCGTGCTTTTCCATTGTAAGAAGGTCGGTACACAAATAGCAGTCGTGCTTTTTATCCTCTGTTTCGCCAACGCCGTAGGTTGCGCTGAAGGCAGGCTGTGAACCCGACTTTGAACCGATTGCCGGCGCAGTTCCGCTCTCGATTTGATTAAGCATATCAAGATGATGCTGCTCAACGGACGCTATTTGCGAAAACAGGGTTTTAAGCTGCGGATCCTTAGCCTCAGAAGAATACTGCGTATATTTTTCCACGCACAGCTTTTCCTGTGTTTTAAGGTCCTTTAAAAGAGAAGTTTCCTTTTGTGTTAATTGCATTTTTATCACCTCAAAGGTATTATCGTCCCAAAGTACAGACTTATTCAAAAATACTTGACTTATGTCACATAAATGCTAAAATAATATCGGGTGATACAAATGATAAAAAACATTTTCTTTGATCTTGACGGCACACTGCTGCCTATGGATCAGGATAAATTCACAAAAGGATATTTTTCAAGGCTTACAAAAAAGGTTGCGCCTTTTTCCTATGAACCGCAAAAGCTTATAGACAGCATTTGGAAAGGCACTGCCGCAATGGTAAAAAATTCAGGTGCCTGCACCAATGAAGAGGCGTTTTGGAACGAATTTAAAAACATTTACGGCGAAAAAGCCGTTACCGACAAACCGGTGTTCGACGAATATTATAGGGTGGAATTTCAGGGTGTTCGGGAAGATTGCGGTTTCAATGCTAAAGCGGCGGAAACGGTTAAAAAGCTGAAAGCCGACGGATTTAACCTTATACTCGCAACAAATCCGATTTTCCCCGCCGTTGCAACCGAAAGCCGCATACGCTGGGCAGGTCTTGATAAGAGCGATTTTCTTGCATATACAACATATGAAAACTCTCACTACTGCAAGCCCAACCTTAAATATTACGAGGAGCTGCTCAAAAAGCTTGATTTGAACGCCGAAGAAAGCCTTATGGTAGGCAACGATGTTGAAGAAGATATGATAGCAGGTGCGCTCGGTATGCAGGTGTTTTTGCTTACCGACTGCCTGATAAACAAAAAGGACCGTGATATTTCGGTATACCCGTCCGGCGGATTTGACGAGCTTTACGATTACATTTGCAAGAATAAATAACATAAAACCGACAAGTCTTAAATGACTTGTCGGTTTTGGTTTACAATATTTTTTTAAGCTCCGAAAGCGCCGATATTTCGTATTTGGACGGATATTTTGCCGCCAGACCGTCCGGATTAAACCAGCAGGTATCTATTTGTGCGTTAATTCCGCCTAAAATATCAGAGCTTTGACTGTCCCCCACAATAAGCATTTTACTTTTGTCCTTTTCGGGAATAGACGAAATCACATAGTCGAAATATCCCTTTTCGGGCTTTTGATGTCCTGCATCCTCGGATACAAACACAGCGTCAAAATAATTCTTTAACCCCGACCCGTCTATTCTTTTATACTGGGTAGAGGAAAGCCCGTTTGTAGTGGCGTAAAGCTTATAATCACGAGACTTTAAATAAACCAGAATTTCGTCTGCGCCGTCCACCTTAAAATAGCCCTCGGAAAGTCCGGCTCCGTACTGTGCGGAAAGACTTTCCGGATCGCCTTTTCTGCCTAAAGCTTCAAGCAGTTTTTTAAATCTTCCCGCATATATGGCGGTTTTGGGGATTTCGCCTCTTTCAAAGCTTTCCCAAAAGCTGCGGTTTATATCGGAATAGAGCTTTACGGTCTTCCCGTCAAAGGGGAGACCGTTATTTTTAAGCACACGGCTTACCGCATATGCCTCTGCTTTATTAAAATCAAGCAAAGTGTTATCAAGATCAAGAAATAATGAAGTATACATTAAAGTGTTTTTGCAAGTTCCTTTATATATTCTTTAAGCTGTGAAGAAACCTCGGGATGTGAAAGTCCCACCTCGATATTTGCCTTTAAAATGCCGAATTTATTTCCCATATCATACCTGATACCGCTGAAATCAACGCCGATCATACCGTATTTAACGGCAAGCTCACGCATAGCGTCGGTAAGCTGCAATTCGCCGCCCACACCTAACGGTGTACGCTCCAAAATGCTGAATATTTCATTATCAAGCACACATCTTCCGAGTATCGAGTAATTTGAAAATTTTGTTTCAAGGCTCGGCTTTTCTATCATATCTGTAACCGAATAATTCTTATCGTCAAGCTTTTCGGCTTTAAGCGAGCTGTACTTAACTATAAGCTCATCGGACACCTCTTTAATGCCGACAACGCTCTTGCCGTATTTTTCGTAAGCTTCGCAAAGCTCTCCTATTGCGGGAGGTTCGCCGATTATTACATCGTCGCCGTAAAGCACCGCAAACGGCTCGCCGCCCACAAATTCCTTTGCACGAAGAACGGCGTCTCCGAGACCTCTTGTCTCTTTCTGCCTTAAATAATATATATTAGCAAGATTTGCAAGCTTATCAAGCTGCTCTAACATTTCGGTATTTCCACGCTTTTCAAGCTGCGCCTCAAGCTCTACCGAATGGTCGAAATGATCCTCGATTATGCCCTTGCCCCTGTTGGTTATTATAAGTATATCGGTAATTCCGGCTCTTACAGCCTCCTCCACAATATACTGTATTGCCGGTTTGTCAACTATCGGGAGCATCTCCTTCGGCATTGACTTAGACGCCGGCAGTACACGGGTTCCAAGCCCTGCCGCCGGAATTATTGCCTTTTTGATTTTCATTTTTTCTCCTTTCATTGCCCCTTAAGGCACACCCTCTTTTATATATCTCAAATCATAGAGATTAAAGCGGTCACAAGTGAAACGGCATTATTTACAACTACAATGCAAACTAAGCCTGCGGCTAACATTCCGCCGGAAACTCCGCCTACCGAAGCCAATCCGATTTTGTAATAACGGCTGTCGGGACAGCTGTTTCTGAAATTAAGTATAGATTTAACGCAATGCTCTTTATATACATAAAAGCCTAAAACACCTGCAATAATGCCGCTTGCAAGGTCTGTTATGCTTTCAAGTGCAGACGCAATAACACCTAAAACCGTAGTTTCGGATGCGGCTTCATCAATCAGCTCGGGCAACGATACCACACTGCCCGCAAACGAATCGATTATGTTTTTCACCGTCTGCGAATCCGTTCCGTAATTCATAGCACCGAATATGCATGTAAGCACTGCCCCTGCAACCAGCAAAACGGTTCCGATTTTATACATCTTCCTGTACAAAAACCAAAGCGCCGCTCCCATAGGTCCGAAGAAAAATCCCAATATTGCCGCCGGCCAACACCACGACACCTTTGAACGGGTTATTTCCATACGAATAAACTTCGGCATAATTTCCGCCGATTTTTTGCCCACAAAAAGCGCCGCTTCCTCTGCCGGAATACCGCCTATTGTATAAGAAGACGAGGAATAAGGCGTGTACTGCGTACCGTAATACTGCCGCTGACCATCCTGCGGATTTGCGGTTTCGCTTTCTGTATTTCTGTATTCGGGTTCGGTTTTTTTATCTGAAATAAATTCCACAGCGGGAGCTTTTTGCGGCTCTGTTTTCGCAGTGCCAAGCAAAGCTCCGCAATTTTTGCAGTAAATATATTCCTGCTCATTTTCCGTGCCGCATTCGGAGCATATCTTTTTATCCATATAATTTTCCTCCTATATAAATACCGCAATAAACATCGGCAGATACTGCACCGCAAAAAAGCCTACTAAAAACAGAAAAATATTAACTCCGCCGAGTCTTCTGTAATCGGCGTCGGCATCCTCGCTCTCTGCTCTTATCCGCTTAACCGAAGATATTGTATATTCCTTATAGAAATAATCGCCGAACAGTGCGGAAATAACCCTGATAACAATATTCATAATAAGCCCGACTG
This sequence comes from Clostridia bacterium, assembly GCA_017391425.1. Classification (GTDB taxonomy): domain Bacteria; phylum Bacillota; class Clostridia; order Oscillospirales; family Acutalibacteraceae; genus UBA737. The sequence goes on along the minus strand of JAFOYI010000002.1, from coordinate 31,851 downwards.
CCGCCACAGCAATAACGAGCGGACCTATTTCGGAAATATGACTGTAAATATTGTTTACAACCTCCGCCGTAGTCGCCGTTCCCTCGGCAAAGCCGAATTTATATACAGCATTGTTGAACGGCAGGTACAAAAGGGTTGAAATTACCGTAAGCAGACCTGCAATCACACCGTTTTTATACATTTTCCGTGACAGCATCCAGCCGCACGGGAACAAGAACGCCGCCCAGTTCCACGAAACACGGTTTTTCTTGTTTAAGGTTGCAAATTTAGGTATATAACGGGGAGTATTCGCCGCCACAAAACGCTTTGCCTCATCGGCCGTAACCGTTTCGCCTATATTATAATCCGACGGAACGCCGCCCAAAAAGTCAAAATTAACAAAGCTGCCGCCAGCTTTAGCTATATTCGGCGCTCCGCATTTAGGACATGCATTAAGCGAAAAATCGTATTTTTCATGGCACATTCCGCAGGTTATCTGCCCTTCCGCCTCACCGTCTGTAGCAGCGGCGTCGGGGTTAAAGGCGCTGTTCTCCTTTTGCTTTTCGGCGGCCCTGTCATACTGCTTATCCGTTCCGTGAAACTCTTCAAGCGCACAGTGTCCGAGTTCGTTATAACATTCCCTGTGGTGGGGTGCTCCGCAAACAGGGCAGTAAACCACATCGTCCTCAGGAAATAGATAAGCGTGGCATCTTACGCAGGTTACGCCCTCTGTATTAAGACTCATATAACAGCTCCTCTGTACTTGTTGATTTTTTTAAAAACACTTTCAAAATATTCTTTACCGTAATTATGAAATTCGCCGTTTTCTATCATTCGGTGAAGCTCCGCCTCGGTCACCCATTTTGCCTCTGCAACCTCGGAGCGCTGAAGAACCAATTTGTTCGCCGGAAGGCTGCTGGTTATCACCCATATATCAAGAATTGAGTTGCGGCGCTTTATTCTTGCAAGCTTTTCAAGATTATCCTTATTCGACCTGATACCAAGCTCCTCGAAAAGCTCACGGCTTGCCGCCTCAAAAGAATTTTCACCCGATACGGCGGCGCCGCCCGTTGCCGCCCATTCACCCGGCATAAGCTTTTTGTCATCAGCCCGGCGCTGAATAAGAAATTTTCCGTCCGGTGAAACTATCCATATATGAACCACAAGGTGATATTCGCCTGATTTCAGCATACACCGTCCTCTTAAGGTCGTTCTTCCGGTGGGTACGCCGTTTTCGTCAACTATATCCCAAACTTCAATACTCATCTTTTTTCCGCAATTTCACAGTGCTTTTTGTAAATGCTGTTCTCCGGAATTACTCCCCTCACCATAGAAAGCGGATATATATTCGTATTTTTCCCGATTATTGTACCGGGATTAAGCACAGAACCGCATCCGACCTCAACATAGTCGCCCAATATCGCACCCATTTTTTTAAGTCCTGTGGGCAGCTTTTCATCACCCGATTTTATAACGACAAGGGTTTTATCCGACTTGACATTTGAGGTTATGGAGCCTGCCCCCATATGCGAATGAAAACCGAGTATCGAATCGCCCACATAATTGTAATGCGGAACCTGAACCGTACCGATAAGCACAACATTTTTAAGCTCTGTTGAATTGCCTACCACGCAATCGTTGCCCACAAGGGCGTTGCCCCTTATAAAGGCGCAATGGCGTACCTCGGTCCGTTCCCCTATAATGCAGGGCCCTTTAATACTGGCGCTTGGGGCAACCTTTGCAGACCTTGCTATCCATATATTTTCACCCTTTTGCTCATAAACCGATTTATCAAGCGAAGGTCCGATTTTCTTTATATATTCGCTTATTTTTCCCAAAGCCTCAAACGGGTAAGTTACGCTTTCAAGCAATTCCGACGCAAGAGAGCCGCAATCGCCGAAAAGCTCCTTAACAGTAATGCCTTTCATAGACACACACCTTTCGAATATCATTATACAAACTAATTATATCAACAATATGAATTTTTTTCAACATTTTATGTGTTGGGTATTGTAAATTTTAAAAAAATATGATAAAATAGCTTTACAAAAAATTGTGCGTTTGCGTATTCAAGCGTGCGAACGGGCGGGTCCTGTGCGACGGAACGCTGCGAACCATGTCAGGCGGGGAACCGAGCAGCATTAAGCGGTTGTTTCCGTGCGCCGCAGTAAATCGGTTCGTTCGTACACTTGAATACGCAAGTTTTTTAATGCGATAAATTTTTTTGAAAGGCAGGTGCAGTATGGCTTATCAGGCGCTTTACAGAAAATACCGCCCCGCAACCTTTTCCGATGTTGTAGGGCAGGAGCATATTACAGAGACTCTTAAAAACGAATTGTCAGACGGCAAGGTGGTTCACGCCTATCTTTTTACGGGAACAAGGGGCACAGGTAAGACAAGCTGTGCCAAAATTCTTGCAAAGGCGGTAAACTGCCTTTCCCCCGAAAACGGCGACCCCTGCCTTAAATGCGAAAGCTGTCTTTCGGTTGCAAGTGGCGAAAACACCGATATAGTGGAAATAGACGCCGCCTCAAACAACAGCGTAGAAAGCATAAGGGATTTGCGTGACAGGGTTGCGTTTGCCCCCTCGTTTTCAAAATACCGTGTTTATATAATAGACGAGGTTCATATGCTTACAATAAGCGCATTCAATGCGCTTTTGAAAACACTTGAAGAACCTCCCGAGCATGTGATATTCATACTTGCCACAACCGAGGTTCACAAGCTTCCGGCAACTATACTTTCACGCTGTCAGCGTTTTGATTTCAAGCGTATAGACCCGGAAAAGATAGCCGGCAGAATAAAATTTGTTGCCGAAAGGGAGGGGCTTACCGTAACCGACGGTGCCGCAGCTTTAATTGCCGCCGCAGCGGACGGGGGAATGAGAGACGCCCTCTCAATACTTGATTTATGTGCCTCTGCGGACAAGAATATCGACGAAGAAACCGTTGAAAGCGTATGCGGTATGGCGGGCGGAGATTATTTAAACGAGCTTACGGAATGTATCAAAAAGCATGACGCCGAAACGGCGCTTAAGCTTATCGATAAGCTTTACGGCGGCTCTGTTGATATGCAGCGGTTATTGGGCGAGCTGACCTCCCACTACCGTGACCTTATGGTTATCAAGGCGGTTAAATCAGACGATAAACCGATAGTATGCTCAGCCGCAAAGCTTAAACAGCTTGAAAAACTTGCCGACGACTATGATATTAAGGATATAATGCGTGTTATTTCGGTTCTGCAATCCGCCGCAGCAAATATGCAAAGCGGAAACAGACGGTGCGAAATGGAGCTCACCTTACTTAAGCTCTGCATACCCGAGCTTTCGGGCGATATTGCCTCCCTTGAAAGGCGGATATCGGCGCTTGAATACGGCAGACCGTCGGTTTCAGTGCCGAAGCCCGATTTATCCCAAAGCGCCCCAAGGGTTGAAAAAACACATCAAGAGCCGGACGGTGATCCCGACGAAATACCTTTGCCGGAACCGCCGGACGCAGTACCCGATAAGAGACCGACTGCACCGACAGGCGATGCCGTGCCGGTTCCCGACGCCGATTGGAGCGAGATTATGCGTAATCTTAAGACCTCTTGCCCCTTAATACACGGCGTTTTGAACGCTTCAAAGGCATACATTAAGGGTTCGTATTTGCTTATAGACGCTCCCAACAGTCAATTCCGTTCGCTTATAAACAGCAACAACGGTTTTTATAAAGACAGCATAAGAAAGGCCGCTAATACGGTGCTGGGCGTAACCTACAAGTTAGGTCCTTACACCAAATCCGAGGCAAAGGAAAGCGACCCCCTTGCCGCACTTGCGGACAAGCTTAAAAATTTTGAAATTAATTAAGGAGAAATTCAAATGAAGGTAAGATTACCAGGCTCCGGCGGTCCCGGAAATATGCAGCAAATGTTAAAGCAGGCACAGAAAATGCAGCAGGATATGGCAACGCTTCAAGAGGATATCGAGCAGCGTAAATTTACCGCTGTATCCGGCGGCGGTGCGGTTACCGTAACAGTTGACGGAAAGCACACAGTAAAATCAATTAAAATCAACCCCGAAATCATCGACCCCGACGATGCGGAAATGCTTGAGGACCTTGTTACCGTGGCAATTAACGAGGCTATCGGCAACGCAATCAAAACCTCCGAAGAAGAAATGGGCGCTATTACCGGTGGTCTTAATATGCCGGGACTGTTTTAACAATGGCAAACAATATTGTTCCGCTTACCGAGCTTATATCGCAGTTTGAACGGTTGCCCGGAATAGGCAAAAAAACCGCCCAGCGGCTGGCTTTCAATATTTTGGAGCAACCGCCCGAATATGCCGAAAAATTCGCCGCCGCATTACTTAATGCACGCAAAAAGATACATTTTTGCAAAATCTGTCAGGCGTTTACAGATGAAGATATTTGTTCAATTTGTTCGGACACACGGCGTGACCGCTCTGTAATCTGCGTTGTGGCAGAGCCTAAGGATGTTATGGCGTTTGAAAGAACCCGTGAATTTTCCGGTGTTTATCATGTGCTTCACGGGGTAATTTCTCCGCTTGACGGGATAGGCCCCGACCAGCTCCGAATAAAGGAGCTTATGGCACGGCTCGGTTCGGGCGAAGTTAAGGAAATAATAATGGCAACCAACCCGACAGTTGAGGGCGAAGCCACATCAAGCTATCTTTCACGCCTGATAAAGCCTATGGGAATAAAGGTGACAAGACTGGCATACGGCATACCCGTAGGCGGAGATCTTGAATATGCAGACGAATTTACCCTTGCAAGAGCGTTAGAGGGCAGAAACGAAATTTGACGGATAAATAATCGCCGACGCTCCGGCGCAGAACGGAGATTTATATGACAGAAGAAAAAATCAACCGTATAAACTTCCTTGCACGCAAGCAGAAATCCGAGGGACTTACCGAAGCGGAAAAGGCAGAACAGCAGGCGCTCCGCCGTGAATATATCGACTCATATAAGCGAAGTCTTGTAGCTCAGCTTGAAAACACATATATATTAGAGCCTGACGGAACCAAAAGAAAGGTAAAGCGCAGAGATGAAAATTCTGATAACTGACAGCGCCTCGCTTAAATCGGGCGGTGATTTGTCAACCGAGGTTCTTAATAAATACGGTGAGATTTGCGAGTTTGATAATATAGACCGCAGCACGCTCTTAAACGAGGTGTCCGACAAGGATATTATATTCTGCAACAAAACCGTAATAGACAGGGAAGTAATAGACCGGTCGCAAAAGCTTAAATTTATAGGTGTTTTTGCAACCGGCTACAATAATATAGATATTGAATATGCCAAAGAAAAAGGTATTGCCGTATGCAATGCCGGCAGTTATTCTACAAATGCCGTAGCCCAGCAGGTAATTGCGTATATACTTATTCATTATACAAATATCCCTAAATACAATGAATTTGTAAAGGACGGCGGCTGGAAGCGTTCAAAGATATTTTCTCCGCTTGTGTTCGGCACCGATGAGGTTGCAGGGAAAACACTCGGAATTGTAGGGTACGGAAACATCGGAAAAGCAGTTGAAAAGGCGGCAAAAGCCATTGGTATGAATGTTATAGTTTATACCAGAACCGTAAGACCGAACGGAGTTACAGATTTTGTAAGCTTTGACGAGCTGCTTTTAAACAGCGATGTGATAACGCTCCACTGTCCGTTAAACCGAGAGAGTGCGGATATGATGAACGCAGAAGCCTTTGCAAAGTGCCGTGACGGCGCATTTTTCATAAACACCTCACGCGGCGGCACTGTGGATGAAAAAGCTTTATATGACGCTCTTTGCAGCGGCAAGCTTTCGGGTGCGGCGTTAGATGTTTTAAAGCAAGAGCCTATGTCAGAGGACTGCATCCTGTTCGGCGCACCGAATATAATAATAACACCGCATACATCTTGGGCGCCGCTGTCTACAAGAAAACGCCTTTTGGGTATTGCGTGTGAAAATTTGGACGCTTATTTAAACGGAGAAAGAAAAAACAGAATAGTATGATTAAACGCAAATATCCCCGAGTAAAGATTACTCGGGGATTTATTTTAAGACAAAATGGGTTAAATTTTATAAATTCTGTTGTGTTTTGCGAATTCGGTTGGCGTAAATCCTGTTTTTTCCTTAAATATGCGGCAAAAATGATACTGATTGGTAAATCCGCATTGTTCGGCAACCGCACCTACCTTTAAAACTCCGTCTGTTAAAAGCTGTTTTGCCTTGTTTATTCTTATTTCTATCAAATACTGCCTTGGTGAAGTTTTATATATTTCATCAAACAGTTTTCTGAAATAAACCTCGCTTATATTACATTCCCGTGCCAGCTCCGCATTTGTAAGCGAAGGGTTGCGAAAGTTATTTTCAATAAGTTTAATTGCGGGGATAAGCCGGCTTTGCTCCGTATTTTCAGAGCGCAACCTGTGAAGAATACTGTAAAAAACGCTCATTATTATTGCTCTGTTTCCTTCAAAAAGGGACAGAGTTTTCATTTTTTCATAATCCTTTATATAAGCTGCTGCGTTTTGAATCGGAAATGACATTATCTCACCGCAAATAAAATTTGTGCAATCAAAATTTATGACCGGAAATCTTCCTGTTTTATCTCCGCAAAGCGAATAGCTTTTCCCTTTAGGCAGTATTACGGCGTGATTTGTGTCGGATACGACCTTTTTTCCGTTAATTTCATATGTGATTTTTCCGTCAATACAAAAGGAAAGACCGTAATACCTTCTGCCGGTTATGGTTGCGGTTCTTCCGTGTGGGGACATAACGGTAAACATTTGTTTTATATCGGTAACCGTAATTTTATCAAATACATTCATAAATAAAACCCACTTTTAAATGATAATCTGATTATAAATGCTTTGTTCAAAAAAATCAATCAAAATATCGGAAAATAGTATCAAAAACATCAAAACAATATCATTTTACACATTGAGTTGTCAGCCGCCGTAAATTATAATAAAGAAAAAACATTGGGGTGTGACTTAAATGGAATTTAAAGGAAAAACCGCAATTTCAACCGGCGCCGCCTCCGGTATGGGGCTGTTATTCGCTCAAAATTGGGCGGCTTTGGGCGGAAATGTTGTTATGTGTGATGTAAATGAAACCGCTCTGAAAGAAAAAACAGAGGAAATCAATTCAAAAGGCAACGGCAAAGCAATAGGAGTTATCTGTGATGTCAGGGATTATGCTCAGGTTTGCAACGCCCGTGATAAAGCCGTTGAAACATTCGGAAGTATAGATATTATGTGTAACTTTGCGGGCGGTACAGCCGTGCGTATGCTTAAGGTTGCCCCGGAGCTTGAATTTCCGGATATTCCGATTGATGTTTACGATTGGGGACTGGATGTAAATTTAAAGGGACAGTTTTATTTTGATCATGCCGTTATGAAGCAGATGAGAGAACAGAAAAGCGGACTGATTGTTAATATCGGTTCAATTACCGGAATGGAAGGCGACGGTCGTGGCGTTGACTACCCCACCGCCAAAAGCGGAGCAATGTTCGGACTTACAAAATCTCTGGCGCAATACGGTTCTAAATACGGAATACGCTGCGTGTGCGTATCCCCAGGTCCGGTGCTTACAAGAGCGGCAATGGCAAGTATGCACACACTTCTCGGCAGAGCGGCAGACCCACAGGAAATTGTTGACCTGATTTTGTTTTTAGCCTCAGATAAGGGGCAGTTTATTAACGGCGAGAATATAATGATTGACGGCGGAAGAAACGCAGCCGGGAGAAATTGCTGATGAGTAAAAATGCCTTTTTTGATAACGGCAAAGCCACGCTTACCTGTATGGTGCAGGGGGATAATCCCGACAGAATAAAGGAGCTTATGGAAAAATCCGCTCCGCAGGGTGCAGAGGCTTTCGGAATTCAGTTTGAACAGATGGATTCTCGTTACAGAAGTAAAGAAACCTACAAGGAACTTTTTGTCTGTGCAGAGGATAAGCCTACATATGTAACAAATTATCGCTCTGCAAAGAACGAGGGAAAGAGCGATGAACAATTAGCCGATGAATTGCTGGAGCTTGCAGAGTGCGGCGCAGACCTATGCGATATGATGGGCGATTATTTTGATAAACAGCCCGGCGAAATAACCTATGACGAAACAGCCGTAGCAAAACAAAAGGATCTGATTGATAAATTGCATAAGCACGGCGCAAAGGTGCTTATGTCATCACATATCTTTAAATTTACCCCGGCAGACGAAGTGCTTAAAATCGCACTTTCACACCAAAGTCGCGGCGCTGATATTTCAAAAATTGTTGTCGGTGCCGATAATATGGAGCAACAGCTTGAAAATCTCAGAATAATCAATCTGCTCAAGGAAAAATTAGATATCCCGTTCCTCTTTCTTTCGGGCGGAGAGTGTAAATTACTTAGGAGAATCGGCGGAGAATTGGGCTGTTGTATGTACCTGTGTGTATATGAATACGATAAATTTGCAACCCCACTGCAACCGCTTTTAAAAAATATTAAAGCAATAAGAGATAATATAAGATGAAACGGAGAAAATCATATGAAGGCTATACTTGTAAATGACGATAGGTCGTTAAGATGGGACGATGTACCAAACCCTGTTTTGGGAAACGATGACTGCCTTATTAAAATTGAGGCGGCGGCACTAAACAGAGCCGACTTAATGCAGCGTGAGGGTGATTATCCGCCCCCTCCCGGATGCCCTGACTGGATGGGACTTGAAATAGCCGGAACTATTGTGGAAATAGCAGACGGCGCAAGAAATAAATCCAACTGGAAGATAGGCGATAAGGTCTGCGCACTGCTGGGCGGCGGCGGTTACGCCGAGTACGCCAATGTAAAATACGATATGCTGATGCCCGTTCCCGAAAACTGCACCATGGTTGAGGCGGCGGCAATGCCCGAGGCATTTGCAACCGCATATTTAAACCTGTTTATAGAGGGTAAAATAAAAGCGGGCAACACCCTTTTAATGAATGCCGGAGCGAGCGGACTTGCAAGCGTTATAATACCTATGGCAAAGGCTTTCGGAGTAAGGGTAATTACCACCGTTTTAACCGAAGAAATCGCAAACAACATAAAGCACTTAAACGCCGACCGAGTTGTTGTTACAACCAAAGAAGATATTACCGAGGTTTTAAAGCAAGAGCTTGAAAACGGTCACGGCGTTGATGTTGCGATAGACTGCTTAGGCGGCGAAATAATGGGCAAGTGCATACATTATTTAACCCACGGCGCACGCTGGATAATGATAGCGGCGCTTGCAGGCCAGAAAACCGAGATAGATCTTAAAAACATTTATGTCAGAAATGTTCGCATTGTCGGCAGTACCCTGCGTTCAAGAACGCCTGAAACAAAAGCCGAAATACTTGCAGACTTAGTGCGTGATGTATGGCCGAAGGTATCTTCGGGCGAAGTCAGACCTACAATTTATAAGGTATTACCGATAACCGAAGCAGAGGCGGCACAGGATATACTGTACCGTGGCGAAAATGTCGGTAAAGTAGTTTTAACGCTTAACAATTAGTAAAAACAAGAAAGCCGCCATTCGGCGGTTTTCAGTCTGCCGGACTTTTTTGACAGATACGGTATAATAAAAGCGATGTTAAATGATAGTACAACAAAGAGAAACCGCAATCAAACGGAAATATTCCGCACAGAAGATTTTTGCCGCAGGAGAATTTATTGCAAATAATAGATAGCGCAATAGATATCACATATTTTGCAGATAACGGGGAACCGAACAACTGAAAAAATAATTTTAAAAAACTATTGCTTTTTTTACTTCTTTGTGGTATCATAGTTTGTACTGTGAGAAAAGTGTTAGGAGGTGTCACGATGCCGAACATTAAATCTGCTAAAAAGCGTGTGCGTGTAAGCGAGGCTAATTACGAACATAACAAGGCTTACCGTTCTGCCTTAAGAACTGCTATAAAGAAAGCGGACGCAGCCATTGACTCTAAATCTGCCGATGCTGCCGATGTTGTAACCGTTGCCGTTAAGAAGATTGATCAGGCCGCCGTTAAGGGAATTATTCATAAAAACAATGCTGCCAGAAAAAAATCTGCTTTGGTTACTCGCTTGAACAAAGTAAAGGCTTAATGACATCTTATTCGGTTTAGCTTAAAACTGCGAATTGCTTTTGCGTTTCGCAGTTTTTTATTTTGTCTGTGACAAAATAAGGCCTCAATTACGAGTTTGCGCACCGAGGCACTCGGTTGGAGCGGGTGATGGGTGAGGTTGCGAGCGCATCCTGCGGATGATACAGCGAGCAAAACGAAGCGCCGCGGTCGGCAGTTGCAAGCGGCAGCGCGGCAACAACGGGCACCGCAAGAGAGCGAACCGCAGGTTCGATTCCCATGCTTTCAGAAAACAAAAAAGCCGCTATCCGGCGACTTTTTATTGTTTGAATAAGCACAAAAAGATATTGCCGAAACGCAAGAGAAAAAGATATAAAAAAAGTACCTCGATTACGCATATGCGCACCGAGGCACTCGGTTGGAGCGGGTGATGGGAATCGAACCCACACGACCAGCTTGGAAGGCTGGGATTCTAGCCATTGAACTACACCCGCATAACAACAGAAATTATAATAACACAAAACGCCTTATTAGTCAAGTGTTTTTATGAGTTTTTTAAGAAAAAAGGTCGCTCGGAAATCCGTGCGACCTTTAAGCTTTATCAGCAAACCTCAGCTAAATCGAAAATCTTTTTCGGAAGCTCTTCCTTATCTGCCGAAACAGTGAAAATGAATTCAACATCGGAGATTTTTGAAATTCTCTCAAGAAAAGCGGTAAGCTCGTCCATATCACGGCTGCCTATTCTAAGGGTAGCATCACCGAAGATGTGAGTTACATCGTTGTTGCCCGCTTTTATTCCGGCAACCATGCCGTAATATTCGCCATAACCCGAAATACCGTAGCTTTCCGCATCTATAAGGCGTGCTTTATGTGTGACGGAATAGGTGAGGGTATCGCCTTTTTCGATGCAGACAACATTGCCGAGACTTGACTCAGTTGCAGAATTTACCATGTCCACAAGCTTTTTGGTTTTACCCGAACCTTTTTTTCCGATAATGAGTTTAATCATTTATACCAACTCCTTTTATATTATACTGCCCATGCAGTTATTAACCATTGAGACGAGCCTCAAGCTCAGCCTTGCGTTCCTCATATCCCGGTTTGCCGAGCAATGCAAACATATTCTTTTTGTAGCTTTCAACTCCGGGTTGGTCAAACGGATTAACGCCCAACATATATCCGGAGATTGCACAAGCTTTTTCGAAGAAGTATATAAGCTCACCGAGATTTTCTTCGTCCGGCTTATCAACCTTTATTTCAAAATTCGGAACGCCGCCGTCGGTATGAGCCAAAACCGTTCCCTCAAATGCCTTTGAGTTTACATATGACATTGTTTCGCCGGCAAGGAAATTAAGTCCGTCGCCGTTGTCCGAATCCTTTTCGATGGTAATATCCTTATCGCTTTCGCCGAAGGTAACGACGGTTTCAAACATAAGTCTGCTGCCGTCCTGAATAAACTGACCCATAGAATGAAGATCGGTAGAGAATGTAACCGAAGCCGGGAAAAGACCCTTGTTATCCTTGCCCTCGCTCTCGCCGAAAAGCTGTTTAAACCACTCTGCCATCATAGTAAATCTGGGTTCGTAGCTTACAAGCAGCTCCACCGATTTACCTTTGCGGTAAAATGCGTTCCGAAGTGCGGCGTACATATAGCAGTCGTTTTTATACATATCCGACTCGTTGAACTTTTTCATAGCCTTCTGAGCACCGCTCATCAGTGCGTCGATATCCGCACCGGCGGCGGCTATCGGAAGAAGACCTACTGCGGTAAGAACGGAAAATCTTCCGCCTACATCATCCGGCACAACAAAGCACTCGTAGCCTTTTTCGTCGGCAAGCTTTTTAAGGGTTCCCCTTGCCTTATCGGTAGTGCAATAAATGCGTTTTGCGGCTTCTTCAGCACCGTATTCCTTTTCAAGATAATCACGAAGAACTCTGAAAGCCACGGCAGGCTCGGTAGTAGTACCTGATTTTGAAATAATATTAACCGAAACTCTTTTGCCCTTGCACATAGCCATAATATCGGAAAGATATGCGCCGCTTATGCTGTTGCCGGTAAAATAAATTTCCGGTGCGCCGTCACGGAGCTGATTGTAAAACGGTCCCTTTAAAAATTCGATAGCCGCCCTGGCACCGAGGTAAGAACCGCCGATACCGATTACAATGAGTATATCCGTATCCTTGCGAATTTTTCCCGCCGCCGCTTTTATGCGAGCAAACTCTTCTTTATCGTAATTTTCGGGAAGCTGTACCCAGCCGAGAAAATCGTTGCCGAGGCCCGATTTTTCATTTACGGTTTTATGGGCGGCAGCCACCTGTGTTTCAAGACCTTTAAGGTCATTTTCTCTTATAAACTGTTTTGCATATGATGCATTAAATTTTACTGACATTTTTAACCCCTGGATTTCTTAATTTGTTTGTATTCCCATTTTACAATATTTTTCTCACTTTTTCAAGACTATTTACCGTAATTCATTAAAAGTTTTCATAATCGGAACAATCCCTTTAAAATCCACCTGAAAGTTACGCCGAAAGTAAGCCTTTGAACGCTTTCGGACGCCACTATCGGAATTTCGCCCAAATTTTCGTCTCCCATGCTCACGGTCACGGTTCCGAGCAAATCGCCTTTTTTCACCGGTGCCGTAACGCTTTCGTTTAAAGATACCTTGCGTTCTATATTGCCCGAAGCGGATTTAGGCATTAACACGCTTAAATCATTAAGTGCCTTTACCTTTACTTCCCTTTGCGTGCCCTTTTCCACCTTGACGGCTGTATTTTCATCAAGCCCTGCGTTTACCGAAGAAAAATTGTAGTTTGCAAATCCGTAATCAAGCAGTTTTTTTGCACCGTTAAAGCGGTCGGCCGTACTGTCTGCCGACATTACCACCGCCACAAGCTCAAGTCCGTTTCGCTGTGCCGTTGCGGAAAGACAGTATTTTGCGGTTGAGGTGGTTCCGGTTTTAAGACCCGTTGTGCCCTCGTAAAATCTTACAAGCTTATTTGTGTTTACAAGCTCGCTTTTACCGTCACGCAGACTGTCCATCCAAACGGTCGAATAATCCTTAATAAGCGGATGCTTGATAAGCTCGCTTGACATAAGCGCCACATCATACGCCGTGGTAAGGTGTCCGTCCACATCAAGTCCGGTGCAGTTGACAAAGTTAGTGCTTGTCATACCAAGCTCCTTTGCACGGCGGTTCATCATTGCAACAAAGCCTTCCTCACTGCCGGCAACCAGCTCTCCGAGTGCCACGCAGGCATCGTTTGCCGAGGCGATTACGGTAGCCTTTAAAAGGTCGTTTACCGTCATCGTCTCACCCGGTTCAAGCCATATTTGCGAGCCGCCCATACTGCATGCATGCTCACTTGCGGTAACAACGGTTTCAAGTGATATGTCCTTCCTGTCAATGGCCTCCATCACAAGCAATAAAGACATTATTTTGGTAATGGACGCAGGCGGGGTTTTTTCGTCCTGATTATCCTCGTAAAGCACCTTGCCGGTAACAGGCTCCATAAGTATTACCGATTTTGCCTTTATCTCAAGCTTTTGACCTATTGCGGCGCTCGGAGCGGACGCCTCAAGCGGTTCGTTAATATCCTCGATACTGCATTCACTCGATACGGTTACCGCCCTTTCGGCACGGACCGCCGTTCCCGACAAAAGGCAAAAAGCCAAAATAAATACTGCTAACTTTTTCAAAACGGCACACTCTCCTTTAGTAGAAGAATATGCCGTTTAAAGCTCTTTAATAACCCAAATTTTCTCCGCAGATTATTACCTTTATTCTGTCTTTTTGGCGCTGCATAGCCGAAACAAGGTAGTCGCAGCAAATGCGAGTCTGTCCTGCACAGCCGTCGGTCATACCGGGACAGTCGCTTTTAAGTAAAGATACGCAATGACCGAGCTTGCGGCACGGGGCGTCTATTTTAAGCCTCTCGGTATTTTTCGGAGCGGCGGTTTTTTTAATGCGCAAAAGCCCCTCATTTATATCCTTTACGATTTTATTTGCGCCGACTACCATAACAACGCTTTCAGGACCGAAACAAATTGATGAAATTCTGTTTGCCGTACCGTCGACATTTACAAGCTCGCCGTTTTCTGTTACGGCATTCGACGAGCAGAAAAAGAAATCGCAGCCGATAGCCGCCCTAAAGGCTTCAAGCCTTTCCTCTTCGGTAATTCCCTGCTTTGAGCGGTCAAAAAACTTATATTCGGGAGACTCCATTATATCCCAAACTCCGCTTTCCTTAAGCGACATAGAACCGCCTGCGGTAATTACGGCGCCGTCAAAAAGCAAATCCTTTACTATTTTACATACTTCGGTCTTGTTTTCGGCATAATAGGCTTTCATATTATTACGCTCAAGATTTTTCATTGTTTTTTCGATAATTTCATTCATTTCAATTCATTCCTTTCACAATAGTTCCGCCGCCGACAACAATATCCCCATCGTAAAAAACAGCTGCCTGACCGGCGCTGGGGGCTCTCTGCGGTTCGTCAAATTCAATTAAAACACAACCGTTTTCCGCCGGAGATATAACCGCCGGCTGTTCCTTGTGGCGGTAACGGAGCTTAGCGGTCACTCTCATACCTTCGGAAAGCTCATCAAATGGTATAAAATTAACATCCTTTACAAGCACCCGTTTATAAAAAAGCGCATCCTCGTCGCCTAAAGTAACGGTGTTATTCTGCGGATTTTTCTCTATAACATATGCGTGCTTTCCGAGCGCTATACCAAGCCCCTTACGCTGCCCCACGGTATACCTGATTACACCCTTATGTTCGCCGAGTTTCTCGCCCGTTTCGTTTATAAAATCACCGTGTAATGCGGTTTTTCCGGTAAAACGCTCGATAAAACCGGCATAATCGCCGTCCGGCACAAAGCAAATATCCTGACTGTCCGGCTTTTTTGCATTCACAAATCCGTTTTCCTCTGCAATTTTTCTGACCTGCGGCTTTGTAAGAGTGCCGAGCGGAAAAAGGGTTTTGGAAAGCTGTTTCTGCGTCATTGAATAAAGCACATAGGTTTGGTCTTTGGCGGCATCCGCCGCACGGCACAGTAAATATCTGCCGTTTTCGGCCTTTTTAAGCGATGCGTAATGACCTGTTGCAATTTTATCGTAGCCCAAGGTTTCTGCCCTTAAAAGCATGGCGTCGAATTTAATGTGCCTGTTACATTCGATACAGGGGTTTGGCGTCCTGCCGTTTTCATATTCGTCAATAAAATTTTTTATAACATATTCTTTAAAATCTTCCTTGAAATTAAAGGCATAATGCTTGATACCCATCCGCACGCAAACCGCCCTTGCATCCTCAACATCGGAAAGCGAACAGCAGGTTCTTGTTTTGCCGGAATCGTAATCCTCGCCGTCGTAAAGGCGGAGTGTAACGCCGGAGACATCATACCCTTCCTTTAAAAGCAGCGCAGCACAAACAGACGAGTCCACTCCGCCGCTCATTCCAACCATTACCTTTTCATTTTTCACGGCTTATCTCCCTTAATACAACACTGCCCGAAAGACTGAGTCCTCCGGGCAATTTTTCAGATAGATGTGATATGTGCGATTTCGTACATATCGTCGTCAAACGGTTTTTTCATATTGAGCGCCTCGTAAATATCGTAATTTACGATTTCGCCCTTCTGCATTCCGACAACTCTGTTGCCTATTCCGTCCTTAAGAAGCTTAACTGCCGCATAACCCATCTGAGTTGCAACAACACGGTCACGGACTGTCGGGTTTCCGCCCCTTTGAACATGACCTAAAACCGTCGCTCTTGACTCTATTCCGGTTTGTTTTTCAATCTCCTTGGCGATTTCCTCAACTCCGCCTACGCCCTCGGCAACAACAACTATAAAGTGCTTTTTGCCGGTCTTCTGCGTTTCCTTTATCTTGTTTACAACATCGTCAATGCTGTGATCGATTTCGGGAACCAGAATAGCGGTTGCGCCTACGGCAATACCGCTTTGGAGTGCCAAATAGCCCGCTCTTCTGCCCATTACCTCTACTACCGAGCAACGGTCGTGCGACTGTGCGGTATCTCTTATTTTATCAACCATTTCCATAGCGGTGTTCATTGCGGTATCAAAACCGATGGTATACTCGGTTGAAGAAATATCGTTATCAATGGTTCCCGGCACGCCTACGCAGGGGATTCCGTGCAAAGAAAGGTCTCTGGCTCCTCTGTAAGAGCCGTCGCCGCCGATAACAACTATACCCTCTATTCCGAATTTTTTACAGTTTGCAATAGCCTCATTCATACCCTCTTCGGTTTTAAAGCGGGGACTTCTTGCAGTGTAAAGCACCGTACCGCCCCTATGAATTATATCCGAAACCGAGCGTACATCCAAATCGATTATATCGCCTTCAATAAGGCCGTTATATCCTCTTCTTATTCCCTTTACGGTCATTCCGAGAGCTATTGCGGTTCTTACAACCGCACGCACTGCGGCGTTCATACCGGGGGCGTCTCCTCCGCTTGTGAGTACACCGATTGTTTTCATAATACCATCTCCAAATATATAAAATATAATTATATGCTTTTTTATAAAGTATAAAACATAATTGTTAATTTTTCAACAATAATTTTGCTTATTCTATAAATTTAACGTTTTCTTTTCCGACAGCGGTGCAAAGCTCGTCTAAAAGCCGCTTTGTCGGGGTTATTCTGAGACGCTCCGGCGCCTCCAGCTTTTTACCCGTATCGGTACAGTATACTATAACGGGAACCGAACCGTGATTTTTCAAGAGAATTGACTCCACCGCCGAAAATTCCGTGCCGGAAATACTTTTAAGCTTAATATAAAGACCTTTTTTATACTTCGGCGCCGAAATGTTTTTTGCATTTTCGGGAATTTCCTCTGCACCGTCAACAACCACCTCGGGGTCTCTGTCCTCTCTTTCCGAAATTCTGCCGGTTATAATTATCGGTTTTCCGGAAGAAAGCAACGGCTTAAACTGCGAAAGCGCCGCCGAAAAAACCGTAAGCGTAACCGAGCCGGATGCATCCTCAAGCAAAGCCGACGCCATAAGGCTGTTGTTTTTAAGCTGTCTTACCCTAAGATTTTCCACAATTCCGCCAAGCTTTATACGGCTGCCGTCACGGTATTTTTTAAGGTTGATTTCAGCCGCCTGCGCTACGCCGATTTTAGCCAAATACGGCTTATACTTATCAAGCGGATTTCCCGAAAGATACAGTCCGCAGGCTTCCTTTTCAAAAGCAAGCATAAGTTCCTCGGGCATTTCCTCCGCCTCGATCATGGTATATCCTGCGGCGTCTCCCATTTCGTCGAATAAATTGAGCTGACCGTCCGACGAATACCGTTTTTCGCCCTCGGCGGCGGTAAGCATACCCTCCATATTGTAAAGCAGCTTACGGCGATTACCGCAAAGACAGTCCATAGCTCCGCTTTTAATAAGCCCTTCAAGCGCTTTTCTGTTAAACTCCCGTGAGTAATTTCTAAGACAAAAATCATATGCAGAGGTATATTTTCCGTTTGCTTTTCTTTCGTTTACAAGCCTTTCTATAACGCCTGCACCGAGATTTTTAACCGCATTAAGTCCGAATCGGATATTGCCGCCGTCCGGTGTAAAGCCTGCACCGCTTGTATTAACAGAGGGCGGCAAAACCCTTATGCCGTTCTTTTTGCACTCCTCGGTATAAAGGGCGATTTTTGAAGAGCTGTCTATCATACAGGTCATTAAGCTTGCAAAATATTCCGCAGGATAATGGCGTTTTAAATAAGCCGTTCTGTAAGCTACGAACGAATATGCGGCGGCGTGCGCCTTATTAAAGGCGTATGAGCTGAAGCTCTGCATATCTTCGAAAATCTTTTGGGCAGTTTTTTCGTCTACACCGTTAGCGACCGCTCCTTTGCTTATAACATTTCCGTTTTCGTCCTTTTCGCCCCACAAAAAGAACTGCCTTTCCCGTTTCATTACATCATGCTTTTTCTTTGCCATTGCACGGCGCACTATATCCGCCCTGCCAAGGGTATAGCCGGCAAGTGTGCGGAAAATCTGCATTACCTGTTCTTGGTAAACAATACAGCCGTAGGTCACCGAAAGTATCGGCTTTAAAAGCGGCGTCGGGTAGGTTACATCCTCGGGGTGGTGACGGTTATGAATGTATTTCGGGATTGACTCCATAGGTCCCGGGCGGTAAAGCGATAAAATGGCGGTCAGATCCTCTATACTTTCGGGACCGAACTGACGCAATACGCTTTTCATACCGTCCGATTCGAATTGGAACACACCGTCTGTGCGCCCCATACTCATCATTTTATAGGTTTCCTTATCATCAAGCGGAATTTTTTCAATATCAAAATCGGGATTGCTTTTCCGTATATATTTTTCCGCATCGGCTATAACGGTAAGGTTTCTGAGTCCCAGAAAATCCATTTTAAGGAGTCCCAGCTCCTCAAGCGCAGTCATTGTATACTGCGTCACCACAGACTCGTCGTTCACCGCAAGCGGAACATACTCGGCTATGGGTTTATCCGAAATAACCACTCCTGCGGCATGGGTTGAGGCGTGTCTCGGCATACCCTCAAGCTTAAGAGCGGTATCTATAAGCTCCTTTATTCTGTCATCGTTTTCGTAAAGCTCTCTTAATTCCGCAGAGCCTTTCATAGCCCTGTCGATTGTCATATTAAGAGACTGCGGAATAAGCTTTGCAACCCTGTCGCACACGGCGTATGAAATATCAAGCGCACGGCCGACATCCCTTACCGCCGCCCTTGCCGCCATTGTGCCGAAGGTGACTATCTGCGAAACATGGTCTGCTCCGTATTTTTTAATGACATAGTCTATTACCTTTTGACGGTTCACATAGCAAAAGTCAATATCAAAATCCGGCATTGAAACCCTTTCCGGATTTAAAAACCGCTCAAAATACAAATCGTATTTAAGCGGATCTATTCCGGTTATTCCGATACAGTATGCCGCAAGGCTTGCCGCTCCCGAACCTCTGCCGGGGCCTACGGGTATGCCGTTTCGTTTTGCGTAATTCACAAAATCCGCAACTATAAGGTAGTAATCCACAAAACCCATGCGGTTAATAACCGAAAGCTCGTAGGAAAGCCTGTCCGTAACCGTTTTATCGGGATTTTCACCGTAAATTCTTTTCATTCCGGCAATGCATTTTTCCCTGAAATACCGAAAATGGTCCTGCCCGCCTATATCAAAATGCGGAAGCTTGATTTTGCCGAATTCAAGCGTTACATTGCACCTTTCGGCAATTTTAAGGGTGTTTTCAAGCGCCGACGGAACATTGCCGAACAGCTCCGCCATTTTCTCGCCCGATTTTAAATAAAATTCGTTGGTTTTAAATTCTATCGGGTTTTCCTCTGTTATTTTGGTTCCGGTTTGTATACACAGAAGAACCTTATGAATTTTAAAGTCTTCCTTGCCGATGTAATGGACATCATTGGTGGCGACAAGCGGAATACCTGTCTCCTTTGACATTCGTATAAGCAGGGGATTTATTCTTTTCTGCTCCTCTATTCCGTGATCCTGAAGCTCAAGATAATAATTGCCCCTGCCGAAAATACCGTCGTAAAAAAGCGCCGTTTGCTTTGCCTTTTCATATTCGCCGTTTGACAGGAGTCTCGGAATTTCACCGGCAAGACAGGCGGAAAGCGCAATAAGTCCCTTGCTGTATTTTTGCAGAATTTCCTTATCTATTCTGGGCTTTGAATAAAACCCCTCGGTAAACCCAAGGGATACAAGCTTCATAAGATTGGAATAACCCTCGTTATTTTCACAGAGTAAAACCAAATGGTTATATTTGTTTTCTGTACTTTTTTGTTTTTCAAATCTGCTTTTCGGAGCAACATAAACTTCACAGCCGATAATCGGCTTCACACCACGGCTTATTGCATATTTATAAAACTCTATCACGCCGTACATCACGCCGTGGTCGGTAATCGCAATGCTTTTACAGCCAAGCTGCGCCGCACGGTCGATAAGCTCTTTTATTCGGCAGCAACCGTCAAGCAGGCTGTACTCCGTATGCACATGAAGATGTGTAAAGTCCATATGCCGCTCCCTTCCTATTTTTTAACGCTTTCGTAAATTTCCATAAGCCTTTTAAGTCGGTGATTAAGTCCCGAAACGGTAAGCGGCTCCTCGGAAAGTCTGCACAGCTCGGCAAGCGTCGAATCGGGATTGTTCTGTCTTAAATCGGCTGCCGAAATAAGCTCGGCAGGCAAGCTTTCAAGTATTCCGTGCTGTTTTAAATAATCAATGGCACGGCGCTGCTTTATAGACGCCTCAACCGTTTTTGAAATATTTGCGTTGTCGCAGTTGCTTCGGCGGTTAATATTATTCTTTACGCTTTTAAGTATTTTAGTATCCATAATATCAAGCGTTCTGTGCGGCACGCCCATAAGCGTCAGCAAATCCTCTATACAGGCGCTTTCCTTTGTATAAAGCACCGTTACATTTTGCCGCTTTGCCTTTTTAAGCGAAATTCCGTAGCCGGACAAAAGAACCGAAAATTCATCTGCCAGCTTTTCGCTTCTTACCGAAAATTCGGCACGGTATTCCTTTTGGGGATCGTTTATGTTTCCGCAGGAAAGAAAAGCCCCTCTGATAAAGCTTTGAAAGCAACATTCACGGGTTATTATATCGTTATTTATCAGCTTGTCCGCTATACCGTAATCGTAACACGCTAAAATTTTAAGCCTGTCCGCCTCGGACGCTACCCTTGCTATATATGTAGGCCTGACGCTGCCGCCGCAGGTTATTTCCGCCGTAACCCCGAAGATGCTTTTTATAAGTCCCGCATACAGCTGTGCCATAGCGGAGTTGCCTGTCTGCATAGATATTTTTTTAAAAGAAAAAGACCTTCCGAAAAGCATAAAACCGTATATAAGCGGTCGTTTACAGCACTCCGGCGGTCTTATGGCGGCTAATTCGTTTTTTACTTCACTGCAAAATGACATCAGCTTTTGTATATATCCCTGTGGGTTATCGAGCAATTATAGTTCTCGTTCTGCAAATGCTCGCCTAAAAGCTGTGCAAAGGTAACGGAGCGGTGCTTTCCGCCCGTACAGCCTATTGAAATTACAAGCTGACTCTTGCCCTCCTTGGCATAAAGCGGCACGGCGCAGTCTATAAAGCTTAAAAGCTTTGCGAGAAACTCCTTGCTGTCACTGCTTGCCATTACATAATCCCTGACCTCTTTATCAAGACCGGTCTTAAGCTTCAGATCCTCAACATAAAAAGGATTGGGCAGACAGCGCACATCTATAACCAAATCCGCCTCGGTATCCGAGCCGTATTTAAAGCCGAAGGATTTGCATTGTATTTTAAGCACATTACTTACACTGCCGCAAAAAACATTCGAAAGCTGAACCTTAAGCTGGGCTATTGAAATATGGCTTGTATCTATTATGTAATCAGACATAAATCTGATTTTTTTAAGCATTTCACGCTCTTTTTTAACTGCGGCGGAAAGCGACATATTCTCCGCATCCGCCATTGGGTGTCTGCGGCGGTTTTCCTTGTACCGTCTTATAAGCACATCGTCCGAGGAGTCAAGAAAGAGTATTTTATAATCAACGCTGTTGTTTTTAAGACTGTTAAGAACCTGCTCAATCTCCGAAAACAGCACTCCGCCCCTTATATCCGTAACAATCGCCATTTTATTAAGCAAATCGCCGCTTCTTGCAGACAGCTCCACAAACGACGGAATTATCGCCGGCGGTATATTATCGACACAGTAATAGCCCATATCCTCAAGCGCATTTGCCGCCTGAGATTTGCCCGCTCCCGACATTCCCGTCACTATAAGCAGTTCCATTAGTCCTCACTTCTTCCTACAATTATTATTTCAGGCTCAAGCTTCACACCGTCGCCCTTATAAACCTCGTCCTGTACCTTTTTCACAAGTGCCTGCACATCTTTGCAGGTGGCAGAGCCGAGGTTTATTACAAATCCGGCGTGCTTTTCGCTTACCTGTGCTCCGCCGACTTTAAGCCCTTTAAGCCCGTTTTTTTCAATAAGTGCGCCGGCATAATTCCCGACAGGCCGTTTAAATGTACTTCCGGCGCTCGGGTATTCAAGCGGCTGTTTTTGCTTTCTGCGCATAATAAGCTCTTGCATTTTTTCGCTTATCAGGCTTCTGTTTCCCTTTGAAAGCCTTAAGGTGACAGAGGTAATTATCATATTGCCGTTCTTAAACACGCTTTTCCTGTATCCGAGCCGCATTTCCTCGGCGCTTATTGTTGCCGCAGTCCCGTCCGCCGTTACATACTCTGCGGATATAACCGCATCTGACATTTCGCCGCCGTAAGCGCCTGCATTCATAAAAAGCGCTCCGCCGACAGTGCCGGGTATACCGTATGCAAACTCAAGTCCCGTAAGTTCCTCATCAAGCGCCTTTTTACATACAGCCGAAAGCATTGCGCCTGCGCCGCATTTAAGCTCCTCTCCGCATACGGTTATACGGTTCAATCCGGCAAGACTTATCACCGCACCCTCTATGCCGCCGTCCGACACAAGAAGGTTTGAACCGTTGCCTATTATAAAAAACGGAACAGAAAGCTCTCCGCACTTTTTAAGCACTGCCGAAAGCTCCCTTGTATTCAGGGGGCATACAAGCATATCCGCCGGACCGCCGATTTTAAAGCTTGTATGAAGCCGCATGGGTTCATTGCGCTTATACGGTATTTTATTTTCTTCACAATACTGTTCAAGACCGCAAAGCTCCATACTTCTTCCTCCGTTATTATTATTTATACAAATCGCAAAGATATGCGGCGCCTATTATTCCGGCGTCGTTTCCTAAAGCTGCCGCTTTAATTTCGGTGCATTTTTCTATATTTCTTGCGTAGTTTTCACCCTTAACATATGCCTTAATCGGATTTATAAGGGTGTCGCCCTCTTTTGAAATTCCGCCGCCGATGCAAAGCACCTCCGGCTGGAAAATATTTATATTGTTTGAAACACCTATTGCAACATATTGCTCATAACGGTCTACAACCTGTTTTCCTACCTCGTCGCCTTTACGCATGGCGTCAAAAGCGGTTCTGCCGCTTACCTTGTTTATATCGCCGCCGCACAGCTCCCACATAACGCTTTTCGGGTATCTTATCATAGCCTGCTTTGTCTGCCTTATAAGTGCGGTTGCCGAAGCATAAGCCTCCCAACAGCCCTGTCTTCCGCAGGAGCATATTTCGCCGTCTATATTTATAACCGTATGGCCGAGCTCCGCTCCGGCATAATTTGAGCCGGAATAGATTTTGCCGTTTATTATAACGCCGCCGCCGACTCCGGTGCCCAATGTGATAGCTATAAAGTTTTTAGTGCCCTTTCCGGCTCCTGCTATATACTCGCCGTATGCTGCGGCATTTGCGTCGTTTTCAATATAAAAATCAACGCCCATTCTTTCCTTCAGCATTTCCGCCATATGAACATCGTAAAATCCCAGATTATTAGCATAGCAAACTATGCCGTTTACCGGATCTATCGCACCCGGAGTGCCTACGCCCATACACTCAATATCTTCGATTTTAAGACCTGCCTTTTCTATTGCGGTTCTTGCCGCCGCCGCCATATCGTCTATAATTTCCTCTGCCGGGCGGGGGCAGTTGGTCTTAATTTCTCCCGTGGCGATGATTTTATAATTTTCATCAACCACACCCGCAACAATGTTTGTTCCGCCTAAGTCAATTCCAAGTTTGTACATATTTTCTTCTCCTTATTTAAAACGGTTCTACCTTTTCGGCACCCGTTTCGTTTTTATCGTCATCGGTCATCCCGAGCCGTTTGAGCAAATCCTTTGCGGCGTTGTAGCCGAGCTTTTTCTGACGGCTGTTCATAGCCGCAACCTCAATTATTACCGCAAGGTTACGCCCCGGCTTTACCGGTATCGTAAGCGAGGGAACATTAAGTCCCAATATCTCGGTGGTCTGATTTTCAAGACCCATACGGTCGTAAACCTTATTTACATCCCATAGTTCAAGATTTATTACAAGGTCTATTTTTTCGGTAAGCTTTACAGCGCCTGCACCGAAAATACGGCTTGCATTAATAATACCTATTCCTCGAAGCTCTATAAAATGCCTTATATTGTCAGGAGCCGTGCCGACAAGGGATTTATTTGAAACACGGCGAATCTCCACCGCATCGTCCGCTATAAGACGGTGTCCCCTTTTTATAAGCTCAATCGCAGTTTCGCTTTTACCTACTCCGCTTTCGCCGAGCAGCAGTATACCCTCGCCGTAAACCTCGACAAGTACACCGTGACGGGTCACCCTCGGCGCAAGGCTAAGGTTAAGAAAAGCTATCAGCGCCGCAGTAAAGTCCGATGTTGACTCCGTCGTTCTTAAAAGCGGTACTCCGTATTCCTCGGCTATGCGTTTATAAACCTCGTCTACCTGAAGATTGCGGCATATTATAACCGCCGCCGGTTTATGTGAGAAAAATTCACGGAGTCTGCTTTCGGCTTTCTCGGGGGTAAATCTTAAAATAAAGCTTTCTTCGCTTTTTCCTATTATCTGTATCCTTTTTTCATCGAAAAATTCAAAATATCCAGCCATATGAAGTCCGGGTCTGTTCACCTCTGCCGTGTTTACGGCAATTTTTTCGGGTTCTGCCGGCATATTCAAAATTTCAAGAGAAAATTCCGAAATGATTTTTTCAAGCGAAATGGAAAAATTCGTGCGCACAAAGCTTACCTCCTTACATTACTTATTTGATTATAATACATATTCATAGAAAACGCAAAACTTTTCTTATTGCAATTACAAGTTTTTTCTTGAAAATAGTATGTACAGGTATTATAATTAGTATTTGAAATGCTAATAATGTAAAAAGGACGATAATTTTAAATGAAGCTTGGAATGGTAGGACTGCCGAATGTAGGCAAATCAACCCTGTTTAATGCGATAACAAACGCCGGCGCACAGTCGGCAAATTACCCGTTCTGCACCATTGAACCGAATGTGGGTATGGTAAGCGTTCCGGATGAGCGGCTTGAAAAGCTGGCGGAAATTTACAAGCCTGATAAATTCACACCGGCGGTAATAGAATTTGTGGATATAGCCGGTCTTGTAAAGGGCGCCTCTAAGGGCGAGGGACTCGGAAACAAATTCCTTGCAAACATCCGTGAGGTTGACGCCATAGTTCACGTGGTTCGCTGTTTTGAAAGCGACGATATTATTCATGTTGAGGGTTCGGTTGACCCCGTCCGTGATATAGAAACGATTAATCTTGAGCTGATTTTCTCCGATATTGAAATGGCTCAGCGCCGTCTTGACAAGGCGTCAAAGGCTATGAAGGGCGATAAAACCCTAAAGGGCGAGGTTGACTTTTTAAACCGCCTTATAGAACACCTTGAAAAAGGACTTCCTGCACGCTCGGTTGAAATCAACGACGACACCGAACAGGCAGTGCTTGATACTACCGCACTGCTTTCCGCAAAGCCGGTAATTTACGCCTGCAATATGAGCGAGGATGATTTTTCGGGCGGTATTGAGCAAAATAAAAACTACAATGCCGTAAAAGAAATAGCCGACAGGGAAAAGGCGGAAATACTGCCGATATGCGCTTCGCTTGAGGCTGAAATTTCGGGACTTTCAGATGAAGAAAAGGTAATGTTCCTTGAGGAGCTCGGACTTGAGCGGTCGGGACTTGACCGTATGATACAAAAGTGTTACAGTCTTTTGGGACTTATTTCATACCTCACTGCAGGAAAACCCGAGGTCAGGGCATGGACCATAAAGAAAGGCACAAAGGCGCCCCAGGCTGCGGGAAAAATCCACTCCGATTTTGAGAGAGGTTTTATCCGTGCAGAGGTTATAGGATTTGACGAATTTATAAACACCTGCGGCGGCAGTATGACCGCTGCAAAGGAAAAAGGCCTTGTCAGGAGCGAGGGCAAGGACTATGTTATGCAGGACGGAGATATAGTTCTCTTCAGATTTAACGTTTGATTTTTGAGGTGATGTATTTTGGGTGAGTTTCACTTTTACGGTCTCGATTCCCTGTATATTTATCTTGTAATTCCGGCTATAATTATAGTAATATGGTCGCAGATAAAGGTGAAAACCGCATTTTCAAAATATTCTTCTTTCAGAAGCGGCATAAGCGGAGCGGACGCCGCAAGGCTGGTGCTTGAGGCAAACGGTGTAACCGGCGTTAAAGTAGAGCAGGTTTCCGGCTCGCTTACCGACCATTACGACCCCAGAGCCAATGTTATCAGGCTTTCGGAATCGGTGTACGGCGCCTACAACCTTTCGGCGGTAGGCGTTGCGGCGCACGAGGCAGGTCACGCCGTACAGTATGCCTACGGCTATCCGGCTATAAAGGCTCGTTCCGTTATACTTCCCGTATGCAATTTGGGTTCGCAAATATCACTTCCGCTTCTTGTTATCGGTTTTATTTTTAATTTTCATTTGCTTGTTAAGCTGGGCGTTATATTTTTCAGCGCAGCTCTGCTTTTTCAGCTTTTGACCCTGCCTATAGAATTTAACGCCTCAAAGCGGGCGATTAAAACCGTCCGTGAAAGCGGTATATTAACAGATGAAAAAGAAATAAAAGCGTTGAAAAAGGTTCTGTCTGCCGCCGCTATGACATATGTTGCGGCACTGCTCGTATCTCTCACCCAGCTGATAAGACTTCTCGCCATTACCAAAAGAAGGCGGTAGTTTTTCCTTTTAAATTATTGTATAGCATTTTGCATTTTTACCGATAATAGCATAGGGTGGTAAAATGCAAAAGCGAAAAGCTCGGTTTATGCTGTTTTCAATAGGCGCTGTCGGGTACGGTCTTATAGAAATCATATGGCGTGGTTACACGCACTGGTCTATGCTCGGAGCAGGCGGTATTTGCTTTATGTTCTTCGGGAGCATAAGCGATAAATTCAAAAAAGCCGGACTGTTTATAAAAGGACTTATCGGCAGTACCTTTATTACCGGTGTAGAGTTTATTTTCGGCGTGGTTTTTAATATAATATTAAAGAAGAATGTTTGGGATTACAGTAAAATGCCCCTTAATATTATAGGTCAGGTTTGTATGCCGTACTCCTGCCTGTGGGTGCTTTTAAGCATTGTGGGTATTCCGTTTGCAGGCAGAATTAACCGAAGACTGAGGGGAATTAAAAGTAAGACATAAGGTGGAATCCGTTTGGAATTTTTACACAGAACATGGGCCGAAATAGATACCTCGGCCCTGATACATAATTTTGATATCATTAAGGAAGAAGCCGGCGGCGCTTATATTATGGCGGTGGTAAAGGCGGATTGCTACGGGCACTCTGCAAAGCTTGTTGCACCTCTGCTTGATAAAGCCGGTGCGGACGCTTTTGCGGTTTCAAATATAGACGAGGCTGTGAGTCTTCGCAAATACGGGATTAAAAAGCCTGTCCTGATACTCGGGTATACTCCTGCAAATGCGGCAAAAATCCTTTATGAAAACGACATTATGCAGTGCGTTTTCTCATCGGAATACGCCAAGGCTCTGTCCGAAAGTGCGGTAAACGGCGGATTCACGCTCAAAATTCATATAAAAATCGATTCCGGTATGGGGCGCATAGGCTTTGACTGCAGGGACGGTGAGCTTTCGGGAATTGAGGACGCCATAGCGGCGGCACGGCTTCCCGGATTTATATTAGACGGTATGTTTACGCATTTCTGTGTTTCCGACCGCACCCCAAAAGAAGAAGACGGCTATACCAAAGAGCAGTTTTCAAGATTTTCAGCCGCCGTATCACGCTTTAAAAATGCAGGTCTTACCCCCAAGGTTTGCCACTGCTGTAATTCCGCCGCCTTTTGCCTTGATAAGGAAAAGCACCTTGATATGTGCCGTCCGGGAATAATTCTCTACGGTCTGACGCCTGCATACGGGCTTGAGCTTAAAGAAGATTTTATTCCGGTAATGACCGTAAAATCCGTAGTTTCAATGGTAAAACAAATTAGAAAAGGCACCTCTGTAAGCTACGGCAGAACCTTTACGGCGCAAAGGGATATGAAAATCGCCACGGTTACGGCAGGCTATGCAGACGGTTATCCGAGAGCGCTTTCAAACAAAGGCCGTGTTATAATTCACGGCAAAAGTGCAAATATTATAGGCAGAATCTGTATGGATCAGCTTTCTGTTGATGTAAGTGATATTGATGAAGTCAAACAGGGCGATGAGGTTATTTTATTCGGGAAAGAGCTTCCTGTTGAAGAAATTGCGGAAAAATGCGGCACAATAAATTATGAAATCACCTGCGGCATTTCTCAGAGAGTGCCGAGGATTCCTGTAAACGGGCGGTGAAGATATATGCCTTACGAAATTAAAGCCATTGAGGTGCCGAGCACTGATAACATTCATACTCTTAAAGGAGTTATATACATTCCGCAGGGTGAAATTAAAGGCATTTTTCATATAGTACACGGTATGTGCGAATATATTGACCGATATGACCATATTTTTTCGGCGGTTGCCGAGAAAGGCTTTGTTTGCTGCGGATATGACAATTTAGGTCACGGAAAAACCGTAAGAAACGAGGATGAACTGGGATTTATCGCCCACCGCAACGGTTGGAGATATCTTGTTAACGATGTTAAAGCTTTTGAAGATTCGGTAAAAAAGCTTTTCCCCGGAAAACCGATGTATCTTATGGGTCATTCAATGGGTTCGTTTATTTCAAGAATTTTTGCCGAAAACTACGGCGGCGATATTGAAAAATTCATAATTTGCGGCACCGGCGGTCCTAATCCTGCCGCTCCGTTCGGTCTTGTTATAACCGATATCATCTCACTTCTTTTCGGAGAAAAACACCGTTCAAAGCTTATAAACCGCCTTGCATTCGGCGCTTACAACAAGCGGTTTGAGGGGGACTCGGATTTCAGCTGGGTTACATCCGACAAGGAAGTCGTTTCAAAATACGAGGCGGATAAATTCTGCAATTTTAAATTCACCGCATCGGCTATGCACGACCTTGTGAAGCTTAATTACTCCGCAAACCGCAAAGCGTGGTTTAAAAGCATGAGAAAGGATCTGCCGATAATGCTTATATCAGGCAGTGAAGACCCCGTCGGCAGTTACGGCAAAGGTGTTATAAAGGTTTACAACAAGCTTAAAAAATCGGGCTGTAAAAATGTAACCCTTAAGCTATACGATAATTGCCGTCACGAAATACAAAATGATATATGCCGCAGCGATGTTATAAACGATATTATAAATTTTATAGAAAACTAATTTATATAAAACCTCCGTCAGGCGACAGCCTGACGGAGGTTTGCTTTAATGAAACATTGTCTGTACGCCGTCTACAAAATCGCCGACGGCTTTTACAAGCTTTGCCGAACCCTTTGTAATATTCTTATGGTCCTGCATTACAACCTTGCCGACAACAACCGCCGCCGCTCCGGCTACCATTCCGGTTCCGAGACCTTTAATAAAAGAGCCTGAATTGTTTTGCATAATATTCATCCTTCCTTTGTTTTTCGTTTTTAGTATTCCCAATCGAAACGGTATATATTATTTTTAATCAAAAAAGTCCTTTTGTTTGTTGAAAAATAAGCATTACACAAGTATAATATGAATGTAAGGAGTGTGAAACAATGAAAATTACATTTTGCGGAGCCGCTCATGAGGTAACAGGCTCCTGTACACTGATTGAGGCGTGCGGAAAAACCGTTATGGTTGACTGCGGAATGGAACAGGGTCCGGATATATACGAAAATTCCGTTTTACCAGTTCTGCCAGGTCAGGTTGATTTTCTTTTGCTTACTCACGCACATATAGACCATTCCGGAAAAATACCCGAGCTTACCGCCGGCGGCTTTTCGGGGCCTATATACACAACCGGCGCAACGGCAAAGCTTTGCTCTATTATGCTGCTTGATTCGGCACATATACAGGAATTTGAAGCCGAATGGCGAAACCGCAAGGCAAAGCGTTCTGGCGGTGCTCCTTATGTTCCGCTTTACACGGCAGAGGATGTAACAAAAGCCATGAAGCAGTTTGTGCCCTGCGATTATGAAAAAGAGTACACTCTTTGCGACGGAATAAAAATAAAATTCACCGACGCCGGACATCTTTTAGGTTCCGCAAGTATAAGCCTGACCGTTACCGAAAACGGAAAAACAGAAACGGTTGTTTTTTCGGGAGACCTCGGCAACACCGACCGTCCGCTTATAAAAAATCCCGGTCAGCCCGACAAAGCCGATCACATTATAATCGAATCCACCTACGGCAACAGACTTCACGGGGACAGACCCGATTATGTATCACAGCTTACAAGAATAATACAGGAAACCTTTGACAGGGGCGGCAATGTAGTTATACCCTCGTTTGCAGTAGGCAGAACGCAGGAGCTTTTATACCTGCTCCGCATTATAAAGGAAAAAGGGCTGATTAAGGGACACGATAATTTCCCCGTATATGTTGACAGTCCGCTTGCGGTTGAGGCAACCGAGATTTACAGCGGATCTTTAAGGGAATATTATGACGATGAAACCGTAAGACTGATTGACAGCGGAATAAACCCGATAAAATTTCCGGGGCTTAAGCTTTCGGTCACAAGCGACGATTCGGTGCGGATAAACATAGATAAAACCCCGAAAATAATACTTTCCGCAAGCGGAATGTGCGAGGCAGGCAGAATAAGGCACCATCTTAAGCATAATTTATGGCGAAAAGACAGCACGGTTCTGTTCGTAGGTTATCAGGCAGAGGGAACTTTGGGCAGGACAATAATAAACGGCGCTCCGAGCGTCCGTCTTTTCGGTGAAACAATACAGATAAACGCTCATATTGAAAAATTGGACGGAATAAGCGGCCATGCAGACGAAAAAATACTTCTTTCGTGGCTTTCGGGCTTTAAGGAAAAGCCAAAGCAAATATTTGTAAACCACGGAAACGATACGGTTTGCGACGAATTTGCATCGACGGTAACTCAGACCCTTAAAATACCTGCAGCCGCACCTTATAACGGCGCCTCTTACGATTTGCTGACAGGAATTTGCTTAAACACAGGCAACAGGCAGAAAATCGAACAAAAGGGCAAGTTCAATAAGCGTGACGCCGCCGTATTCGCAAGGCTTGTAACTGCCGGGAAACGGCTTTCGGCTGTAATAGAAAAATATCGCCAGGCGGCAAATAAGGATATTGCCGCATTCGCCGACCAAATAACGGCACTTTGCAACAAATGGGATAAGTAATATAAAACGGGCCGCTTTCAGCAGCCCGTTTTTCCTGCACTTTAATCTGTTGCCACAGCCCTGTCCCTGAACAAAAGGGAAATGCACCATATGCCGGCAAGCGCTATAACGGTGTAAATTATTCTGCTTATTATCGCCGTCGCACCGCCGAACGCCCAAGCCACAAGGTCAAACTCAAAAAGTCCTACAAGACCCCAGTTGAGCGCACCGATAATAACCAGTATAAGGCATATTTTATCAAACACTTTTATCACTCCTTTAAAAGTATTTTTTACCGATAAGACGGTTTTATTCAAAAAAAGGAGACCCTTCGCCGGGTCTCCTTAATCGACACGAAGTCTTATTTCATGCTGTTTTCGTAAGACTCGATCATCTTTTTAACCATCTGTCCGCCGATAGAACCTGCCTGCTTAGAGGTAAGATCACCGTTGTAACCCTGCTTTAAGTTAACGCCAACCTCCCTTGATGTTCCCGAGTGTTATTAAAATGCCACTAAAAAAATAAATACATAGGCTAATCGAACCGCTAAAATAGCACTCATTTTTAAATTTTATGCACGAAACTGTGCATAACTGTTGATAAACTGCGTATAATATAGTATACTACAGATGTAAAAGCAATATTTTTTATAAACGGAGGCTATATTATGGCAACT